>DCGX01000014.1:47811-53690 GCA_002315505.1 Ruminococcaceae bacterium UBA1767
CCGAAGCAGGAATCGGACACAAAGCTCTATTCTTACGTTTTTGTGCGTATGATGGATTGCCCGAAGGCACTTAAGAAGGAAGCATCAACATCATATGTTATTGCGGTTGATATGGATGCAGAGGACTCATATAAAACGGAGAAAACATATTCCGAATTGTATTCGTTCAACCTTAGTTCGGGTACGATGGTTCTGATGTTCTCACAGCGTGACAGACTTGTTTCAGAAGACGGAACCTATCGTGAGGACTGGGCGATTTTCACCGATACTTCACTTAATACGATGGACAGTAAGGATTTGTTCGCTTCTGCAAGAACGACAGATACGGGTGCTGAGGAAAAGACATATAATATGCTTACCTTTGCAAACTCACGTCACTGGAGCAAGAATTCCGCATCGACGGTTAACGGATGTCCGAGCTATGATTTGTGGGAAAAGGACGGAGCATATTATTGCTTTGTTAACTCAGATGACGGATTTAATCTCGTTAAAAACGGCGACAAGGAAAATCCGATTACTACCTTCAGCGGAAAATTTTCAGAATATGCTGTCAGCGGTGAATGGATAATGAATATTGCCGAGGCTGAATTTACGAATGTTTACACGGGTGAAAGCGTATCGGGTAAGAAAACTGTTTTCGACAGCTTTAACGGATTTACTGCAAGTGAGGATGGAACGAGATTTGTGTACTTCACTTCGGACAGCAGTGGAAAAGCAATGGTTATGACAGATACAAATGCAAGCTCAACCATTGTTAAGGATGCTGAGCTTTTCGACAGCGGAATTCTCAATTTCTGCTTTGTCGATGAAAATACATTTATTGTTTCTGCTTACGGGGAAAGCGGTGCAATCAACAGAATTTGCAAATTTTAGGAGGAACTGAAATGGCAAAAAGAGAAGATTACATTTCATGGGACGAATATTTTATGGGAGTATCACTGCTCGCTTCAATGCGCAGTAAAGACCCGAATACTCAGGTCGGTGCCTGTATCGTAAATGAAAATAAAAAAATAATGTCCGTCGGATATAACGGATTCCCTCTCGGCTGCGATGATAACTGTTTCCCGTGGGAGCGCAAGGGCAACAGTGAATATGATACAAAATATCCGTACGTGTGCCATGCGGAGCTGAATGCGATTCTTAACAATGCGGGTGCACCGTTAAACGGTTGCTCGATTTATGTTGCATTATTCCCTTGCAACGAATGTGCGAAGGCGATTATTCAGTGTGGAATCAAGCACGTTTATTATCTTTCCGACAAGTATAAGGATACTGACGGAGTACGTGCGTCGAAGAGAATGTTTGATGCGGCAGGTGTCAGCTATACCCAGCTTTCTCTTTCTCACAAAGAAATTACAATCAGCTTTGATGAAACACTTGTCTAATTTAAAATATTGTGATACAATAACTTTATATGGTTTCTGAAAGGAATGAAAATATGAGCTTACTTAAAAAAATCTTCGGTGATTACTCTGCTAAAGAAGTTAAGAGAGTAAATCCGTTAAAAAATAAGGTGCTTGCACTTGAAGAGGAGTATTCTAAGCTCTCCGACAAGGAATTGCAGGCAAAAACCCCCGAATTCAAGGAAAGACTTGCAAAGGGAGAAACACTTGATGATATTCTTCCCGAGGCATTTGCCGCCTGCCGTGAGGCTTCGTGGCGTGTGCTCGGAATGAAGCACTTCCCTGTACAGATTATCGGTGGTATCGTTCTTCATCAGGGCAGAATTGCCGAGATGAAGACAGGTGAAGGTAAAACACTTGTTGCTACGCTTCCTGCATACCTCAATGCTCTTTCGGGTGATGGTGTACATATCGTTACAGTTAACGATTATCTTGCACGTCGTGACTCCGAATGGATGGGCAAGCTCTACAAGTTTATGGGACTTAAGGTTGGTCTTATCGTTCACGGACTTGATAACAATGAGCGTAAAGAAGCTTATAATGCCGATATCACTTATGGTACAAATAATGAAATGGGCTTCGATTATCTTCGTGATAACATGGTTCCGTACAAAGAGAACAAGGTTCAGCGTGGTCATAACTTTGCCGTTGTCGATGAGGTTGACTCAATTCTTATCGATGAGGCTCGTACACCGCTTATTATTTCAGGTCGTGGTGACCAGTCAACAGAGCTTTATACTCTTGCAAATAACTTTGTTCTTACACTTACAAAGTCAGTTGTTAAGGAAATTGATACAAAGCAGAATGCTGAAGATATGGTTGACGGCGATTACGTTGTTGACGAAAAGGCAAGAACTGCTTCACTTACAAAGAACGGTATCGCAAAGGCTGAAGCATACTTCAATGTTGAAAACCTTATGGATGCTGATAATATGACACTTCTTCACCACATCAATCAGGCTATCAAGGCTATTGGAGTTATGAGAAGAGATATTGACTACGTTGTTAAGGACAATCAGGTTCTTATCGTTGACGAGTTCACAGGTCGTATTATGCTCGGCCGTCGTTATAACGAAGGCTTGCATCAGGCAATTGAAGCAAAGGAAAATGTTAAGGTTGAGCACGAGAGCAAGACTCTTGCAACTATCACTTTCCAGAACTACTTCCGTCTTTACAAGAAGCTTTCGGGTATGACAGGTACTGCTATGACAGAGAGCCAGGAATTCCAGGAGATTTATTCTCTTGATGTTGTTGAGATTCCTACAAACAAGCCGATGATTCGTCAGGACAACCACGATGTTGTTTACAAGACAGAGGCCGCAAAGTATAATGCACTTATTGAGCAGGTTATTGAGTGCCACGAAAAAGGTCAGCCTGTTCTTGTCGGTACTATTTCAATCGAAAAGTCAGAAATTCTTTCAAAGCTCCTTAAAAAGCGTGGAATCAAGCACGAGGTTTTGAATGCAAAGTTCCATGATAAGGAAGCTGAGATTGTTGCACAGGCCGGTAAATTCGGTGCAGTTACAATCGCTACAAATATGGCAGGCCGTGGTACTGATATCATGCTCGGCGGTAACTCCGAATTCCTTGCAAAGGCTGCAATGCGCCGTAAGGATTATTCCGAGGAGCTTATCGTAGAGGCTACAGGCTTTGCAGAAACAGATAACGAGGAAATCCTTGAGGCAAGAAAGACATATGCTGAGCTTGAAAAAGCATTCAAGGATGAAATCAAGGAAGAAGCAGAAAAGGTTCGTGAAGCAGGCGGCTTGTTCATTATCGGTACAGAGCGTCATGATTCACGTCGAATTGATAACCAGTTGAGAGGTCGTGCAGGTCGACAGGGTGACCCGGGTGCCAGCCGTTTCTACCTTTCACTTGAAGATGACCTTATGCGCTTGTTCGGCGGTGAAAGACTTCAGGGTGTTATGGATACACTCGGTGCCGGCGAGGATATGCCTATCGAGTCAAAGATGGTTTCAAGAAGCATTGAGTCAGCACAGAAGAAGAAGGAATCACAGAACTTTGCAATCCGTAAAAATGTTCTTCAGTATGACGATGTTATGAATCGTCAGCGTGAAATTATTTACGGTCAGCGTAATCGTGTTCTTGACGGTGAAGACCTCAAGACTTCGATTCTCAAGATGCTTGATGATTCTGTTAATGAATCAGTTGATTTTTACTGTGCTTCAGCTCTTCCGAAGGAGGAGTGGAATATCACAGGACTTCGTGAGAAGTATCTCGGATGGATTACAACAAACGAAGATTTTACAGATACTGACAGCTTTGACCGTGAGGAAGCAAGACAGACTCTTCTTGACAGAGGTCACGAATTATATGAGGCTCGTGAGGAGCAGTTCACAGCGGAAATCATGCGTAGTCTTGAGCATATGATTCTTCTTCGTAACGTTGATACATTCTGGATGGATCACATTGACGCAATGGAAGAGCTTAAGAGAGGCATCAGCCTTCGTGCTTATGGTAACCAGGACCCTGTTGTTGCTTATCGTATGGAGAGCTATGATATGTTCGATGAGATGAGCAACTCAATTCGTGAGAACACAGTTAAGCAGATGCTTACAGTTCGTATCAGAAGTGAGGAAGATACCAAGCGTGAGCAGACAGCAAAGGTTACAAGCGAGAGCGGTGCATCTGACGGAAGCGAAAAGGCAAGACCTGTTCGTAAAAAGACAGAAGTAGGTCCGAATGACCCTTGCCCTTGCGGAAGCGGTAAGAAGTATAAGAAGTGCTGCGGAAATCCCGCAAATCAGACTAAATAATAATTTCAGCAGAACACCCTTGTGATGTTCTGCTGTTTTTTCGGTGGGATTAAATTGAGTAAGATTGCAATAATCAGCGAGCATTTTTATCCGTATAACGATAATGCAAACACATCGTGTACTCAAAGTGTTGCAAAAGGTCTTGCAGAATGCGGAGAAGATGTTACGGTTTTTTCAAAATCCTTTATAAAAAATGTTCCGACTTTTGAAGAAAAAGACGGGTATAAAATCGTGCGTTATTTTTATAAAAAGCAGGAGAAAATCGACAACAGATTCGGAATAAAATCCAATTCAAAAATTGCTGATTTTTCAGTTACAGTTCTGACAAGCATTATATATAAAATAGAAACGCAAAAAGTCAGAAGCTTTTATGCAGAGAAATTAAAAAAAGAAAAATTTGATTACGTTATTTCTGTTTCCAATCCGTTTATGAATCACGAAACCGCAAATTATATTAAAAAATGTGTTGCGGATATCAGCTGGATTGCATATTATCTTGACCCGTATTCGTTCAATAATGTTAAGAATATTTCAGAAGAAAAACGCAGAAAAAATCACGAAAAAAATACGTTGAAAAATGCAGATAAAATAATAGCACTTGAAGGAATTATTGACGGCTATAACAAGAATAATTTTAATCCGTTTTCCGACAAAAAAGAAATTCTCGAAACAACACTGCCTACGCTTGAAATTAAAAAGTCAAGGGAAAAAGAGCCACATGACAAGGTGAAGCTCCTGTATGTGGGCAGGTTTTACGAGGATATCCGCAGACCTGACGAATTAATTAAAATGCTGAGCGGATTTGATTGCAGAGAGCTTGAAGCAGAGTTTTACGGCTCTTGCTGTGAGTATCTGAGAAATCATTTTGAACAGCTGCCGTCTTGCGTGAGACTGTGCGGAACTGTATCAAACGAAGAAAGCAAAAGGCTTATCGAAAATTCAGATGTTGTATTGAATGTAGGAAATAAAAATACAAATCAGACGCCGAGTAAGATTTTTGAATACATAAGCTGTTGCAAACCGATAATCAATTTTTATGAGAGTGACGATGATACCAGTCTGAAAATTCTTAAAGAATATCCGTCTGTTATTAACATAAAAAATAACGAAAAATATTCGATAAAAGATGTTGAAAATTTTTGCAAAAATGCAAAGGAAATTGATGCGGAAACAGCAGAAAGAATTTATGAAAAAATGCTTTCAAAAAATGTTATAAAATCAATAGATGAATTTATTAAAAAAAGCTGAGAACCGATTGATAATAATTTCTAAACAAATAGCAGAAAACGTGCAGACCATGTGAATTGACTTAGATTGATTTATTTTTGTTTTAACCGAAATTTTGTTGATGCAATCACTATTGTTTTTGTTTGAATACAGGGGTAGTTAGTATGTTGATAGCTGTTCAGAATTATTATTCTGTCGAAAGCATAACCGTTAAAATGAACGATAATGCGTTTTATATTTAAAGGTATTGTCTATGCAAATCTAAAGTGTTGAGTAATATATATTGTGAGTATGCTTTAAAATCTGATAATCGAAATTGTAAAAAAAGGGTGTTTTGACAATGAAATGACCCCCTTGTAATTCAAATAAGTCATAAAATAAACATAATAATAAAAATTTTAAAAAAAGACTTGATTTTTATCGCAAAATAAGATATAATCTTTAAGCACTTCGGGGTGTAGCGCAGTTGGTA
>DCGX01000014.1:53707-67317 GCA_002315505.1 Ruminococcaceae bacterium UBA1767
TTCGGGACCAAGAGGCCGTGGGTTCGAATCCCGCCACTCCGACCACCTTGAAACCGTTGTATTCTAAGGGATACAGCGGTTTTTTTATTTTTTACAGAAGTCGAAAAAAACGCAAAAAAGCGTAAAAATTATAAAATAGGGGGGTATATTAGGGGGGTATATTTATACATTTGATAGGTTAATTTTTCTTAAAAAAGACTGAAGAAAAAATTTTTTTATTTTATTCTAAAAATTTCAGCGTTTATACCTTTCATATTGTAATTAACTACAATTTGAAAGGGAGTGACTTAACGGCATTTCATAAGAAAGTTGAAAAAGAGTGGTTCTATAATATATGAACTTCGTTCATTGAAATCGCATCAATGATGCTCATAAGTCGCTAACGCTCCACGCTGTCAGTTGAACGTCTGCCTGACGGCACGTTCAACTGACAGCTTTTTGTCGTCATTCTGACTCTTGGTCGCTTCGCTCCAAAGACGGGATGAGGGGAACAGTAGGACAGTGTCTTTGCCTTATCCTAATTTCTCAATGATTTCCTTGCTGTTTTGTTTTGCAAAATCGCTTAGTGAATATGAACGAATTCGCTCCTTTACTATGTTCGGAATTAAAAATCCGTTCGTTGCCAACTTAGTGCACCTGTTAATAATCGTTTTATTTGTTACGTTTAGCATTTTGCTGACATCAATCGGGGTGAATTCAAGCAAATGATTATTTAACAAGAACCTTAAAAAGTCCTTTTCTTTTGTATTAAGATGTGACAGAGCTGAATTAAGTTCGTCAGATGCCCCCGACAATGACAATTCACATACTTTTCTCGAATACAGCTCCATCATACGCAAAAAATAGTTTATCCAAATTTCCGCGTGTGGTGGATTTTCTCTTCCTGAGTAATATAGCGCAGGTAATCCCATCTGCAACGAGTTATAATATTCGTCCGGGTCATATGCAAAATATTCTTCCAACGAACCTATTCCGTTAAAACCATATCCGTTTAAATCAAGAATATATCCTGACATAAGTCGTGCCGTTCTTCCGTTGCCATCTTCAAACGGATGAATTGTAACAAGCTGATAATGAACAACTGCCGCAACAATCAACGGGTGGTCGTCTGTGGTATTTACATATTCAACAAGCTCATCAAGGAGTCCGTCAATTTCGGAGTATTCAGGGGGGATATATTCCGCTACTCCCGTTTCACTATCATATACGGCAAACAGGACACCCGGAGGCATTTCGCCTCTTAATCCGATTTTTTCTTTTGAAGCACCCTTTTCGACCATTGCCTGAACATCAAGGATAAGCTCTTTGGAAAACGGCACCTTGCTTTTTATATTATCCTCCAAAAAATTCAATGCAAGAAAATAGTTTCTGATTTCTTGCTCGGGCTTAAGAAAATGTTTGTGAGCATCTCTTTCAATTACTTCATTCGCCTGGGATTCGGTAAGTGGGTTTCCTTCAATTTTATTAGAAGCGTAAGAGCTTTTCTTTTTTGAGTTTTTTCTTAATTTGTTTTGGGTTATAGAGGGCAGCTCTACCATTCTTACAGAAAAACGATTTTCGTCAATCGCAGATATTCTTTTTAATATTTCGTTAGTCAAAACAACCTTAATCATAAAATACCCCTTACTTATTTTCTGCACATATTATATCATATGCAAAAAAATAATTCCACTAATATTTCACTATTCTTTCACTATTTTTCACAATGTGATTTCAATATTATATTTCATATCAATGTAGATTCGTAACCGTGCAACCGAAATTGTGAATGCGGAGTTGATAATGTGTAACATATTTAAAAATCCGGTGGTGCGTTTCTACTTATATCGGGAGAACGCTTGTTTGTCTTCAAGAGGTCAATGGTTCGATTTTGTCTGTGTCCACCTTAAAGCCTTTAATATCTGAGCTGTTGAAGATTTTTATAATTTGCAACAGCTCATTTCTATTCTTTTTTACCCAAAGAAATACCGATTTCCGTTACCAGCTCTTGCTTGTTGTTTACACCCAGTTTGTTGTAAATACCGAGGTATTGTTTTGCTACGGTACGCTCGGAAACGTTAAGAATTTCTGCAATTTGCTTGTTTGACAGTCCGTTAATTGCGAAAACAAGATAGTGGTAATCGCATCCGGAAAGCCTCAAATACAAATTTGTAATATCGGTGTTTGCGGCAAAGCGGGCATAATTCTCAAAAATTATTTTGCTTGACTTCTTAATTTGTTTTGCAAAAGAAACAGGATAGTCTTGTAACGCCTTGTTGACTTCATTGCCATAAAAACCACTTATGTCCGCAATGTTATAAATAAGATTATGATCATAGGCTATTTTTACCGCTTTGCCCATGTGATAGCGCATCGACTTTTCGATGTTTACTGTAAAATAAACCAGAAATAACACGATATGTAGCTTTTGAGCTTCAGTATAATAGCCTTGGTGTTCCGCTACAGTGCAAAGTGTTTCATACGCTTCAAGGAAAGATAAATCTTCCGATTCAATAGTTTTTTTAGATAACTTGAAAATTGATAAAAAGGCGTTCATAAATAATGCCGAGGGATGAAATTCATAAAAAATATCGGAGTTTAGTTTTTCCGGTATCTTCATAAACTGACCTAAACTGTAATCAAGGAATGGCTCAAATAATTCCATTTCTTTCTTGTATGGAAAATCTGATGACAGCAAAACATTCATACTGCAATAATATTGATTAAAACTTATGCTTTTATCATATACCACCGAAAGCAGGCACATAAAAAAATGTGCGCAGATTTTAACATAGATGTTTTCGGCATTTTCGGCAAGTTTTATAAAAACGGGTTTCGATTTTTGAAATTCGCAGGCATAGAAATCGACCTGAGCTTGACGGAGTAACGCTTCTTCGCTTGAAAGGGGAGGAACAAAACTTTTTGCGGGTGAATTTACGAACAGAGGAAAGCGGAATATTGTTGCATTTTGAGATTCCTTTCCCTTTTTCGTTCTGCCGTCAATGGGTTTCGGCATATCCTTTGGAATAACCCAATGACCGCCCAATTTGGCAGCACCCGGGATTTTTCCTGCTCTGAGTAGCTTGCCGATAGTAGAAATATCGGTTTTCCATAATTCTGATGCTTCTTTTACTGTAATATATTCCATTTTTTTACACCTCACAAATTCCTAAAAATAGGATAATACAAAAACGGGGCAAAAGTCAAGCAGAATAGGGGATTTGAACAAAAAAATACAATAAATTTTCAGCAAAATCATTTTTTGCGGGGGTAAAACACCCTGAAATTTGCACGAAATTTCTCAAAAAAAACATTGCATTATTATCTATAAAAATATATAATATAATAGATAAATTGCGAAAATTATTTTTGCAAATAAAAAGAAAAGGAGACTTGTATGAAAAAACGAATTTTAAGCATTGTGCTTGCAATTTGTATGCTTTTGTCGGTAATGCCGATGATGGCATTCACGGCAAGTGCGGAAACAGTCGACCATAGCGGCTGGACACAGATTACGGGCACAACCACAATCAGTGCCAACGGCAACTATTATCTTAACAGCGATGTTATCGGTAATATAGTGGTAAATAGCGGAGTAACCGCAACCATAGACCTTAATGGTTATGTGCTTAAAGCAAGCGGTGCTGATATTAACAATAATTCCGTTATTGTTAATAATGGTACACTTACAATCAACGACAGTGATGACACAACTACTCATTATTTCGTTGTTGGTGCTGATGGTCTTTGGACACTTGACACAACAAAAACAAGTGGTATTGCTGTTGAGAGTTTAACACAGCGTCCTAATACCGGTGATGTTATTGCTGTAAAAGGCGGCGTCATTACCGGCGGAACGGGTTCAACCAATAATTATTACGGCGGAGGAATCTGCAGCTCAAGTGGTATTACCGTTAATGGTGTAGCGATCTGCGGTAATAAAGCTGTCAAGAACGGCGGCGGAGTATATACGACCAACATTGCGACATTGAATTCAAGTATAATCTGCGGAAATTGGAATCCAGTAGACGATGGAAACGGCGGAGGTATATTTGCAACCAGCGAAATCCTTAAATGTGAAGATTGTACCATATCATATAATTCCTCAGGTTGGGGTGGAGGCATTACTATTAGCTGTGAATGTGTATTATCCAACACGAAGGTATGCTGTAATGATGCTAACAACAGTTGGGGCGGCGGCGGAGGCATTAAAATTGATTCCCAAGATGCAGTCCTTACCGTAAACGGCGGTGAAATATCAGATAACAAAGCTGTAGGTGAGACCGAATGCTACGGCGGAGGAATAAACGGTTTTATCGCAACCATCAATTTGAATGGATGTGCAATTACAAATAACTATGCAAAGGAATTAGCCGGTGGTATATATCTTTGGGGTATAAATGAGTCAATCGGAACGAATCTTACCCTTTCTGGTGATGTTGTAATTGACGGAAACACATCCGGCGCCGAAACCGTAATTGCAGACAATGTATATCTTGATAATGAATCGTATAGACCGAAAGTTAACATCGGTGCTCTTACATCCGGCTCCTGCATCGGTATCACACTTAAAACGATTGAAAGGGTTTATTACGACTGGGATTTAGAAAAGGAAATAACGGAAAATAATAGTCGTTTTACCGAAAACGGTGCAAAGACGGATGAAGCATATTTCTTCTCGGACAATCCTGATTACGAAGATAAATATAATACCGACGGATATTTGGAATTGGTTACAGGTTATGATGTAACCGAAGCAACCTGCACAAACGGTTCTGTTTCTGTTGGAGGCAAAAAATTCGCTAATGTCGGCGAAACTGTAACAGTAACACCTACGGCAAATACAGGTTATGAAGTTGAGAAGGTTTATTATAATGATGGCACTCAGCACGAAATCACACCTGTAAGCGGTGTGTACTCATTCACAATGCCTGAAACGGATGTTACAGTCAGTGCAACATTTAAAACAAGTTCATCAGTTGATGTCTGCTACATAGATGAAAACAAAAACGGCACATTTGACGGCATTGACGTTAAGTATTCAACAATTGCCGGTGCTCTCACAGTCGCAGTCACAACAGAAACAACAATTAGATTGCTTTCCGACGTAAAGGAAAATGTTGAAATTTCTGACGATGCAACAATTACCCTTGACCTTGATGGTAAGACACTTTCGGGTAATTCCGGCACTTCCATTATTACCAATAACGGTAATTTGACATTGGAAAACGGCACCATTTCAGGTGGTAATGCCGTTAACGGCGGTGCTATTTATAATAATGGAATATCTGATATTTCAAATGTAACATTTACAGGTAATACCGCAACAAACGGCGGTGCGGTTTTCAACTATACAGGCAGTTCCATTGACCTTAAAATGACCGGTTGCACATTAACCGAAAATGAAGCAACAAACGGCGGTGCTGTTTACCTTAATGATTTCGGTGCAAAAGCAAAGGCTACCTTTAATAATTGTTTAATTACGGAAAATGAGGCAACAGAAAACGGAGGCGGTTGTTATTTCGGTACCGATACTTGGGTAATTATGAACTCTTGTACCGTAAAGAAAAACACTGCTGAAAACGGCGGCGGAATTATGCATAAGCATACTAGTGATGCGGTTAGTGATGATAAGAATGCCTCACAAGATAAGTTTGCACTTTTAAACACAGAGGTTTCAGAAAATCACGCAACTAAATACGGAGGTATATATTTCCAAAAAACTCAAGAGTCGTGTTTTGTTAAAGGTACTCTTGTGAGTATGGCAGACGGCTCAACAAAGAGAATAGAAGATGTAAAAGAAGGCAACATAGTAAAAACCTTTGACCACGAAACAGGCAAGGTTTCTTCTGCAAAGGTTTACCTTTCATTTAAAGAGCAGTTGGAACCTCAGGAAACATTCAAATTGAATTTTGACGGAGGCTTCTCTGTTCATTGTGTTGCTTCTCACACTTTCCTTGAAAAGGATTCAAGAAAATACAAGACATTTAATGCTTCAAATGCTGAAGGCTATATTGGAAAGTATTTTTACGGTGAAGATGGTCAGTGGCACAAATTAGAAAGTGTTTCCATAGAGGAAAAAACAGAGTGGCTTTATGAGATTTATACGGCAGAGCACCAAAACGCTTTTACAAACGGAATGCTTTCTGCTCCTGCAGATGTAGATTATCTTCTTAACATTTACGAGCTTGACGAAAACTTAAAGGCAAACGAGGCACAGCTTAAGGCAGATATTGAAAAATACGGTCTTGTAACGTTCAAATATGCAAACGAAAACTACGGTATGAGCAAAGAGTGGTATGACTGCGGTGCAAAATATCTGTTTGTTGCAATAGGAAAAGGACTTACTTCCTTGCCTGAATTAGAAGCTCTTTATGCCGAGAATTTTGATACAGATTCCGTTCTCGACGAGGAATTATTTGTAACGGACTCTTATACACCTTTATTAGGTGCAAATGATTCATCATCATCTTCATTTGATAGTAGTGATTTTTACGGAAACGACGAATATCGCGGTAAACTCTTAATAGGTGACGGTACAAAAATAACCGCTAATACCGAAGGTGTAGGTAACACTCAATCGAATTTGTATTTACATGCCTATTATAGCTCTTCGGTAGATAGTTTTATCAGCATATACGGTACATTAAGCAATGTTGATATCGGTGTTGCTATCGATAGTGCAACAGGTAAGTTTACAACAAATGGCACAGTAGCTGATTTACAGTATTTCACAAGCGACTGTAAGGATTATACTGTTGCATATAATGAAAGCGGATACTTAGAGCTTGTATCAATAAGCAATATTTCCGAAGATGTATCGGGAATTAAATGCAACGCATCACTTACTCTTAAGGACAACATTGATGTAACATTACAGGTTAAGAACATTCCTTCAGCAGATTCCGACAAACTTAAAATATATGTTGACGGATTATTAATGGATTCCACATTAACTGATGGTGCAACGGGCACATTTAGTGTAAGTATTGCTCCTGACAAGATGAGCACAATGGGACACATTGTTGTTGTTTACGATAATGTTCAGGTTAAGAATATCAGAAGTGTAATTATCAACTATTGTAACGCAGTATTTAAAGCAAATGAAACCGACAGTGCAAAGTACGGCAAATTAGCTGATGTTTGTAAAGCCGTTCTTTACTATGGTAAATATGCTGAGGACTTTGCAAACGAAAATACTGCAAGTACACTTAATGATGGTGTTGATTTCACATTAATGACACCTGATAAGGCAAAAGTTGACCCGACATTAAGTTCAAAAATAACAAAAGCCGGTGCTACTCTTGATATTGACTCAACAATTTCTTTGATTTTCTATGTAAATTCTTCAATTGCACTTACAGAAGATAATGTCGTTGTTGTAAATAACATTGATGATGGCGAAAAGGTTGTAAATGACGATAAGCTTACTCGTTTGTCTGTAGAAGAAGTTGATAAAGACGGCTACAACTACAAGATTACAGTTTCCGGCATTTACGCAGAACAGATGTCAAGAGAATACACATTAACTGTAGACGGTGACGATACATTCAAAATTACATATGGTGTAAATGAGTATTGCACCGAAGCACAGACAACGTTTGCAGACAATGAAACGCTTACATCACTTTGTAAAGCAATTTACACATATGGTGATGCTGCAAAAGCATTCTCTGACAGTATTTCAGCATAAGGAGGTAGCGAATAATGAATAAGAAAAAATATATAGACCCCGAAATAGAAGTTATTGTTTTTACTGATGATGTTATCGCTACCAGCGCTTTTAATCCGGATCCGACACCACAGATTCCGAAGAACGAAGAGTTAACAGGTATCAACGGCTACGAAATGGATATTTTCGGATAAAAACAAAATTCAGGCATCGATTGTTTATGCAATCGGTGCCTGTACATTCATATTTACTGTTATTTGCCTGTAAATATTTAATAAAAGATATAAAATGATTTGTTGAATTTTAATCCATAATTTGTTATAATGTGGATAATATAAAAAATATAGGTGAAAATTGTGAAAAAACTAATTTCAATTATACTCGCTGTTATGCTGTTTGTTGGTGCATTCAGTATATCAAGCTATGCAACAGAATTACCGATTATAGATATTTCCACTGTCAGTGTTAAGTCTGTTAGTATCTCGGACAGATACGCAGGTTCAGGCTACAATGTGATAATATCGGCATCAATTACCGGCAGCGTAAAGACCGCAACAGCACAGCTTGTAAATGGTTCGGAGAAAAAAGATTTAGAATTGACTTACGATTCGTCAAGCAATCTTTATGTTGCAACATTCAAGGTTGACAAAAGCACTACTCTCGGAACATGGACTGTTTCAAATGTTATTGTGAATGGGAATTCTTATAAGGTATCATCAAAGGCCTTTACTGTAATTAAGCTCGGTGATGTTAATCGTGACGGAAAAATCAATAATGATGATGCTTTGATGGCGTTTAAAGCAATTTTCGGTTTAGTAATTCTCAGTGACGAAGAAAAGTGTGCAGCTGACACGAACAAAGATGGCCAGATTGACTTTATTGATGTTTTTGGAATCGTTTTTCGTAGCTTCGGATTTATTAAATAAACTAACATTAAGGACATTTTTATATGAAAAAATCAGCAATTATTATTATGACCTTGGCTATTTTGTTAAGCGTTACAGCCTGTAATAAAGAGCAAAGTGATACTTATGACACAACAGATACAATAGCTGTTCACGAGGATGTTACGGCTCAGTCGAATGCAGATAATGTAGCAACTGAAAACGCAGAGCAAATGACAGACAGCAACGGAAATAGTGTTTCTTCTACCGACAAACAATCTGGTAATAATAACACTACAGAATCAAGTCAACCCAAAACTAATAAAGCAGATGCTACAACCACTAAAAAAACAGATTCATCACAAAAAGATGAAAAAACAACTCAAACATCCAATCCGTTTGGTTCGGGAATAGAGTTGCCCGAAATGGAAGTTTAATAAAATTCAGGATGTGAAATATGATAAATAAGAGCCGATTATTTTTTATGTGCCTGTCATATTTATCTTTTGCGGGAATAATTCCGTCTGTGATTGCCACAATCATTTCTTACAATTTTCCTACATTCAGGATTGTAATAATGGTGTTGGTGTTGATGAACTTCGTTGTTTTTGCAATTACAATATACAGACTTTTTGACTTCAGAATGTATTTCAAGTCAAAGAAAATGTATTATTTATATAATTTATCTGCAATATCAGTTTACTGTATTTTTGCAATAGCAGGCTCTGCTGTTATTGATATTCTTAATGTTAATAATGGTGTCTTTTTAAAAGTCTACACTTATATTTTCTA
This sequence comes from Ruminococcaceae bacterium UBA1767, assembly GCA_002315505.1. Lineage (GTDB taxonomy): Bacteria > Bacillota > Clostridia > Oscillospirales > Acutalibacteraceae > CAG-488. The sequence continues at coordinate 63,035 of DCGX01000014.1, forward strand.
TAACTTTAAAACATTTCATTATATATCATATAATGGCTCAAGCTATGCAATAGGAGTAACATTATCAGTTTTGTGCTATTCAGCACTCTATTTGTTCGTTGTTGCAGTTTTTCCATTGTTTATTAACAAGAAAAAATTGCTCGGAGTAAAGAAAAATAAGAATACAGATACAAAAAACCTGTCGGAGTAACTCGGCAGGTTTTTTTGGGTTATTTTCTTGTAATCATTAGATATAATTTATGTATCGCTTTGTTGACAAGTATTCTTGTCATCAAGGCTTTTTCTTTCAGATAAAATATTGCAAAACGCACAGGGTACAAGTCGCACCACAAATGAACATATATTTTATAGTTCAAATCATCAACATTGACAGTTTTTTTATCTCTTACAACCGACGAGAGTATACCGAGAATGTTTTCGTTCAAGACGGTTTCACCTTTACGACAGTTATCACCGACAATCCAATATGTTCCGTCTGAATTAACCTTTAATATTCTGTGAAGAATATATGCTCCTCTGCCTTCAACACTGGGTCTTTTGTATAGAACAGCATCATATTTTTTAAAATTCCCCGTTGTGCGATTTTTAATAATTATTATATCCTTGTTTTCTCGAATTAAAGGCATCATACTTTTTCCGACATTTTTATAAACAAGTTTTCCGTTTTGCTTTAATTCTTCTTCAAAAGTACGCTTAACCATTTTGCGATATGCTGTGAATGCGGCTTCATTATCCATATTACATTTCAAGCAATAGATATTTGTATTTTTAAAATTTTGCATTAAATCAAGTGTTGCCATCATGTTTTTATTATCCTGCGGATGATGGGAATGAACGATAAGCTTTGAAAAAGCATCCTTAAACGGCACAGAACTTATGCTGTTATTTTCGCCTCGCTCCAATATACAAATTCCGTCAAGCGGAAGAATTTCATTTTTACCGAAATTCTCTTTGCCTTGCCAGGGTGTTCCACAGACATAAATTTTTTTATCTCTGAAAAGCAAAAGAGGTTTGTCACCATTTAAAATGTAACTGTCTTTGATATTTTTTAGCCACAAATTTGCGTGCGTAGTTTTTCCTGTGCCCGACTTTGCAATAAACATATACGCCTTACCGTTTAACGCAACAACACAGCCGTGAAAAAGTAAGACACTGTATTTCAAAAGCTCGGCAACAATTTTTCTGTACAATGCCGTTACTTCCAGATATTCATCGGGATAGTCTATCACAGCAATACCATCTGCCTCATTCTGTTTTTTTGAAATCTTTCTTTCAGTGTCAATGTCATTTTGTGTAATTTCAACTGAAAATTCACAAGGCTCGTCAGTTAAATAATCCTTGCAAAAATCCTTTGTGTATTCATTATTCACTTTTACTCCGATAGAAATATCGGCAAGTTTCAGATTGAAATTCACAGTTTTTACCGCCTTATATATTACTTAAACGAGAAGATTGTTTGCTCTTAGTGTATCAACTACTCTTTTTACACTGCCTTGAATTGTTTCCTTCGGAGCGTCGTATTTTGATAAAAGCGCATCAACGATTTGTGCTTCTGTCGTGTCCGACTTTAATAGCTCCAATATTTCGGCTGTTGTTTCGTTCATACGAATAATGCCGTTAAATTTTTCATCACAATCAACAGGAACGGCCATAATGCTGTTATCAATTTCGATTGTTGTCATTTCATATTTCAGTTTCATAATATGCCCCATTCTTCAAATTCCGACACTTTTCTCTGCGATGTTGTAATTTTATCCACGGTGTAAAGTCCTTTTTTTCTGCTATCTTTGTTCGTAAATTTTTTTATTAAACGAACAATCCATGCAATGGGCAAAAGATATTTTCTGCCCATAAGCCACGAATAATCATATTCGCCGACAAACGCATTGTACGGTAAAAATACGGAAGTGATTATCGTTTTAATTTTGCCGTCAAAGTTTACTTGTTTTGCAAAATCATCATGTTCATTGACAACTTTTTCCATGCCGAAAACGCCGTTATGTAAAATAACAAAGGTTGCTTTTTTAAAAAATTCCTCAGTAATTTCTGCCTTATAGGGGGCATCAATTTTGAACCATTTTTCACAAAGTGCAAGGCATACTAATAAAAAGCCTTTCAGCTGTGCCTGTTCCGCATAATCAAGTACAATATCAAAATCAAGCTGACCGAATTTGATTTCTACTGCCAAATCGACAAACTGCCTTAAGCCTACACCGCGACCGATAAGGTGTTTCTTTAGGTGTGAAAGAAGATAAATGAAGTGAAATTCATTCTCGAGTTCACCGTTATTGCAGTGCTTCCATTCATTTAAAAGAAAATTTCTTTCCTTTTCGCTTGCGTTTTCCTGCTCATAGCAAAGGTTGTCGTGAAGTTCAAACACAAGATTGTTTTTTAAGTAACGCCATTCATCAAGTCCTTCACGAATTTGCTCCATGAAGCCGAGATTTTTCAGTATTTCTGCGGCTTTTTGCTTGTCCTTTTCGTGCAGATGAATATCACAATCTCCCATAATGCGAAGTGCTGGTGTGGGATAAAGCTCTGCCACTTTGATACCCTTTACAAAATAATATTCGATACCTACGTTCAGAAATTCCGCTTTAATTTTTTCAAGGAAACTTTTACGAACAGAAAAATCTCTTACTGCGTTGTAATAAGAATTTTGTAATTTTTCATCCTTTGTTTGATAATATACAAGGCTTGTAACCTCGTGATTTTTTGCGAGTCTGCGAACATCATCATTTAAAGTGAGTTCACTCTTCCTGCCGTTCAGATAATCTGACAAAATCATTAGTAAAACATTACCTGATTTCAAATCATTTTTATATTTTTCAAAAGTGCAGATTGCATTAGTTGCAGTTTTAAAAAGCTCGGCATAAAAATGTTCTTTTGTGTCAATGTTATCGGAGAAAATCAAAATAAGATATTTTGAAAAGTCATCCGCAAACAAAACCTCGCACGTAGAATCGGGCATTGCGGGGAAATACGAAATTTGAAGCTCGTTGAAGCATTCTTTTCTTGAATCTTTATCAGACGCAATGCGAACAATGTCTTTGGAAATATTCAGTTTTTCCGTGCAATTCAAAATGCACTCGTTTACTTCCGAAAGTTTCATAATTCACCCACAAATCAAAGCGATTATAGTGAATATCATTATACACAATTCTAAAAAAATAGTCAAATTTCAAAATCACCAAAGATAAAAATTATTGTTGTGACGAGGTTAATAAAGTGTTTTCATTATCTTCAATCGTTAATTTGCCTACAAATTTCTGTGAAGAATAATTTTATAGGTGCGTTTTTGCTTATGCCGGGTGAACACTTGTATATCTTCAAGAGGTCAACGATTTAATTCTGTCCGTTTCTGAAAAATCAAACCCGAGAAGATTTTTTAATTTCTTCTCGGGTTTTGCTATTAAATAGTATGTTTTATTTCTCGATTTTTCCTCTGATGTTCGGAACCATGAAAATTCGTTTCCGATTTTTGGACCTGCTACACTTATGGCAGGCTTAACAAAATCAGGGATTTTAATTCCGCTGAAATACGCGTAGAAAATAAGCATATTCCCGATTTTCGGGCAAGCCTTTGTGTTGATTTTAACACCATTTGAAGTGAATTTAAAGGTCATTTATCTACGCTGTTTTCTGCCAATCGGACGGATGTTAAGAATAAGCTCGTCTCCGACCCAGTTACCCTGAACAGCCATATTGAAATCAATATTTGCAGCGTGGAATTTAGATACAAATACAAAAACTTTGACAATCAGCGGCATGGGAGCAATTACTGCTTTGCCAACAGATTTGAAGGAAGAAGTAAAAGAGGTTGTTATTGAAGAAGGGATAACGCGATAATTTTTCAGATTTTGGATTTTTGTAGGTACCTGTGGTTTGTCGCTTACATTTTAAACAATAAATACGCACTCAGTATTTTTAAAAATATAATATATGTATTCTTTGAATAAAAAACAAGGGATTTAAAGAGCTATCTTATTGTCAGATAACCTTTAAATCCTTTGTTTTTTTTACTGCGACAGTTCTTTAGTTTTTTCTGTAAATCCAGCCTTGGCAAGGTATAACAATGCTATTACACACTGTAATATCATTGTGGAGTTTTTTGATATGATAGCATTGTAGGTGGTTTTAATGCTGTAACAATGTATGTAAACAATAAACCAATAGCGTTTCAATAACCTTTCGGTCTTTGAGTTTTATGGCGATGAGATTCTTCGTCGCAATGCTCCTCAGAATGACATGCTGTGTGATTTGTCATTCTGAACGAAGTGAAG
>DCGX01000045.1 GCA_002315505.1 Ruminococcaceae bacterium UBA1767
TCAGGGGGCGCAAGTGTTAATTATAGCAGATTGTTTTGATTTGTCAAGCATTTTATAAAATAATTTTTACAAAATCCAAAATCAAATGATTGACAACCGCTATGTTTGTATTATAAATTATGTTTATTAAAAATGCAATACCCGAAAAGGAGTTTTTTAAAAAATGTTTTCATTCAATCATTTTAACTTCAACGTAAGTGATCTCGAACGTAGTATTAGTTTTTACAAAGATGTGTTCGGTCTTAATGTTGTTCGTGAAAGCGGCAATGAGGAAAAAGGATATAAAATCGTTTTTATGGGTGACGGCGTCACTGATTTCCGTTTAGAGCTTACTTGGCTTAAAGACCATCAGCAAGCCTATGACCTCGGTGAACAGGAATTTCACCTTGCTTTTAGAACTGACGATTATGATTCGGCTTATAATGATTTTTTCAAACGCGGTTTGATATGCTATGACAACAAAGATATGGGAATATTCTTTGTTGAGGATCCCGACGGATACTGGATTGAGGTCATTCCAACAAGATAATTAATCTAGGCGGTCGGAATATAAATCGACCGCCTTTACAATATCATTACCTTTAATTTTTCAAGAATTCTTTTCTCCATTCTTGAGATCTGCACCTGTGTTGTTCCGAGTCTTTCCGCAACCTGGCTCTGCGTATTATGCCTGAAATATCTCAATGATATGATCAAACGTTCATCTGCATTTAAATCGTATATTGCCGATTGCAGAGAAATCATGTCCGTAATTTCGTCTTCTTCGCTTTCAACCGGCAGTTCGAGCTGTCTTTCGTTTTCGTCTTCTGCTGTCAGAGAAACAATCGGTCTTGATGCGCAAAGAGCCTCAATTATCTGCTGTTCATCACAATTGAGTATGTGTGCTATTTCACACACCGTAGGTTCATTTCCTAAATCATCGGTAAGACTTTCTTTTATCCTTGCAACCTTTATTGACAATTCTTTGAGATGACGGCTTACCTTTATTGTTCCGCCGTCTCTGAAAATTCTTTTTATTTCCCCTAAAATTACCGGGACGGCATAGGTCGAGAATCTAACTCCCCTTTCAGTATCAAAACCGTCAAACGCTTTAATCAGCCCTACACATCCCGTTTGGAACAAATCTTCATATTCGACTCCTTTGTTTTTGAAACGTTTTGCACAGGCGTGAACAAGTCCGATATTTTGCTCTATAATTTGTTCTCTTGTTAAATCATCTGCTTTTTGCATTTATTTTCTTTATCATTGTAACAGTCGTTCCTTTATTCGGCTTGGAACGAACCGAGAGCTTGTCTGTAAATGCCGCCATAACCGAAAATCCGATTCCCGATCGTTCATCATCGGCACCGGTTGTAAACTCGGGTTCGAGAGCTCTTTCGATATTTTCTATTCCGATTCCTTTGTCTTTAACCGTAATTTTCACTTCATTACCTTTAATCCTGACCGTTATGTAAATACGGCCAAACGATTCACGGTAAGCGTGGACAATACAATTTGTCACCGCCTCGGAAACTGCGGTTTTTATATCGGCAAGTTCCTCTACGGTCGGATCAAGCTGAGAAACAAAAGCCGATACTGCCGTTCTGGCAAAAGCCTCATTGCTTGAATGTGAATCAAAAAAAATTGCGGTTTTATTGCTTTCTTCCATTGTCAATCTCCTTAATTGGGATAAACTTCGTCACTGACGATAATTTGAGCAGTTTTTTACAGCGGCTGTTCAGCCCACATATTGATATGACCGTACCGATGCTTTTTGCAAGCTTATATCTTCCCATAATCAGGCCGATACCTGAGCTGTCCATAAATGACACCCCTGAAAAGTCGATAATTAATTCTTTAGGATTTTTTGCTAATAACTCATCATCTATTCTTTTTCTCAAAACATCAGAACTGTGGTGGTCTATGTCAACACATATTGAAACCGTCATCGTTCGGTTTTTGACGAAAATATTGACCGAATCCAAAATGTTCACCCTCTTTGCAGATATTTTAATATAAAAATAATAATGCCTTGCTTCGGCAAATAATGTCGAAACAAGGCATAAAAAAGAGAGCCGTTTATCGACTCTCATGTTTTTTATCAGAGATCTGCGCCAAGTTCCTCTCTTGTGCAGATACCTTCGTTGATCGCTTTTACACGCAGAGCAGCATACAGCTCTGCATCAGTCATGCTGACATAAGGAGAAAGGAATATGTATCCTATTCCGGCAGTCAGTGAAGCAAGAATAAACCATCCGATAAAGGAAAGATAAAGTCCGAATATATGCCATTTCTCACCGTGTGTCATCTTTTTACTGATTTCAAGAGCACGTTTTGTGGTAATGTTGGGATTTTCGGCGATGATAAACGGAACCATTGAAAACTGAATTGATTTAATAATTCCCGGGATAAAGAAAAGCAGGGACCAGAGAATTATCTTGATGTTCATTACCAGCATTGTGCCGACATTAGACCAATATTTACCTTGCGAAAAACCGTAAAATATGTTTTTCAGGCTGATATTTTTATATCGGCAGGATGTGAGATATCTGCTGCGTCCGACCTCAAAAGGTCCGGCGACAAATGCCGAATAAATAATCCCAAAAGAAAACGCAGTAACAAATACAAATCCCAAAACAGCAGCCGCTATTCCGAACTCGGTAAAACCGAACCCGCTTGTACCGGTAGTGAATCCCTTGTTGTATGCCTGCTTTAAGGTTACAACAGAAGAACCACCCGTAAAAAATGACAGAATAAGCATAGCAAGAACCGTCCACCAATAGCAACCGTTAAGTGAAAGCTTTGCATTAGACTTTACTTGTTTAATTGTCCAATATTGCATAAACGAAATCTCCTTTGTACATATAGAATTCTATATAAAATTTTACTCCTTTATTATTTTAAAATCAATGATATTATGTTATTAAGTCAAAATAAAAAACACGGAAGCAGTAAAATGGAAACACATAATATTAAACCTGTCTTCGATTTCAATTCCGAAATACTAATTTTGGGCAGCTTTCCGTCTGAAGCGTCACGTGCCTTTGGATTTTACTATGCACACCCTCGAAACAGATTTTGGCAGGTTATGGCTGAAATATTTCAGGTGGAAATCGGAAGCTCACCGCAAGAAAAAACTGAATTTCTGATAAAAAGAAAAATTGCTCTTTGGGATTCGGTTGCCCGTTGCAGCATTCACCGTTCAGGAGACAGCACAATCAAGGATGCCGTTCCAAATGATATCGAGAAAATAATCAGAACAGCTAAAATTAAACATATATACTTTAACGGTAATAAATCATACGAAATATTTCTGAAGTATTGCAGAACAGAAAATGATATTCCTCTGACAGTTCTGCCTTCAACAAGTCCCGCCAACGCACGCTTCACACTCGAAAAGCTGTGTGAGGTATGGAAAATAATCTCGGAATAAAACTTCAAAAGGCACCTGCTTGATGCAGATGCCTTTTCGTTATTTTCAGTCTTGATGCTTATGTCTGAAATTGAAATTGGTGTTGGTGATGTCACCTTTAGCAAATCTGTCCCACTCAAAATCATAAACAAGCTTCTTTAAATCATCACGTTCACCGTCGAGCATATAGATTTCATCTCCGAAGAAAATCGGGCAGTCGGACTCGACAGTAACCGGCTTCCATTCGGGCATCGGGGTACCATCGGCATCATTTCCGTTCGGGTCGCCCTTCTTTGCGAAGTTTGTCCAGTAGTTGCACATCTTACGTGCAAGGTCGTAGTGCTTGCCGACAAACGGACGCGAACACTTGGCAAGTGTTTCAAACGCGAACCACAGGTCGGAGGAATGGAAAGAACCGGGGTGATCGTCACCGGGAATTTCCGGATTGAAGTTGTAGAAGTAAATCGGGTTGTCGTTATTCTTGGCAAGAGTCTCGGTAAACATAAAGTTGCCGATTTCAAAAGAGTTGTAGGTTACATTGTCAACCATCTTCTCAAAGCTGTCGGCATCCTTGCGTGCAATTGCCATATAACGATCGGAAAACTCTCCAAAATAGCTCTTAGCGTATTCTTCAAGCTCTTTCTCATTGGAAACACGGGGGCGAGACGGGAACTCATCTACTGTGTTACCGTTAATCATAGGCATCTTGTTGTGTTCTCCGCGCAGGAAGATATTTGTCGGGAAATCAGGCATAAAGGTATCGCCGATAACCGTTCCCCACGGGAGAGGACCCTCGGAGCCGTCCATACCGACTTCCCAAACCTTCTGGGCATCAACCTTGCGGGCTTCCTCGAGAGATTTTACTCCGAGACGCTCAAAGAAACGAACACCCTGTTCCTCTGCCTCGGCAAGAGTTTTACTGGTGTTGCTCGGCGGAAGAAGACCGCCGCCGCTGTGGATAATTGCTTTTTGGAACAAACCCTTGTTCAGCGGAGAGCAGACCTGAACCATTGTAGAGCCGCCGCCGGCGCTCTGTCCGAACACGGTTATATTGTCGGGATCACCGCCGAAAGCAGCTATATTGCGCTTAACCCACTCGATGCCCGCTTTCTGGTCAAGGTGACCGAAGTTGGCGGGGAAATCGGGATTCTCTGCGGTAATTTCCGGATGACAAAGAAATCCGAAAACATTAACACGATAGTTTACGGTTACGAGTACAACTCCGCGGCGAGCAATACGCTCACCGTCGAATTCCATCTCCGACGGATAGCCGACATTGAGTCCTCCGCCGTAAATCCAAACCATAACAGGGAATTTTTCATCACCTGTCTTGGTCGGAGTCCAAATGTTGAGCTGCAAACAATCCTCACCCATCGGTACCTCGGTGTCTACGTGCCACTCGTGAGAATACAAATCATCAGGGTCATGTCCGGGAATTTCCTGCATAGCGATGTTTCCGAACAGATAGCAGTCACGGATACCATCCCAATCTGCAGCAGGTTGAGGAGCTTTCCAACGAAGCTCACCGACAGGAGGAGCTGCAAAAGGAATGCCCTTAAATGCGGTAATTCTGGGATCGGCGGCAGGAATTCCGCGAACCCAGCCGTTCTCGGTCTTAATTACTCTTAACATATTTCACCTCATAAGTAATAAAATTTAATAAACTAATTCTATCATTTATGTGTTTATTGTTCAATAGAAAATACAAATATTACAAATAACGTTGTTTATGTATTGGATTAATTATTATTTGTCGCCTAAGTAACGCAGCTTTTTTCGTCCGATGTATTTAATGAAAAAGACCAAGCTTCAATATTTTTTGCTGTAAAATCTTTAAGTTCTCCGGATCTCATACACAAAATAATTCCATGCGTTCCCTTAACTTTACAGGGTATTGAGGTTTGGAGCGTTTCAGCTAAATATTCGAGATATGACTTCAAAGCTTCATTATATGCCTTTTTGCTTTGTCCGATTTTTTTTGCCGTTTCAATATCGGATAAAAGTTTATCTTTCAGAAATTCACCGTTCACTATATATTTATCAAGGATTTCGCTTCCGAGATATTCAGCCTTTTCTTCATACAACGACTGTGACCACTTTTCCCCTTCGGGAGCTTCCTGCTCATACAACAAGCTCCCGTATTTAAACAAGTCTACCGTTTTGTAAAGCTCATAAAGCAAATCGCCAAGCATTCACTCGTCACACATTTCGCAATAATACTCGTTAAGCGTTTTTCCGTTGTGTATACGCCTCAATAGGCATATCCGAATAATCAAATATCAGCTCATTCCTTCCCGAAAAAACGACCGCAGCATACCGAAATCCTATCGTTGTTGCAATTCCGAACGCAACAACAAAGACGGTAAATTTTTGAATTGTTTTTGCGTATTTTCTTTTTTTCAATTCTTTCAAAAACACTATGTTTCCTTTCTTCATGGGATTTCATCGAAATGCCCCTCTTGTATCGTATCAACACGGATTTAAGCGATTGTTTTGCTCTGTTTATAAGACTTTCTATACCGTGGACGGTTTTTTTATAATTTTCGCAATCTCTTTTGCGCTCAAATCATCAAAATATTTCAGCCAAATTACCTGTCTGTATTCGGTTTTCAAATTCTGTAATGCTTTATGTATTACCGTTTTTTCTGCTTGAAATTAGAGTTTCATCTTTATTCATATAAGCACCTCTGTGCCAAGTTTTTTTGTCACTATATATTTTTGACAAGTTTATTTGTCAATGTAATTTGCAACGTTTTCTTTGCAAATGATTAAACCAAAAAATCCGGTATATTTCTGAACCGGATTTAAAGTAACAAATTAATCTTCCTTTGCTTATTATACCACTGGGATACATATTCCGAAAAAATAATACGTAATCAAAATATAAATAAGGCAGTAGATCTTATATCAAAATCTACTGCCTTATTTGGATTGTAAATCAGATTTGAACCCATTGGTTTGCTTAACATGCATTGGATTCGTTGCGACATCCACTCTGACACCTGTATCCCGCGATTTCAATTGCTTTTTTCATAGATGTCGAGAAGCTTTTCGGTGAAGTCCATCTTGTCCGGTTTTTTCGTTACATTATCACCATATATGGTAAGAAAATCGTTCTTCATTGAAATGACATGGTAGCCGTTCTCCCCGCACATAGCGGTGAGCTTTTCTGCCTTGGAAAGATTTGCGTACTCGCGCACATCGTCATCCGGAATCAAGCAGAATACGGCGGTCTTATACTTCTCGTTCTGCGCCGTAAAGGAGAACATACTCTCATCTCCGCCAGAGTTGCCAAACGCCATGACAGGTCTCTGCCCGATTTCCTGATATATCTGCATAATCTTACCTGATTTTACATTCTTGATAATGCGGGTGGAGTCGCGCATGACTACCTCATCCGCATCGTACTGGTAATCGAGGTAGTTCACATCGTCATGAT
>DCGX01000024.1 GCA_002315505.1 Ruminococcaceae bacterium UBA1767
AACTTGCAGCAAAGTTTAGAGCAGTGGCTGCTATCGAGAAGCATCATGAAGAAAGATATCGTGCACTTCTTAAGAATGTTGAAATGGCAGAGGTATTTGAGAAGAGTGAAGTTAAGGTATGGGAATGCAGAAACTGCGGTCATATCGTAGTCGGCACAAAGGCTCCCGAGGTATGCCCGACCTGCAACCATCCGCAGAGCTATTTTGAAATCAACGCAGAAAATTATTAATCAAATAATTATAACATTAAAACCGTCGGAAATTTCCGGCGGTTTTATTCATTCTTAAGATAATTAACATTTTCAACTCTTTTTAAAAGTGTAGCTGTTGAAATAGGTGAAATATACATCAGCTTTTCCTTTGTATTTTTATCAACGGTAATAACAAAGGATTTCGGTAATTCATAACTTACATTAATAACCTTTTTATTCTTCGACATTTTTGAAAGATAATCTCTCGTAGCCTTTGAAACCGTACTGGTATCAAGGTCAAAAATTCCTACAATATTATCCGTTTGAATTACGGTATCCTGTCCTAAATGAAGAAACATAATTGCTCCTTTAATTTTCCATCCTGAATGTTGAAAACCTTATCGGATTTTATTTTGCTCTGATGAGCAGGGTCACAGCAGGTGACAAATACCTGCCAATTATCAAAATATTTTATAAGAAATTCCTGTCTTTTTTCGTCAAGCTCACTCATTACATCATCAAGTAATGCAATCGGTTGCTCATCACAGCTTTTCTTTAAAATTTCAGCCTCTGCGAGCTTTAATGAGAGAGCGGCAGAGCGTTGCTGTCCCTGAGAACCATAGCTTCTTATATTCATATTATCAAGGAAAATTTCCATATCATCCTTGTGAGGACCGAATGAAGTTGCAAGACGCTGAACATCCTTGTCATGATTTTTTGATAATGAATTATAAAGAATTTCAGACCATTCAACACTTGTATAACCGGTTTCTTTTAAGCTGTTAATATATTCAACTTTCATCAATTCTCGTCCGTTGGAAATTTTACTGTAAATTTCAGAAGAATAATTTTTTATTTCTTCAAAAAATTTAAGTCTGTAATCAATAATTTTTCCGCCGTATCTTGCAATTTCCTCATCAAAAACATAAAGTAAATCTTCACCCTTTGATGTCTGATTAATCTGCTTTAATAATGAATTTCTCTGAATAATCGCCTTATTGTATTTTGAAAGCAAAACAGCATAATAAGGTTTTACAAGACTTATAGCAATATCGATAAATTTTCTTTTTTCCGAAGGACCTTCCTTAACAACAGAAAGCATACTCGGTGAAAATACTACAGCCTGAAATTCACCTAAAAATTTTCTTGGTGAAACCTGTTTTATTCCGTTCAAATATGCTTCTTTTTTATTATCAATTATTAACTTTGCATTCTGATTTCTTTCACCTGAAAAAAATTCTGTTTCAAGTGTGGAAAAATCACTTTCTTTATTTACAAGCTCATTATTTTTTCTTGTACGAAAACTGTTACAGCCTGTAAAGAGCCAAAGACTTTCAATAATGTTAGTTTTACCGTGCCCGTTTTCACCGTAAATTACATTTACACCGTTAACAGGCATTAGTTCCATATATTCAATATTTCTGTAATTTTTAATAATATGGTGTTCAACAAACATAATTAAATAATCTCATAAATTTTATAATCAAATTCAACCTTGTCACCGACGTGAAGCTTTTTTCCACGCATTGTGCAGACTTCATCGTTAACCTTAATTTCTCCGTCCTGAATAACGAGCTTTGCGTGACCTCCGGATTGTACGGCATCACACAATTTTAAAAATGAATCAAGACGAATAAAATCTGTTGAAATTGATTTCTGAATTATTTCTTTTTCTTTAACCTTAAGTTTAAATTTTTTAATCATTTTTCTTCAACCTCACGGGAAGTATAAGGAAAATAAAGTTCTCTCCCTCAGTAGGTAAAATAATAATCGGTGAAACAGCACCGTTTAACTTAATTTTTACACGGTCAGTATTACAGGCCTTGAGTGCATCAAGAACATAACGATTATTAAATCCGATTTCAACTCTGTTACCCTCAATATCGGCGGAAACCTTGTCTGAAGCAGTACCGAGAGAAGCAACTGATGAAACTCTTATAAAATCAGTATCAAAAACACAGCTGATAAGGCTCTTTGTTTTTTCGGTGATAATAAGAGAAGTTCTTTCAATACTTTCAATAAAGCTGTGTGTATCAACCTCAACTGTTGTTGAAGCTAAAAGAGGAATTGTTGCTTTATAATTTAAAAATTCGCCTTCGAGCAATCTTGAAATAACGCTGTAGCTGTTAACATTAAAAATAATATGACGCTGACCGACGCCGATGCTTAAGTCGGTTTCTTCTTCATTTTCATCAGATGAGAGCTTCATAATTTCAGCCATTGTTTTTGAAGGAACAATAAATGTAACATCATCACCGTGATAATCAATTTTTTCTGTTCTTATAGCCATTCTGAAGCCGTCAACAGCAATGAGCTTGATTTCACCTTCGGAAATTTCAAATTTTATTCCTGTATAAACAACCTTAGAATCTGAAACAGCAACAGCAAATATTGTCTGCTTAACCATTTCGCTGAGCATTTTCTTATCAAGATTAATGGAAAATCCACCCTGAACAGTAGGAAGCTCAGGATATTCTTCGGCAGAAATGCCCATGATTTCATATTTAATATCACCGCTTTTTATAACGGCATAGTTTCTTTCATCGCAATCAAGTGAAATAGTCTGGTTAGGAATCTTTCTGAGAATTTCGCAAAAAAGTCTTGCATTGAGTACAACACATCCTTCTTCTTCAACCTTTGCGTAAATTGAAGTTTTAATTCCTATTTCAAGGTCGTATCCGGTAAGCTCAAGACCGCTTTGAGTAGCCTTAATCAGAATACCCTCTGCACCGGGAATAGAAGATTTAGATGAAGCAGCTCTTTGTACATTTAAACAAGCGTTTGATAAAACAGAAGTTTCACATACAAATTTCATTTGTTATTCCTCCAAACAAAAAATTCGTTTAATATAAGAATATTATATAATTATTTATAGTAGTAGTATTAGGGGCTGTTGAAACTGTGGAAAGTTTTCAAACCCGTTGAGGCTCTAAGAGTTGTATAAAAATCAGCATATTGAAAACCTGTTGAAAATTATGTGGAAAATGTGGAAATAATTTTCAAGGTGTTTAAATGTTGAAAATTTTGGAAAACTTGTTGAAGAAAGTGTGGAAAATTAAAGAGCCTGTCTTCCTTCAATTGCACGTGATAAGGTGACCTCATCTGCATATTCAAGGTCAGCTCCGACAGGTACACCGTAGGCTAATCTTGAAACCTTGATACCAAAAGGCTTAATAAGTCTTGAAATATACATAGCTGTTGCTTCACCCTCAACTGTCGGGTTAGTAGCCATAATAATTTCTTCGATTGAATCATCGGTAAGTCTGTTCAAAAGTTCCTTTACGGTAATATCTTCAGCACCTATGCCGTTCATCGGTGAAATTGCACCGTGAAGCACGTGATAGAGTCCGTTATACTCGTGAGTTCTCTCAATAGCAATAACATCCTTTGAATTTTCGACAACACATATTACGGATTTATCTCTTTTTTCATCGTTGCATACATTACATATATCACTGTCTGTCAAATCACAACAGATACTGCAATGGTGAATTTTTTCGTGAGCCATCATAATATTGTCGGCGAATTTTTTTACCTCTGCATCGCTTAAATTTAAAATATAAAATGCCAGCTTCTGAGCACTTTTATGTCCGATGCCGGGCATACGCTCAAACTGTTCAATTAAGTTTGTAAGAGGTACTACGTTACGTGCCATTAAAACAACCCCGGAATTGAGAGTCCGCCCTTAGCTTTTTCCATACCCTGATCCATAGCGTCATTAGCCTTTTTAATAGACTCATTAATTGCTGAGATGATAAGGTCCTCGAGCATATCAATATCTTCTGGGTCTACAACATCTGGCTGCATTTTGATTGAGAGAACTTCGTGAGCACCGTTAACTGTAACCTCAACTGCGCCGCCGCCGACTGAAGATGTATATTCAGTTGCTTCAACTTCCTTCTGAATATTTTCCATATTCTCCTGCATCTGCTGGATTTTTTTCATCATATTGCCCTGATTCTGAGCACCCGGAATTCTTGCTTTCATAATTTTTTATCCTTTCATTATAGAGTGCTGTCAAGTGATTTTCTGTATATCCTGTAAACACACGGAAAATAATAAAATAAAACTACAGACAGCTTGTATTTTAATGAAATGCTTTCACATTTCAAATAAGAACCGATATATTTTTTAAAGTATTTTTTAAAATCATTTTTATGTGATTTATTATTAAGATTGAATCTGTATGACAAAATATTTTTCATACCTCTGTCAAGATAAAATTCAGAAACAGATTTGTCGCAATCATAAAATTTATCAAAAGCAATAAATCTCGTTACAAGCAAATCAAACCATTTTTCACTTTTTGTGTCAGAAAAACTGACACTGTTTTCATTATTGTAATAACAAAAAAGCGGTGAATCAACCAGACAATAGTTGCTGCATTTTTTGAAAAGCTCAGAGCAGAAAACCGTATCCTCACCAACACTGAAATTTTCAAATTTAACTAATTTTTTTCTGTCAATCAGCTTTGTACACGCAGAAGAAATGACTAATTCATTATTTAAAACAAAATCATAATCATTAAAGCTGATAAATTCGCTCAACTCAAATTTTCTGCAGAAATATTCAAAATTTTTATTAATTAATTCGCTTGTTTTTTCATATTTACAACAGACAAAATCACTTTTATTTTCTGTGATTGCCCTGTGCATAAATTCAAACATCTGGGGCTGAATAAAATCGTCAGCATCAATAAAACCGATATATTTTCCGACAGAATTTTCGATACCGAAATTTCTTGCATTTGAAACACCTTTTTCTTTTAAATAAAAAGGCTTGATTCTGTTGTCCTTTTCGGAATAGCTTTTAATAATATCAAATGTGGAGTCCGTACTTGCATTGTCAACGCAGATAATTTCAAAATTCTGAAAATTCTGATTTAAAAGTGAATCAAGGCATCGTCTGATATTTTTTTCTTCGTTGTATGACGGAACAATAATGCTGATTTCAATATTCATAATATTGCCACACTAATTATTAATTTTTGTGATTAAATCTGCGAGCGGGTCATTGCTTTTTACGGCATTTCCGTTTGCAGGCTTGTAAATACCGAGTCTGTATTTTTTACCTGTGACATCAAAAATTGCTTTTTTAATTGCATATGAATGATTCTGCTGACGTATAAAGTCAGAAAAAATAGGATTGTCGCATTTAATAAGAATAAAATCATTACGAATAAAAGCAGATGAATTTCTCAAAATTCCGATAAGAGGCTTATCCGAAACATCAATGAGATTAAGAACATCGCCCCACTGCAGGAATAAAGTATCCTCGTCTGTTGATGTGCTTTCATTTGCAGAAGACGAAAGCGGAGCGGCTGCTTTCGGCTCAGACTTCTTTTCTTCTGCGATTTCTTTTTTCGGCTCTTCTTTTTTAACTGCGGGAGCTGCTTTAACTTCGATTTTACCTGAGCTGATAATTTTTTCAAGGCTCTCAACTCTGCTGATAAGTGCAGAATAATCATCATTAAGACTGACGATGGTAATTTTAATTAAAGCCGACTCAAGAGCGGTACGCTTGTCCGCATTATTTTTAATGTATCCGAGTGCAGTTTCAAGAGCGGAAATATTGCTGAGAATTTTCTGAAGATTAAGAGTCTGTGCTTGTGACTTGTACATTTCAAGGTCATGTTCTGTGCAGATGATAAGCTCCTGCGGATTTTTCGCAGTTTTGATAATCATAAGATTACGATAGTGATTAATAAGCTCTGTACAAAGACGTTCCATATCGCAAGCTTCGCTGTGGAGCTTGTAAACACAGTTCATAACGGCGGAAGCATCATTTTCGTTTACATATTTAACTATATCAAAAAGATAGTCACGTCCTGCAAGACCGGCGGCATTACTGACGGTATCGGCGGTAACGTGATTGTCAATTCCCGAACATCTGTCAAGGATTGAAAGTGCATCTCTCATTCCGCCGTCTGCAATTCTTGCGATGAGCAAAGCGGCCTCATCGTCAAGCTCAATATTTTCATTTTGTGCAACGTACTGAAGTCGTCCGCAGATTGCTTCGGGAGTAATTCTGTGAAAATCAAAACGCTGACATCTTGAAAGAATAGTGGCAGGCAGCTTGTGAACCTCAGTGGTTGCGAGTATAAATTTAACGTGCTCGGGTGGTTCCTCAAGAGTTTTCAGAAGGGCATTGAATGCACCGATTGAAAGCATATGAACCTCGTCAATAATATAAACACGATATTTTGTATGAACGGGAGTGTAGTTAGCTTCTTCACGTAAATCACGGATGTTGTCAACACCGTTGTTGCTGGCAGCATCTATCTCAATAACGTCGAGAATTGAACTGTCGTCAATACCCTTGCAGATATTGCACTCGTTGCAGGGATTTCCGTTAATTGTGTGAGGACAGTTTACAGCCTTGGCAAGAATTTTTGCACAGGTTGTTTTACCCGTACCTCTTGAGCCTGTAAAAAGATAAGCGTGTGAAACCTTATCCTCCTCAACCTCATGTGAAAGAGATGATGTAATGTGTTCCTGACCGACAACATCAGAAAAGGTCTGCGGTCGCCATTTTCTATATAAAACCCTGTACATCAAAATCACCTCTCATAAAAATGAGCATTATCTTAATCATGTAGTGCGCAGGCCGTACTGTGTCGCACGGTGTTAACCGATTAATGCTGCTCGGTTCCCCGCCTGACATGGTTCTCGGCACCCCGTCGCACAGGACCAACACACCACATGACTAAGATAATGCTCGATAAAATATCCTGCAATAACTTGTATATTATAATATATTTTTTTAATATAATCAATAGTATTTACAAAAATTTTCAGATTTCTGCTGAATTTATTTTCTTTTTTTGTACTTTTGCTTTTATTATTCCGAAAGCTACTGCAACAGGCAGAATAATTATGATTGCAAGAACAATATATTTTTTCGGAATGTACTGATTAATTCCCTCACCGAGGATTGTAAATGCAATAACTCTCGGTGACAGACCGAGCATTGAAAAGAGAAAATAAAGCGGAAAGGAAAATCCGAATGCACCCATAAAAAGGGATGAAAAATCAATCGGAAAAACAGGAAGAAATCTTATTGCGAATACTGCAAGATTTCTGTTTTTATTCTGCATATTAATTAGCTTGTCACCGAATTTAGTTTTGCTGAGTCTTTTTTCAACTTCACTTTTTCCGAGAAACTTTCCGAGAAAATAAGTTACTGTGACCTCAATTGCAATTCCGACCAGATTTACAATTACAGCACGTTTCCAGTCAAAAGCCATACCGACCGAAATGTAAATCAACGAGGCGGGAAGTACGAGTAGAATTGCTTTTACGACATATACTCCTAAAATAATCAGTTCAGCCATCAGTATTGTCGATGCGCCGGCAATCAATAAGCGAATATCAAGCTCAGAAAGTGTTTTGTAATTCAAAATTGCAACAACGCAGATTGCGAGAGCTACAATAATTTTTATTGCATTTGTTATTTTCTCTTTATTCATAAGTACCTCAGATATTTTCTAAAAATTTTTCAATTTTGTTTATTCTTTCTTCAATATTAAAAGCCTTTGAACGGAGCTTTTCCTGTGATGTAAATTCGTTTAGAATTTCTGGATTTTCCAATGCTTTTTTAATTGAAAAATATAAATCTTCATCGCTGTTTTCACAGATAATTCCGCATTCGTTTTCACCGAAAATCTCTTTCATTCCCGAGCAATCCACAGTGATTACGGGAACACCGAGAATGACTGCTTCCGCAACTGCGGAGCTGTAGCCTTCGGCATAGGATGAGCAGATAAAGATGTCGGAATTTTTAATATATTTGTACGGATTTTCCTGAAATCCCATCAAAAAAATGCGGTCGGAAAGATTCAGTTTGTTTATTAAATCCCTCAGTTTTTTTTCTTCTTCACCGCTACCGAGAATTAACAAAGAAAAATCAAAATTTTCTTCTTTAAGCCTTGAACAAATTTTTATAATTCTTTCGTAACCCTTTATAAATGTAAGCCTGCCGCACATTATCAGTATCGGTTTTTTATAAAAACTTAATTCAGTATTTTCATTTGAAAGGTTAATTATTTTATCAAAATCAATGACGTTGTACAGTACGAAAACCTTGTCTTCCATTCCGTATTTTTTTACGAAGGAATCCTTCATGCTTTGCGAAACACATACAACTGCATCGAACTTTTCATAGCATTCTTTTTCTTTTTGCGCAGAGCCGAAAATCATTTCACTCCAAGGATTGTTGAGAACATCAGTGTGTACCCACGCAATTTTTTTTGCCTTGCTTTTTGAATTGCCGATAATTTTTGTTGCATATCCTTCGCAAAAAGCAACCTCAATATCGTAGTCACCTTTTATGTAATTTTTACGAACAAAATCCTCGGAAAAAGTGAGCGAGGATTTTATAATTATTTTATTAAAAAGTTCGTTGTTTTTTTTCTGTGTAAAGCTGTGATATTTTGCATTCTTTTTTATTTTTTCCGTGTGAATTTCTCCGTCGGTTTCGCTGACAACCGTTACATCAAATTTATTTTTGTCGAGCTTTTCAATCATATTTGAAAATACGGCTTCTGCTCCGCCGCCGCCGAGAGATTCAATAAAAAATAATACAGATTTCAAAATATCACCTCCGGAAAGTATATAAAAGAAAAACCGATTTAATTAAAAATCGGTTATTTTTTGTCATCTGTTAGTGTACATCTTATCGTAGTACTCTGTATATTCACCGCTGATTATGTTCTGCCACCAATCCTCGTTGTCGAGATACCACTGAATTGTTTTCTTAATTCCGTCTGCAAATTTTGTTTCGGGCAACCAACCTAATTCGTTGTGAATTTTCTCGGGATTGATTGCATATCGAAGGTCGTGACCCTTTCGGTCGGTAACATAGGTGATGAGGTCCTCCGACTTGCCGAGCTCCTTGATGATGAGCTTGACAACGTCAATATTTCTCATTTCATTGTGACCGCCGATGTTGTAAACCTCACCGATTCTGCCGTCGTGAATAATTAAATCAATAGCAGAGCAGTGGTCTTCAACGTAAAGCCAGTCACGGATGTTGAGTCCCTCGCCGTAAACGGGAAGACTCTTTCCGTGAAGAGCATTGATAATCATGAGAGGAATGAGCTTCTCGGGAAAATGATACGGGCCGTAGTTGTTTGAGCAGCGTGAAATTGTAACAGGAGCATTGAAGGTTCTGTTATATGCCTGAACAAGCAAATCAGCTCCTGCCTTACTTGCAGAATACGGACTTGAAGTGTGAATCGGGGTGTCCTCGCTGAAGAAAAGGTCAGGTCTGTCAAGCGGAAGGTCGCCGTAAACCTCGTCAGTTGATACCTGGTGATATCTTGCAACACCGAATTTGAGTGTTGCATCAAGAAGAACCTGAGTACCCATAACATTTGTCATGAGGAACACCTCGGGCTCAAGAATTGAACGGTCAACGTGGCTCTCTGCGGCAAAGTTAACAACCTTGTCGAATTTTTCCTCCTCAAAGAGCTTGTAAACAAAAGGTCTGTCAGTTATGTCACCCTTAACAAACTTGAAGTGAGGATTTTTCATGGCCTCCTCAAGTGTGGAAAGATTACCCGCATATGTGAGTTTGTCGAGAACAACAATATCATAGTCAGGGTGTTTTTTAAGCATAAAATATACAAAATTGCTGCCGATAAATCCGGCACCGCCTGTAACAAGAATTTTCATAGATACAGAACCTTTCATGGATTGTTGATTGTATTTTACATTATTATTGAAATTAAATCAATAGTTTAAACAAGAAAATACAATAATATACTATTGATTTTGGAGCCGAAATGCTTTATTATATATTGGTATAATTCTTATTGGAGATAATTTATGAAGAAAAAAGTTTTGAATCCTATTCCGCCTTTACCGAAGGGTGTTCAGATTACTTGGTGGACCTGCAGAGGACTGCTTTTTATATGGGGCACTGTAATGATGTTCTCGGGTTACACAACAGAATTTCTTGAAGCGATGTTTGCAATAATATTCACGCATCTGTGGGATTTGTTCCAGCTTCTCGGCGGAAAAACATTTATAACACTCGTTCCGCACAGAGTTCAGACAATGCTGAATATTTTACTTTGTTTCGGAGTTGTTGTCGGAACAACGGTGAATAAATTCACGACCTTCGAGTACATTGATGTTCCCGAGCATTATATGTCGGGCTTCATTGCAACAGCAGGAAGCTACGACCTTGCTGTGATTATTCAGTCAAAGCAGCCTAAGGATAAACGAATCAGCCCTGCGCTTGCGGCAATGTTTTCGCTTGCATTCGGTGTGACTTTGCTGGTCGGCTGGGAATTTTATGAATTTACAATGGACAGGCTTTACGGATTGAATTTGCAGAGAAATGTTTTCAATTCCGAGGCAGGTCTGATTGATACAATGGTGGACTTGATTTTCGGTGCGGCAGGCTGTCTGACGGGAATGTTCTTCACTGCGTTTTCAAGAGCTAAACAGGAACGTAAATTACAAGGAAGTAAAAAAGATGAGAAGTAACTGGACAAGAATAATGGCATTAATAATGGCAGGACTTATTTTACTCGGAACAATTACGGGAGTTGTCAGCTGTTTATTGCACTGATGAAGGGAGAAAGGGTCAGTGAAGGCAAAAAGAATATTATCTTTGTTGCTTGCAATACTGATATGTGTTTCATTTTGCACAGCTTCAGGTGCGGCGGCTTATGTTGATTACTGGCCGAACACTCACAGAAACACAGGTCAGCATACAGCGGACATTATCGGTGTGGCAAGAACTCAGCTGGGATATACTGAGCTGAGCACTTCAACAGGTCTGCCGATATCCTCGAGTCAGGACGGCGGATATACCAAGTACGGTTCATATTTCGGTGAGCCGTGCGGTGCATGGTGTATGTATTTCATTTCGTGGTGTGCTTATCAGGCAGGGATTCCGTCATCAATAGTGCCAAGACTCGGCAACTGTAACACGGCAGTTGACTGGTACAAAAATCACAACAGATATTTTACTCCGTCCTCGGGATATGTGCCTAAGACGGGTGATATGATTTTCTATAACTGGAGCGGCAGAACATCTGCTCAGCACGTTGGACTGGTAACAGGTGTTTCGGGCAGCTCAATTTATACAATTGAGGGAAATACAAACGGCTCACTTGGATATCAATGTGCAGGCAAAACAAGAACAATTTCGGCGAGCTATATTGTAGGCTACGGTGTGCCGAATTATAACGATTCCGAAACCTATGTCGGTTCGTATTCGTTTGCTTCATCTGTCGGCGGAAGCTACACATCAAGGTCGGATTCGATTATTTACAGCACGTCAAAGCTGTCAATCATCACAACCACAGCAACTCAGATTATGAGCGATAAGGCGGTGCTGAATGGCGGAATAAATAACTCGGGTTCATTGAGAATTTCATCGAAGGGCTTCTATTTCGGTGATGAAAAAAATAACCTTAAAAAATATTCCGACGGAAGCTCCACGAGCGAAAAGGAAATTACTCTTTCAATGAGTACCGAGGATATGAAGCTCACTCTGAAGCCGAAATCGACATATTATTATCGTGCATATGCCACGATTGACGGCAATGATTATATGGGACCGATGTATGCGGTTGAAACGATTGACGATAAACCGAAGCAGATTGTAATCAGTGAAGAGAGCATAAATGTCGGTGTCGGACAGACTACCGAGCTTATGGCGGCACAGCTTCCGTTCGGCTCATTAGATAAAGGTCTTACCTGGAAATCAGAGGACGAAAGCATTGTTAAGGTGGACAATAACGGAATTGTTACGGGTGTCGGCTTCGGTGAGGCTGAAATAACGGTAACGTCTAATTACGGTAACGTCAGCTCATCGTGTAAGGTGAATGTTCTTATTTCGTCACCGCAGAATTTTGAGCTTAAAAATGCGAGCTATAAATCCATTATTATTAAATGGGATAAGGTTGATAACGCAAAGGGCTATGTGCTTTACAAGATGAAAAACGGAGATGAGAAATTCTTAAGGTACAAGGAATTCGATGCGGATGAAACTGAATTTCTCGATAAGGAAATCACACCGGGCGAGAAATACTATTATAAAATAATGACTCTTGCGAAGAATGATGATTATGACAGCGACATGAGTGACGTTGCATATATCTGTGCAAGTCTGCCGACGGTATCCGATTTCAAGGCAAGGCAAAAAGATGACGGAAGCGTTGAGTTTACGTGGTCAAAGGTTAAAAAGGCAGATAAATATATAGTTTATCGTTCTGACAGTGAAAACGGACTTTATACCGCAATCGCTACGGTTTATTCACCGGAATACCTTGACAGCACAGAGCAGAGTAATGGTACATTCTATTATAAAATTGTCTGTGCAAATGAAAATAAGAAATGTATCAGTGATTATTCAAAAGTAATTTGTGCTACAGTAAGCGGTACAGATAACAGTATTATACCTGCTCAGATATCAAGAGCAAAAGTCGGATTCAGTATGGCAAGAATCTAAAATGAAATAAACACAAAAACAGGGCTGTCAAATCGACAACCCTGTAATTTTTTATTAAGCTTAAACTGAAAAAATATTTGAAATCCAGAGAGCAAGAATAACGTAAGCAACTGCAAGAATAATAATTCCATAGTACAGTGCAGACATAATATAGTACATCTTTTTGTTGGCATTTTCACCCGTGAAGCTGAATCGCTCAATGCTTGCTTTCTGTGCTGACATTATAATTGTAAACATCAGTCCTGCGGCATAAAGTACCATCGGTGCGGCCGACAGGGTGATTGATTTTGTATGAATAATTATTCCGGCAATGGCAATCACAACCGAAACGGCAAGCCATATATATTTTTCTTTTTTATTAATCGGTTTCTCGGGTTTATTCTCTTCTTTTTTCAGTCCAGCCATATATATTCCTCATTTTTTCATTATGCAAAGATAATAACACATCTTATTTTAAAATTCAAGAAAAAATTATTCAGCTTCAAAGAATGCTTTGAAGGCCTTGTTTGCCATGTAAACATCGAGCTTGGCAATCAACTCATACGGGGCGTGCATTGAGAGAACAGGAACGCCGACATCAATAACATCAACGTCGAGATTTGCAATGTATTTTGCAACCGTTCCGCCGCCGCCTGCATCAACAGCACCGAGCTCACCCATCTGCCAGTTAACATTTGCCTTGTTGAAAATTCGTGTAACCTCGCCGACATATTCCGCACTTGCGTCAGATGTGCCACCCTTACCTCTTGCACCTGTGTATTTAGTAACAACGATACCTCTGTTAATATAAGACGAATTCTTCGGCTCAAACGGAGAGGAGAAGGTCGGGTCAAATGCGGCGTTAACATCGGCAGAAAGACACTTGCTTTTTGAGAGAACATCTCTTCCCTTAAGGCCGTCTGCACGTGCAAGGTCGGCAATGAAATTTTTAAGGTAAACAGATTCAAGACCTGTGTTACCGTCGGAGCCTGTTTCCTCCTTGTCTGTGAGAACTGCAACAGCAGTGTACTCAGGAACATCGTCAAGCTCAAGAATAGCCATAAGCTCAGGGTATGCGCAAACACGATCGTCATGACCGTAACCACCGATAAGACTGCGGTCAAATCCGATATCATTTACCCTTGCGGCAGGAACAGCCTCAAGCTCTGCTGTGAGGAAATCCTCTTCAATCATACCGTATTTTTCGTTAAGAATATTGAGAATGTTGAGTTTGACAAGCTCACTTCCCTTGTCATCCTTGAACGGGAACGAGCCGACAATAATATTAAGCTCTTCACCCTTGATACCTTCGCCGAGAGTTCTCTTGCTCTGCTCAGCTGCAAGGTGCGGAAGAAGGTCGGAAACAACAAACTGCGGTTCACCCTCTTTTTCACCGATGCTGACTTCAACCTCAGTGCC
Organism: Ruminococcaceae bacterium UBA1767; assembly: GCA_002315505.1. GTDB lineage: Bacteria > Bacillota > Clostridia > Oscillospirales > Acutalibacteraceae > CAG-488. Next base: position 14,058 of record DCGX01000024.1, read on the forward strand.
GTCACGAAGAACGACAACACCATGGAGTGAAAGCGGCATAGCTGTCCACTGATATTTTTTAATTCCGCCGTAGTAATGAGTTTTGAACAAAGCAATTTCATTCTGCTCATACAATGGGTTCGGCTTTAAGTCAAGACGTGGCGAATCAATATGTGCGGCGGCAATTCGAGTGCCTTCTGCAACAGGCTTTTTACCGATAACTGCAAGGATAACAGCTTTCTTTCGGTTAAGATAATATACCTTGTCACCTGCGTTGTATTTTTTCATATTGTCGAACGGAACGAAGCCGTTCTTTTCAGCCTCAGCTACAACAAATTTTGCGACCTCACGCTCAGTTTTGTTGTCGTTGAGGAATTTTTTATAGCCTTCTGCAAAATCCATTGCCTTTTTCATTTCAGCATCGTCAACAAAATCTGCTGTATGCTTTTTGTTCATAAAGAGCTTTTCACGAAGAAGCTCTGCCTGTGTTTTTTCTTCTGCCATAGGTAATATCCTCCTTAAATCGACTGTAAAATATATAATAAATTTTTATTCGCTTACGTGTTGCGACATAATATTTATCTGCTGTAAATTATAATGATTTCAGTTCCGAATCAATCGTGAATTCACCATAGTTTCGGACAAGAATATCGGCTCTGTCGATATAGTATTGGTCATTCGGCTGAGCATTTATTCGTAAGTCTGCGGTATTCTCGTCGATTCCGTCACGTGCGATTATTCTCTTTTTACGGGTTTCGTAATCAGCGAGCACAACAATCATTTTATCACAGTAATCTGCGAGCTTGCTGTCGAAAATTGCCGCCGCATCAATGATAAATCCCTTATAATTTTTGTCAAAATTTTCCTTGATAATTCTAAGAGCTTTTTCTGTGATTGCCGGGTGGGTGATTGAGTTTAGCTTCTGACGATTTTCCTCGCACGAGAATGCCTTTTCTGCAAGAGCACTGCGAATAAGATTTTCGTTTTCGTCAAGAATATCGTTGCCGAATGTGTCAGCCAGTTTTTTCAAAACGGGCGAACCTTTTTCGACAATTTCTCTTGCAAGAATGTCGCCGTCAATGATGAAATAATTTTTTTGTTCAAGATGCTTTGCAACTGTTGTTTTGCCTGCACCCGTTTGTCCCGTCAGACCGAAAATTTTCGGTGCATTGATAACTCTGAATGCGGCTGAGCGAAGAAGTCTGTTGTAAACTCCGAGACCGACACCATCGCTTGACGGAGCACGGACAAAGACTCTTTTTGCTCCCATTTCGTCAAACTCACGAAGTGCGGAAAACAATTTGTTCGCCTGCTCCTCGGGATGATTTTCACTTCCGAAGGTGAGATACGGAATATTTATTTTATCCTTGTCGGTGTCAAAGCAAAGTGCCATGTCACCGTCCTCGTGAACCGCATCAATGTAGCAAAGATATTCCGGAAGACTTCCTTTTATAATGGAAACCTCCGCCTTCGGTGCATAGTGCTTGTATTTCATACCGGGACTTGACGGCTTAACTCCTGCTTCAAGCTGAGCTAAAACTGCCTTGTCAATTTCGACTTCGCCGAGTACATCGCATAATTGCTCGTGAGTGATTCCGCCCGGTCTGAGAAGACGCGACGGATTGGTTGCAAGCGTGACAACTGTCGATTCAATTCCGACGGCACATTCTCCGCCGTCAACGATAGCATCAATTTTGCCGTTCATATCGTCAAGCACGTGCTTTGCGGTTGTGGGACTCGGAAGGCCTGAGGTGTTTGCCGACGGTGCGGCAAGCGGACAACCCGATTTTTCAATGAGTGCTTTTGCTGTCGGATGTGACGGCATACGGATTGCAACAGTGTCAAGACCTGCGCTGACCTCCTTCGGAATAATATCCGATTTCGGAAGAATAATAGTCATCGGACCTGGCCAGTATTTTTCGGCGAGAGCCTTCGCTTTTTCGGGAACCTCACGAACAAGTCGGTAGATTTCATCAAAACGGCTTATGTGAACAATCAGCGGATTGTCCATCGGTCTGCCCTTTGCCTTAAAAATCTTGGCAACGGCTTCACCGTTAAGAGCATCTGCGGCAAGTCCGTAAACAGTTTCGGTAGGTATTGCGACAAGACCGCCGTTTTTAAGTATTAGGGCGGCTCTGTCTATTCCGTTGCTGTCATCGGCTTTAATAAATTCTGTGTTCATTTTATTCTGCCTTCAATTTTTCGGCTGTATCTGCGGTGATAAGTGCATCGATTATTTCATCGAGGTCACCGTTCATAATAGCCTCTATTTTGTAAAGAGTAAGACCGATTCTGTGGTCGCTTACCCGTCCCTGCGGGAAATTGTATGTGCGGATTCTTTCACTTCTGTCACCCGTACCGACCTGAGATTTTCTCTCGCCTGCAATCTGGTCCTGCTGCTTTCGCTGTTCCTCTGCAAGAAGTCGTGAACGGAGAATTGTCAATGCCTTGATTTTATTCTGAAGCTGACTTCTTTCGTCCTGACACTCAACAACAGTGCCTGTCGGAAGATGAGTTACACGGATTGCGGACGAGGTTTTGTTAACCTTTTGTCCGCCTGCACCGCTTGAACGGAAGGTATCAATCTGCAGTTCTGCCGGGTTAAGCTCAACGTCAACCTCCTCGGCCTCGGGCAAAACGGCAACCGTAACGGTTGAGGTCTGAATTCTGCCCTGCGACTCGGTTTCGGGAACACGCTGAACACGGTGAACACCGCTTTCAAATTTGAATCGTGAATATGCACCGTCACCGTCAATCATAAAGCTGATTTCCTTGAATCCGCCGAGCTCGGTCGGATTTGATGACATAATCTCGGGTTTCCATCCCTTTGACTCGGCATACATTGAATACATTCTGAAAAGTGAATTTGCAAAAAGTGCGGATTCCTCACCGCCTGCACCTCCGCGGATTTCAATGATAACGCTCTTGTCATCGTTCGGGTCACGAGGAAGGAGAAGAATTTTCAATTCCTCACGGATTTTTTCAAGTGCGTCACGGGATTCTTCAAACTGCTCCTGTGCCATCTCCTGAAAATCCCTGTCAAGTCCGCTCTCGTTGAGAAGAGTCTTTGCCTCCTCAAAATCGGCATTAACCTTTTTGTATTCACGGTACTTTTCAACAACGGGAGTCAGCTGCTTCTGCTCCTGCATGAGCTTACGATATTTGTTCATATCCGAAACGACATCGGGGTCAAAAAGCTGTGTATTGATGTTTTCGTATTTTTCTTCTATAGATGCGAGTTTATCAAGCATAAATTATTCCTGCTCTTCCTGATGAATGATTTTTTTGATATTTTTCTCGGCTTTAACTCTCGGAACCATAATTTCGTGTCCGCAGTTTTCACATTTGATTTTAAAATCCATGCCGATACGCAATACATCAAAACGATTACAACCGCAAGGGTGATTTTTTTTCATAACGAGCTTGTCACCTAAACGAACATCCATTTTAGTCCCTCCAAAGCAATATTTATACTATTATACCACAAAATATGAAAAAAGTATAGATATTTTGTCATTATAAAAAACACAAAACCATATATATTTGTAAATAAAATAAAGGTGGTCAAATTATGCAAACTTATTCTCCGGAAGGTCAGATGATCTCCACACCTGAAAACCAGGCAATTCTTTCCAGTCCTAATGCGCTGCACGAAGCGTGCTACACAAATCAGATAGTTGAGGCAAGAGCATTGCTCTGCGATAAGGAGCACAATCTTCGTGTTGACCTCGGCTGTATGTACGGAATTATTCCCCACGAGGAGGGAGCTGTCGGAATTGATGACGGCACAGTGCGTGATATTGCACTTATTTCAAGAGTGAATAAACCCGTAATGTTTCATATTCTCGGCTTCCGCAGGGATAACAACAACCGTGAATATGCGATTCTCAGCAGAAAATCCGTTCAGCAGGAGTGTATGGAAAACTATATTTCAAAGCTCAGCCCCGGTGATATAATCTATGCGAAGGTTTCGCATATGGAAAATTTCGGAGCTTTTCTGGATATTGGTGCGGGAATTAACGGACTCCTTCCTATTGACAGTATTTCCGTTTCACGAATCCCTCATCCTTCTGTACGCTTCAAAAACGGTCAGATTATCCGTGTGGTTGTCAAAACGATTGATGATTACGGCAGGATTACCTTTTCACATAAGGAATTGCTCGGCACATGGGAGCAGAATGCAGGCGAATTTGCTCCGGGCGAAACAGTTCCGGGTATCGTGCGTTCAATAGAGAATTACGGAATTTTCGTTGAGCTTACTCCGAATCTGGCAGGTCTTGCGGAATATTCGTCGGGAATAACCGCAGGCTGTCACGCAGGTGTTTATATAAAAAGTATGCTTCCCGAAAGAATGAAAATAAAATTGATAATAGTAGATGCGTTCCAGGCTGAATATCCTGCACCCGAAATTAAATACTATACCCAGACGGACCATATCGACCGATGGGTGTATTCTCCCGCCGAATGCTCAAAGATAATTGAGAGTAGCTTTTGCTGAATAAAATATTGTCACATTAACAAGAAAACTCTTGCAATTCCTAAAAAAAAGAGTTATAATATGGTCAGCGTATTATGTTCAATTTTAGGAGGATTAATAAAATGGCGGGAGATTTGCATTGTCATACTAGACTCTCTGATGGTTCTATGGGTATAGATGACATTATAGTTTTGGCTGAAAAATGTGGTATCACTACTTTAGCTATTACAGACCACGATTGCCTTGCAGGCACAGTCAGAGCCAGATTAATCGGTGAACGCCATGGTATCAAGGTAGTCCAGGGTGTTGAGATTTCTGCACTCGATTCTGAAACGAACAAAGAGGTTCATATTTTATGTTATCTTGCTGATTCGCCTGACCGACTTGAAGGTCTTTGCCACAGAAACCTGCTGGCAAGAAAGCGTGCGGCACAGATTATGATGATTAAGGCTGCTCAGAGGTATCCGATTACAGCTGACCTTATTTTGAAATGTGCACAGGGTTCAACAAATGTTTATCCTGTTCATATTATGGCGGCTCTTGTTGAAAGCGGAATTACTACAGAGCTTTTCGGAGATTTGTATAAAGAGCTTTTTGCCGAAAAGGGTGCAAAGAGCATTCTTGTTAAGCCGAGATTCCCTGAACCGGCAGAGATAATTGATGCAATCCATGATGCAGGCGGTGTTGCAGTTCTTGCTCACCCGGGTGATTATGAGGGAACAACACTTCTTGACAGACTTCTTGATGCGGGACTTGACGGAATCGAGGCATGGTGTCCTCAGCACAGCGAGAGTCAGATGGAGACATTTGAAAAGCTCGCAAAGAAAAAGAAGATTCTTGCGGTCGGCGGAAGCGATTTCCACGGCAGAAATAACAAGAGTTGTGTTACACTCGGAACCTACACAGTTCCCGAGGGCAATTTAAATGAGTTTACAAATTATAAAGCAAAAATTCGCAGACAAAAGGCAAAAGAAGAAGCCGCTGCAAACTGATGCTTCGGAGGACCAAAATGGCAGAAGACGGCGATATCAAAATTTATGTAGGCAGGAAGGATATTGAGAACGAGGAGTTTGAAGCTCTTTCCGAGGACATAAAGCGTAACGAACAAAACGGTAACAGTGAAAAAGCAAAACAGCTCGGCGAGAAGTTAGCCGGTGTGAAGCCGACAGATGAGCTGACTCAAAACTGCGGTATTGATTTTACTGCGGCGGTTTTGTATCAGTCAAGGGTGTTGCTGACGTTTGTTGCGGAATATGTTGTACAGAAAAATATCGGGGATGCATTTTTGTCCGATGCAGTCAGCTCTGCGATGTACGATTATTTAAAGGTAAATGAAAAGGGATATTATGACAATATTTCCGACGGAAGCGCATTTACTTTTTATCTGCTTGCGCTCAATAAGGGCGGAAACCTCAGCGAAAATATCGGCAGGGAGTTCGCACTGAGATGTTCGCTTAAAAGCAGTGAAATTGAGAAATTAGGCTCAGAAATTTTTGAGTACGGAATCGAAAAATTCACGAAGCTCATTGACGAAGCACAATTCAATAAATAAAATGAAGTCGGTTTGATTTTTCAGACCGACTTTTTATATGTAAAAGCTGTGTCACTATATTGCGGCACAGCTTTTTCTGATTGATTATCAATAAGCAGAAATTTATTTCAATAGCTTATTTCATATTCTTCTCGTAAGACTCGATCATTTTTTTAAACGTGATACCCGAGTGAACATTATCGTCCGAAGTGCCTGAAACCCTTGATTTTGCTTGCTTTTTCCGCTTTTCAATCTCGCTTGACTGATGCTTGAGTTTGTTCAGATACCGCTCGGTAGTCTCTCCCGTAAAGATTTTGATGCTCAAACGCATCTGACCTTTTGCTATATGGTCAACATAAATTTTGTCGATATATTTTTCAACGAACTCCTTGGTTATTATTCCGTCAGCGGCTGCTTCCTGCGCCTGAGAAAGAACAGAACGGATATTGTCAATATGGCTTTTCAGTTCATTGCTCTTATCCATAACCTGCTCAAGCTCCGAAAGCTCATTTTCTGCCGTCTTCATTTCCTCAGTACATTGTTCGGTCATCTGAGTGAAATTATCTTCGGATAACTTCTCGTCAAGCATCATTTCAAGAAGCTTCTGTTTCTTGCGCTGAATTTTTTCAATCTGCTTTTTCAAAGCAGTTATTTTTTTGCTTACGGAATCATCCTGATTGACTTCGAGATACATTCGCATATATTCATCGGCAAGAGCTTCGGCATCAGCTTTGGTATCCTTAAAAACATCAAAAAGAATCGGTACAATTTCTTTTTCGTAAATGCCTTCAGATGAGCATGAATCCTTACCGTTTTTGATTTTGCCCGAACATACCCAACGGCTGTTGCTGTTGCCTTGTTTATCTTTGCTGTCTCGACGATAAAACGGACTGCCGCATTCCGTACAATAGAGCTTGCCTGTCAGAAGATTTTTGGTGTTGCATATTCCCTGACGGGTTCTGACATCTTTGCTTCTGCGAATCCATATTTCGTTTGCCGTTTCCCAAAGCTCTTCCGACACAATGGCGGGCACAATTTCGCCTGATTCGTCTTTGAACATTACCCATTCCTCGGGCGGAAGAAACTTCTGTTTTTTTGTGAACATATCAATAACCCGGACTTTATTTCCGCAATAATATCCTTTGTACTTCGGATTGGTCAATATTGCCGAAAGCGTACTGTGTGCGATTTTATTTCCGTTATGATTTCGGTACCCTTTATCCCAAAGCACATTTTCAATCTGCTTGAAGCTGTAATTGCCCGTTGCGTAAAGTTCATAAACCTCGCGTATCATTTCCGCTTCTGCTTCATCAATAACAAGGTGCTTGTTCTCTTTCCGATAACCGAACATATTATTATTACCGAGAACAACACTTGATTTTATTGCCTGCTGATGTCCGAATTTAACACGGCTTGACAGCTTGCGAAGTTCGTCCTGCGCTATTGATGACATAATTGAAAGCCTCAGCTCACTGTCTTCATCAAGTGTGTTTATATTATCGTTCTGAAAGAACACCCCTACACCGTTGCTGAGCAGTTCTCTTGTATATTGCAGGGAATCAAGCGTATTTCGGGCGAAACGGGAAATTTCCTTTGTTACAATTAAGTCGAATACACCGTCCTGCGAATCTTCAATCATACGGTTGAAATTTTCACGCTTTTTTGTGGAAATGCCCGAAAGACCTTCATCAATATACCCCGGAACAAACTTCCATGCGTTAATTTTACGGATAAAGTTTTCATAGTAAGAAATCTGATTGTCAAGGGAATTGAGCTGCTCGTCACTATCCGAAGAAACACGGGCATAATAGGTAACCCGAAGCGGTATATCATAAACGCTTTTGTGCTTTAACTCTTCCCGTACAGAGTGTATATCCATTATTTTTTCCTCCGTTATTTTAATTTATATTTTAATAATATTATAGTTTTTTAAAAAATCAACTCTGCGATTTTTGGCAGAGTTGATATATAATGGTACCGTTGGAAATACTTGTATTATGATACGGTAATCGGAGCACGATTTTTTATTTTTACGGCTATTTTGTTGTATTCGGTTTGAGAAATGAACCCTTTTTCAAACAGGTAATTGTTGTAAAATTGTAGCCACGCTTCCTGCAGGATTTTTATTCTTTTGACTTCATTGGAAACATTTTTATCATTTGACAATAATTATCACCTCAAATTTAGTTTTGTCATTTTATATTTTTATATTCATCTTGCGTCTCTGTTGCGCTGACGGTAACGGTTGTAGTGGTCGAGTGCTTTCAGTACATAATCACAATGCTTTTCGGGCGGTATATTCTTCGGAATAGCCTCCGTAATGCGCTTGTCCCTGAACATCGGCTTTTCTTTCTGATTGCCTTTTTCCTCCGCCATGATTTCGGCAATATCGTTTTCGCTGAGGCTGCCCGTTTCATAGAGCTTGCGAAGTCTTATTGCCTGAGCATGTGACGGTGTTGCGTCCTGTGCCTGTATTTCGTCAAATAAGACTGTCTGTGTTTCTTCGGGAAGATATGACAACTCCACGGCGGGGCGAAGCTTTATTCTGCCCTCATCCACAAGATTGAGCAGGTCGGGAATGAGATTTGTCAGACGGATATAACGGCGAACCTGTGTTCCGCTGTCTCCAATCTGTTCTCCGATAAAACTTGCTGTTTCGCCTAACTTCCCACCCAACGGGTTGGAAGTTAAATCTGTACGCTGACCTTGTCTTTTCAATGCTTCAAGCTTCATCTTGTACGCAAAGGCTTTCTCACTCGGTAAGATTTCATCACGCTGAAGATTTGAATCGACCATCATAATAATTGCCTCGTCCTTTGTCAGTTCACGCACTCTGCACGGTATTGTTTCAAGTCCTGCAAGCTCATACGCGCGTTTTCTTCTGTGTCCCGATACCATTTCATAGGTATCCTTTTCTTCAAGCGGACGGACAAGCACAGGCTGTAATAAACCGTGTTCCTTTACGCTTTCGGTAAGCTCTGCCATATTATCATCATCCTTTACCTTGTACGGGTGGTCGGGCATGTCCCGTATCTGTTCGAGCGGTATTTCATAAATACGCTCACGCTTTTTGTCCTCGCGGCTTTCATCGGTTTCAAACAAATCATCGTATGCGTTCAGCACGATATTTGCCGCTACTGATTTTCTCTTTGCCATTTACAATTCTGTTCCTTTCATAAATTTTTTCTGCATCATGCAGCTTTTCTTCAATCTGCGGTTCTGCTTCAAGTAAGCGGCCGCAGATTTTAATATCCTTTCGGAGCTTGCTCATTCTGCCCGAACAGGCTTTGATTTCGTCTCTTATTCGGTTCTGTTCGGATAAATCATCTGCACGCACGGCACGCTTCAATTCGTTGCGCAGAAGCCGTCTTGCTTCATTTGTTTCAGTTGATTCCTGCTCGCAGCCGTTCGCATAATTGACAATATCCTCCTGCGAGTATAGATTGTTATCAAGCAGTAAATTCTGTTCTTCAACCCGTCTGTCGAACTTGATCAGGTCTTCGGCGAGCAAGCGGTACAGCTCCGCATTTTCGTTTCTTCTGCCTTTTACATTGCCGAGGATTAGAACGAAATTAACATATACGGTCTGATAATCCGAGAAGTATTCGGGCAAGATTTCCACTTCATCCTGCTCGGGATATTCCGCTCTTTCGGGTTTCCAATGCCCGTATATTCTGTCTTCAATTCTTTCGGGAGTGTAGTCGTAACCGAGTGTTTTCAGTCGCCTCGGTTTACTGAATCCCGGATGTGAAACGGTTGCGTACTTGTGCGAAAAATCGAAGCTGTAGCCGCGCCTCTGCATCTCACGGTAGAACTGTTCGGGTACAACGCTCGCAGCAATCGCTTCATCAATATCCTGCTTGATGATTTGATTTTTGGTAGGCTCTCCGTTCTTTTCGGCTTTGTATTCCGTATAGCACTGCTTCGGCTTCTGCGGTGATTCAATTACAGATAAGCCGAATTCACGGCACAGCCTGTCCGATGCTTCCTGCATTTCCTTGTAATCAATTTTTGTTCTGTGATACTTCAGGCCGTCAACAAATGACACCGTATTCAGAACAAAATGATTGTGGATATGAGACTGCTTATCAAGATGTGTTGCGACCACAACCTGATATCGGTTCCCCCACAATTCATCTGCAAGCCTGCACCCGATAAGGTGAGCTGTCTCGGCATCAACCTCGCCCTCGGCAAAGGATTGATACCCGTGATAAGCTATCGTTCCGCTCAGCTTTCTGAATGATTTTTTTACATTCATCATCTCGGTATCGGCGTTTTCGGGACTGCAGTTTATGCCGCTGACAAACTGTTTCTGCTCCGTTGCTTCACCGCGATTGGCGTAATCGATAACAAGATTGAGGACATTTTCGGTCTTGGAAGTGTCCTTATCTGTTTCGATATTTTTGCCCATAACGGTTTTATTTTTGTTCTCAGCGTACAGAATAACTTTGTGAACAGAGCCCTTGATTCGCCACAACGAAGTTACCGCCATCAGTAAATCACCTCCATAATTTTGCCGATAACCGACTGCAATTCTGTGTAGTTCTGACGGTATAAAGGTTCATCGACAAGCCCCGATGTGTTCGCCTTAACTGCAACCTGCTGAATGTTGATACCTATTCTGCGAAGCTGTGAAATGACCTCTTTCATGTCGGCAGAGGGCTGTTCTTTAAGCGGAACACCCAAGGCACATTCACGCAGATACGCTTCACGGTTAAGACCGCATTTGTCTGCTTTTCGCTCGATAGTATCCAATTCTTTTTCACTTACTCTGATTGGAATCTGCTTTGTTCTTGTCCTCATTTTTTCTCCTTTCCACGGGTTTTAGGGGTGTCCCTTAACAAGCTGACTTTTGTGGCTATCAAAAGGCGATGCTTGATAAGACGATACCGCGATTATCCCGTTAATTTGCTTCATCATAGATTGCTCTTGCTTTCTGCTTCGGTATAACAAGATAGCGTCTGTTCTTGCCGCCGAAGCTGTGCTGAACCGTGTTCTTTCCGTCGTTGCCTTTGATGAGTAATTTCTCTGCATCAAGTGCTTTCAGCAATGCTTTTTCACCGATTGTAAACGACTCTCCCTGTTCACCGCAGAACCGTCTGACCTCCTTATGAGCGAGTGCGGAATGGAAATAATAGTATTCATCATCCTCGTACCCGATGCAGTTTGCCGGAGTATAATCGTCAAAGGTTGCTCCGCATTTTTTGAGATTTATGCGTTCACTTTCAAGCATTGAAATCAGCTTGCATAAGAATTTATGAGCCGGCTGATCAATGATTGTCTGTGTCTCACGCCTGCCTGCAATATCAACAAGAATGTCGGTAAACATATTGAGAAATTCATTTTTACTTTCCTTATTGCAGACATTTTTATCAACGAAAAAGTCAAGCATAAATTCATATCCCATATACAGAGATACGAGGTCGTCAACGAGTCTGTCGCGTATAATCATTCTCTTTTCGGCAAGTAATTTATTCAGTTTTATTCTTGTATCATTGAATTTTTCTCCGAGCAATTTCACAAACCCATCTTCATCGGAAAGATAGGTTTCTTTTATCCATTCGGTATAATTGAACATACATGCCGACAGTATTCCTTCGGAAGCATAGTGCTGATAGTAGGTAAGCATATCGTTGTTTATGCTTGTCGGGTTAAGCTCAAGCGGAATATATCTTGCCGTTCCGCTCTCACCTACATCAGGTAAAAACTCTGCCGTAAATATTGCGTTGGCCTTCGGATACCGTGTCTGCATAAGCGTGGATTTTGAATTTAATCTTTGCCTTCCGCAGCGGTTTCCGAATGCACGGAGCAGTATCTGAATGATACCCGTCATTGTATATTCATCGCTTTTCTGACTCGGGTGAAAGTCATCAACAACAGTTAAAACATCCTTTAATGAGCCGGTGTTGTAGATGATACTGTTTGCCGTATCACGGAACGAAAGAGGTAAATCCGTGTTTGAAAACCTGCCGAAAAAGGAAAGTATCAGAGCCGCAAGCGTGCTCTTTTTAGAGCCTGTTTTTCCGTAAAGCATCAATACTGTTTTGGGCTCGCACTGTGCTTCGTGAAGAAATGAATTGAGCGGCGAAAGGAACACAAACGATAAAAGCGGCTGCATAATTTCATTCGGAGCAACATTACAGATAAGCATAAAAATATCTGCATATTCCTTTTCGGTAAGCTCACGTCTGCTGAACTGATAGCTTTGTAGTTTACCCTCAAGATGAACTTCATTGTCACTGTCACCGGGCATTAGGAAAACATATTCGTCATTTTTCTTATACCAACCGGTGGTTGAATAATCCTCATTTTTCGGGGCATACTTACTTGTAGATTGAATTGCATAGCGTATTCTGTCCTTAATACCTCCGCCGGGAACAATGTTGCAGTCGAAACTCCAATTCTGACGAACCCAAATCATTTTGTCAAAATCGTCGTTCGTTACCGTTATCTCGGGTAACGGATTGCCGTATGAGTCAAAGCCTGCAAGCTTAACCTTTGTGTTTGTATCGTATCCGTCAAAGGTTGTAACCTGCGAGCTGATATACGGAACGAAATTACACAGCTCAATAAATTCCGGCTCGTTCTTTTTCATAACATAAAATCCGAGTCGGTTTTCCTCTATTCCGTAAGGAAGAGGCAGTTCGATTTCATCGGGACTGTTAAACCTCATTGCTTTTTCACCTCCCTGTGTTTGTTATTTTTGGTGCTACATGTGCTATATAGCACTTACAGCACTTAATTTTTTCATAGACCAATAAGCAATCATTCCTTTACTTTGAATTTGTTTCCTGTCTCTTGGCGTTTTCGCTGAGAGACTTTTTTCATTGTTATCTCGTCCTTCCCGAAAAATGTGTCGCAGTATTCTTTTTTACAAAACACCTCCTTAAAATTCATCTCAGGCTGCTGTTAAAAACATGCCTTTTTGGTGCCGATTTTGACGATTTTTTCCTCTGTAAGCCGTTTAATTTTCAAGGGAATATACTTTCATTGACATAGGATTAAAACGCTCAAAACAGGCTTTTGATGAAAAAACAGCCGCCACCGTTTTTGTCTTTTCAGTTAAATTTTTTTGCCGTTGCATCCTTAACATTCCTGCAGGTAATCCTCATATTTCTATGGGCACTGTGCAGTTTCCGGATATTTCAATTCAGAACGCTCCGCTGCCTTGCGGCAGTATCATGGCGGGTTGTGTGATAAGGACGGTCATTCAGTTGTAAAGTGCCTTCACTTATTGGGACAAAAATGGTCTGAAAAGTGCAGTGTTTCTCTGAATGTTTACAATTTGTTTACGATTTCATGAGTTTTCAACAGAAAACTATTGTTTAAGGTGGTTTATGAAACATCGCCGTATTTATTACAGCCCCCGGCGGCGCAAAAAGGGTGCAGTTATCCCGTACTCTTTTTGCAGGGGAGATCCGGAGTAACCTCTCAGCATAAATACCGCGACTCTTTTCCACGGTAATGAGGCATCATATATGGCATAGTGTGTATCAATTCCAACCCATAACGACCATATCCCGGATTTGCACCGGGCCGTTCTTCACGGAAGTATCATTATCCCCGTGTCAGCGTCGTGGCTTGCAAAGCGATGCTGTAATGCCGCTTCGTCCAACACACAGCTTGTCGCTCGCTCCTTACGGAGGTCTTGGCGGCTGTGCCTGGCAGCTCGACTGACCGGGATTTACCTCGGGATCCCCTATATTCAGTTGTCAAGGTGCATCGGGAAAATTTATCCCCTCACTTTATATCGGACATTTTTTGGGGAATTCACAACCTCGGAATTTCGTTGTTTACAAAATGTTTACATTTTGTGGAACGCGAGGAAATCCTCTCTACTTTATTACTGGACATTTTTGGATCCTCGTACGAAAGATTTTTCGATATTTTCAGTTTTTTAACTTTTTCATTTGCCATGTCTTGAAAAAAGTCCTCCCATTACTGTATTGCTGACTTTTTTTAGTTTTACAACCCAAAAAATACTTAAAAAGTTCCCTCGTTTCTTATCCGCCGTATTTATTACAGCCCCCGGCGGGCGCAAAAAGGATGCAGTTATCCCGTACGCTTTTTGCAGGGGAGATCCGGAGTAACCTCTCAGCATAAATACCGCGACTCTTTTCCACGGTAAAGAGGCATCATATATAGCGTAGTGGGTATCAATTTCCAACCCATAACGACCATATCCCGGATTCTCACCGGGCCGTTCTTCACGGAAGTATCATTATCCCCGTCCTCATTAGTGTCATGGCTTGCGAAGCATGCTGTCATTTCGCTTCGTCCAAACGCACATAACTGATCGCTCGCTCCTTTCGGAGGTCATGGCGGCTGTGCCTGGCAGCTCGGCTAACCGGGGTCTACCTCGGGATCTCCTATATTCAGTTGTCAAGGTGCGTCGAGAGATTTCGCTCTCTATTTATATAGATTTTTTTACGGCGCTCGTACAGAAAAATTTTTTAAAAATTTTCAGATTATCTAAAAAGCTTGTAAAATAACGTTTTTTTAGCATTTCTGTTTTTGATTTTTTCTTGTAAAATCGCCGAATTTGTGATAAAATGAAAATCAGTCATATTACGATAGGATTGATTTACGTGAAATTTGATTTATCAAAAGATATTGCCCACATAGCGGAAGAATGGAATCAGGTTTGTTTTGACAAAGAAACTCCATATAAAGACATGTTTATTATCTATGGCCCGAAAGGCAGTGAAAAAACAAAGGCGGCGCAGGAACTTGCCCGTTCCCGCGCCGGAGTTTTCTATTTTTCTTTTTCGGGTTTGACATACGGCGAAGCCGTTCAAAGCTTTATTCGCACTTACCTTTCCGAAAGAACTGATATTACAACAATAACAGATGCCGTCGATGATTTTATGAAGAAGCGCTCAGGCAAGCATACACTCATTATCCTTGAGGATGAAAATAATGACGCTATGAATGAATGTGATAAACAGTTCAGTCGTTATATAAACGAGAAGCACACCATAGTACTGTGCAATATCTGCAAAGAAGATGACTATGCTTATCATTCAGTGCGGATTTGGCGTCGCTCGATTGCTGAGTTT
>DCGX01000056.1 GCA_002315505.1 Ruminococcaceae bacterium UBA1767
CATCATCTCCTTTGTCAACACTTTTGGGAAAAGTTTTTTAATAATTTTTACTTTTTTTCTATAAAACTAATTTTTATCGTTATTATTGAACATTTTTAGCATTTATGCTACAATAGTCGTACTATCCGGAGGTGTATTATGAAGCAATCAGTTATCGGAATATTAGCACACGTTGATGCCGGCAAAACCACACTTGCAGAAGCTATGATGTACTGTACAGGCAAGCTCCGTAAAGCGGGACGAGTTGACCACGGCAACACCTTGCTCGACACACACGACCTTGAAAGAGAACGTGGTATTACAATCTTTTCAAGTCAGGCATCATTTACATATAAAGGCATTAATATTAATTTGCTCGACACTCCGGGACACGTTGATTTTTCGGCAGAAACGGAACGAACATTGCAGGTTCTTGACTATGCAATTCTCGTTATTAGCGGAATTGACGGTGTTCAGGCACACACAAGAACATTATGGAAGCTGTTGGCTCTGTACAACATTCCTACTTTTATTTTCGTTACGAAAATGGATTTTGCCCGAAAGAGCCGTGAAGAAATTATCACAGAGCTTCAGAATGAATTGTCCGAAAATTGTATTGATTTTTCTGAGATGGATGATTCTTTTTTTGAAAACATTGCAATGTGCAGTGAGAATATTATGGAAAAATATCTCGGTGGTGAATCGATATCAGATGATGATATTTCCAATCTTATTAAAAGCAGGCTCGCCTACCCATGTTGCTTTGGTTCAGGATTAAAATTCGAAGGTATCGAATCCTTCCTGGACCTTCTGAATGACTATATCACTCCATCCGTCTTTCACAATACTTTCGGTGCGAAGGTTTTTAAAATCACCCACGATGAACAAGGCAAGCGAATTACTCACGTTAAGGTTACGGGTGGTTCGTTAAAGGTGCGTGACAGCATCAGTGACGAGAAAATAGCACAAATAAGAATCTATTCGGGTGCGAAATTTATCACCTGTGATGAAATTTCAGCCGGCAGTATTTGTGCATTAACAGGCTTAAACAATACATTTAACGGGCAGGGACTCGGAATTGAATCAAAATCTGTTGCTCCTGTGCTTGAGCCTGTTATGAATTACAGAATTATTTTACCGCCTGACATTGATGCACAGACAATGCTGCCGAAATTGAAGCTGCTTGAAGAAGAAGACCCGCAGCTTCACATAAGCTGGAACAGCCATCTGCAGGAAATATATGTAAGCCTTATGGGTGAGGTGCAGACAGAAATATTAAAAAGCCTTGTTGCAGAAAGATTTTCAGTTAACATTGACATTGACAAAGGCACGGTACTTTATAAGGAAACAATCACAAATACAGTTGAGGGTGTCGGACACTATGAGCCTTTACGGCACTACGCAGAGGTTCATCTGCTCATGGAGCCTTTGCCGACAGGAAGCGGTCTTGTGTTTAAAACGAACTGCAGTGAGGATATTCTCGACAAAAACTGGCAGAGACTTATCATAGGTCATCTGAAGGAAAAACAGCATCTTGGAATTCTCACAGGCTCCCCGATTACGGATATGAAAATCACACTTGCCGCAGGTCGTGCCCACATCAAGCATACTGAAGGCGGTGATTTCAGACAGGCAACATATCGCGCTGTCAGACAGGGTCTGATGAAGGCTCAGTCTGAATTGCTTGAGCCATACTACAATTTCAGACTTGAAGTTCCGTGCGAACAGCTCGGCAGGGCAATTAACGATATTCGCATGAAATTCGGAAGTATTTCAAATCCCGAAACCTATGGAGATATTTCGATTATCACGGGTAAAGCGCCTGTTATCACACTGAACGATTATGCAACAGAAGTCGCATCATACACCGGCGGAAGAGGCCGTATTTCATTCGAGGTTGCAGGCTACGACAAATGTCACAACTCCGACAAGGTAATCGAGGAATTCAACTACAATCCCGAAGCTGATCTCGAGAACACTCCCGATTCGGTTTTCTGCGCTCACGGCGGTGGCTTCGGTGTGAAATGGGACAAGGTTCACGAATATATGCACCTTGAAAGCTGTATTGAAAAAGAAAAGCCTTTCACTCCGTCTGTCAACCAAAGAAATCTTCATATCGATGACAAAGAGCTTGAGGCGATTATGGAGCGTGAATTCGGCAAGGTTAAATATGAGCTTTACCGACCGACCGCCAAAAATGAGAATTTTAAGGACGATTATAAGTTCGTCGAAAGAAAGCAATATGTTATCGTTGACGGATACAACGTCATTTTTGCGTGGAATGAGCTGAAAGAGTTAGCGAAGGTCAGTCTTGAATCAGCAAGAGAAAGGCTGATGGAAATTCTCTGCAATTACGGTGCTTTTACCAAAAACAATGTTGTTCTCGTTTTTGATGCATACAAGGTTGAGGGCAACACAGGTGAAGCATTTCAGTTTCACAATATACGGGTGGCATACACCAAGGAACGTGAGCTCGGTGATGTTTATATAGAAAAGCTGATTTCCGAAATCGGTAAAAACGACAAGGTTCGTGTTGTGACCTCCGACGGACTTATTCAGCTTTCAGCGGTAAGATACGGCGTGCTTCGTATGTCTGCGGCTGAATTTGAGGAAGAGGTTGACAGGGTTCATGCAAAAATCGCAGATTTTCTGAAGGTAGTGGAAAGTAAAAATCCCAAGCCCAAACTCGGTGAAAAGCTTGAAAACAATTGAAATTCCGCAAAAATTTGAGTCTTCATAGAAACTTGTGAACAAACAAATTGATTAGTGATATTATTTGTCACTTTGTTCATTAGAATAACAAAGCTTAGTATATTTTGTAGGGCAGGGGCTCTGCTCCTGCCAAAATTCCGTAAGGAATTTATGTAAACTAAATCGTAAATAATATCTATTAGAATAAAAAATCATAATCTCATAATAAGAATTTTTCATTTGAAAAATTCCGGCAGGAGCAGAGCCCCTGCCCTACATACAGAAAAAGGAACACACATAAAAGATGTCATACTGAGCGAAGGAAGTATCTCATAGTGAGGTTTGCATCATTATTTAATGTATTCCTTTTTTATTCCCCCAACTTTCCGTGAAGAGCCAAAAATTTCTCTTCCGACAGCACAACAATAAATGGTACTGTAATACAGCTTGTTCAAGCTCGTAAACAGTACCATTATTTTTAACCTATTTTGTTATTTATTTTACCGGACTTTCTGTCTTCGATATATTTTGACGTTTTCGGAATCACAAAATTAAACGCATTTTCTATAATTTCAAAGGTGCATTCCTTTGCAACAACACATTCTCCGTCGATATTTACAGCGGAATCCTTCAACGCCTCAACCTTCATCTTCTTGCCACGAAGGTATGTGGTTTCAGGCCAAGTGTAATGCTCGCCATTCTTATATTCACCGACCTTTGAGAGGAATCTCGGGATATTCATATTCTTAATAATTGAAAAATCAAGATATCCGTCATCGGGCAATGCGTACGGACCCGGTTGGAAACCACCGCCGTAAAAACGTCCGTTTCCGCAGTAAGCAAACATAAACTCGCCCTCGTAAACATCCTTGTCATCAATAGTGATTTTAAGGTGGCTGCTCTTCTTTGCAAAAAGGCAGTTGAACAAAGCCGCCATGTAGGCAGTTTCACCTGTGAAAATCGGCATTTTCTTGAATTTGCTCTGCTTGATGCAAACCTCGGCATCAAAGCCCATAGAGCACTGATTTATTGCAATATAATCTCCGCAACTGATTGCATCAATTTTTATCGGTGTACCATCAAGCTGTGACTCAATATCGCAGAATTCTTCCTTTTCACCGAAGAAACGTACAAAATCATTTCCCGAGCCAAGCGGAATTATTGCAAGCTCAACGTTTTCATAACCGTAAATTGCGTTAACAACATCGCATACCGTTCCGTCACCACCGCATACATACATCCTTATCTGCTCGCCGCTCTGAGCCAGTGATCTACATATTTCCTTTGCATTATCAGAGCTCTTGGTCACTATAATTTCATAATCAACAGCTCTGTCTTTAACGGCTTTTTCAATTTCGGGTTGAATCATTGATTCAGCCTTGCCCTTACCCGCCGCAGGATTGATAATAAAAATATGCTTCATTGTTTCTTATCTCCTTACTTGAAATACATATAAAGCTGACACTTAATCATACCATTGTACAACTTGCGTCGTTTGTCGGCCTTTCTACCAAATTCCTTTTCAAACTCCTCAGATGGGCTGATAATATAATATGCCCATCCTCGCTTCTGCTCAAATTTATTTCCCATAATCTTATAGAGCTTCTGAGCCTGCTCAATATCAAGCAATCTTTCGCCGTAAGGAGGATTGCAGATTACTGTTCCCTTTTCGCTTTGCGGTTTAAAATCCTTTATATCGCATTTTTCAAATTTTATCTTTCTCTCAACGCCTGCGCGCTTTGCATTCTCTTTTGCAATTTCAAGCGCAGTTTCATCAATATCAGATCCGAAGGCTACGAAATCGGTATCGTAATTAACAAGGTCACGTGCTCTTTCTCGCTCAACTGTCCAGATATTCTCATCGAAAATATCCCATCTTTCAGCAGAGAAATTTCGGTTAACACCCGGTGCTATATTATGCACCATCATTGCACCTTCAATAAGAATCGTTCCGCTTCCGCACATCGGATCATACAAGGTATGATACGGGCGAAGTCTTGCCAAATCGCAAAGTGAAGCCGCAAGCGTTTCCTTAATTGGTGCGGCATTTGCAACCGGACGATAGCCACGCTTGTGAAGTCCCATACCCGAAGTATCGAGTAAAAGACTTACCTTATCCTTCATTATCGAAAACTGAATCTGATGAATCGGTCCCGTTTCATCGAACCAGCTGACATTATATTTCGCCTTCATTCGCTCAACAACAGCTTTTTTTATTATAGCCTGACAATCGCTGACACTGAACAAAGCGGAATTAATCGAATAACCCTTTACGGGAAATGCATCGTACTCGCCTATCCAATCCTCCCACGGCAATTTCTTTGTACCCTGGAAAAGCTCTTCAAAGCTCCTTGCATAAAATTCACCGACAAGAATCTGTATTCTCTCGGAAAATCTTGAACAGATATTTGCTCTTGCAAGAAGATATTCATCTCCGCTGAACAGCACTCTGCCGTTTTCGGAAACAACATTCTCCGCACCCAAAGACTTCATTTCATTAGCAATGATGGATTCAAGTCCGAGCAAACACGGAATAACAAAATTAATATTCATAAAAGACCTCTAATATTAGTATACTCTCATTATATCACTATGGATAAATTTTGCAAGAGTTAAATCTCTGCCGAAGCATGGCGTGTTACGTGACAGCCGACATTTACCGATACAGGAAGACCTGCAATGTGAGTTGGTGCAGTTTCGATTGCGACAGACAAAGCAGTAGTATCACCGCCGAAGCCCTGCGGGCCGATACCCGTCTGATTGATTTTTTCAAGAATTTCCTTTTCCATCTCGGCATAGTATTCATCGCTGTTTTTAACGCTGACACTTCTGCAAAGTGCTTTCTTGGCAAGGAATGCACACTGCTCAAAGTCACCGCCGATGCCGATACCGAGTACCATCGGAGGGCATGGATTACCTGCCGCTGTCTTAACAACATCAACAACATAATTGATTATATCCTCCCTGCCTCTTGCAGGAGTCATCATCTTAAGCGCACTCATATTTTCACTGCCGAAGCCCTTAGGTGCAACTGTGATATTAACCTTGTCACCGTCAACAATTGAAGTGTGAATCACCGCAGGGGTATTGTCCTTTGTATTAACTCTTCTTAACGGGTCGCCGACAACTGAGCAACGAAGATAGCCGTTAATATATCCGTCATGAACACCGTTGTTAATTGCTTCATTAAGACTTCCGCCTACAAAATGAACATCCTGTCCTATTTCAATGAAGATAACCGCCATACCTGTATCCTGGCAAATAGGAATATCAAGCTCCTTTGCGGCATCAAGATTTTCCTCGATATCTCCAAGAACATTCTGTGCAAGTGTGTTGCTCTCACAGCCTCTGCACTCTCCGATTCTGCAAACGAGGTCATCAGGCAAAATTTTATTTGCCTTAATGCAAAGCTCTTCAACTGTTTTTCTGATAATCTCAACATTGATTTCTCTCATAATATCACCTAAAAAATACAGGAGCAGTTCTCTGCTCCTGCGAATTCATTATAATTTATTTGTACCTCTGCGATTATATCCGCCGCCGTGCTTGGAATCACGCTTAAGGTCAGACATTCTCTCGTCGCTCTGCTGCTTAAACTTAGCCATCATACTCTCAAAGGACTGAGCCTGAGATTCAGGAGTCTTCTGCTCCTGCCATGTGTTCTGCTGCGGCTTCCTAGGAGCATTGTTACGAGGTCTTTGCTGTGGCTTTGGGTTGTCAACAGCCTTTCTGATTGACAGACTGATCTTACCATCCTCGGAAATAGAAATAACCTTTACCTTAACCACTTGTCCGATTTTAAGGTGATCTTTAATTTCCTTAACAAATTCAGTAGCAACTTCGGAAATATGTACCATTCCTTTTTTGCCCTCACCCAAATCAACAAAAGCACCGAAAGCTGTAAAGCCCGTTACCTTACCTTCAACAATTGCGCCAACTTCTAACTGCATAAACGAGTTCTCCCATTAAAATTTCTCTTCTCAGTTGTTGACAGAAACGTCGTAATACACACGTTCTCCCGGCATAACATAACCGAGCTTATCCCTGGCAACTTCCTCAATATAACCGTCCATATCATCATTATCAATGTAATCACGGAGCTTCTTATTTTCTGCATTCTGCATCTGCGTCTGCTGAGAAACATTGGTAATCTCGTCCTTAACGGAATCGATCTGATGATTAATTGTAACCAAGGAGATAACAAAATATGCGCTGAGTGCGATTAAACAAAAGCTGACAAAGAAACTGCGCTTACGAGAAGGCTGTTTTTTCTGCTTTTTCACATTTGTCACTCCTTTCACTGATATTTACAGTATTACGGAGTAATTATACAACAGGAACAAACACTTTTTCAAGTCTTTTTTTACATTTTTTTAAATATTTTGGAAAAATATTCACTTCATTTTTTGCTTAATTTTATATTTAATGTCTGATTTTAATCCGTGCTTAGGCAATTTTTCAAAAACAGGATTGAAAATATACCTTCTGACAATCAACGAATGCAGCGAAAAACCTGTCAGTTCACCGAAAAGTGCGTAAAAAAGCACCTGTCCCTCACACATAACAAGAAGGTAAATAAATGTTGCAAATAA
>DCGX01000065.1 GCA_002315505.1 Ruminococcaceae bacterium UBA1767
TAATCTTATTGTTTAATTACTCAAGGGGCAGAGTGAAATCTGCCCCGATTTTTATTGAAAGGATGAACAGAAATGAATAAGCGTGCATTAACTTGGAATCAATTCATTGATTCCGGATTTGACGGTAAACCATATAACTTCATAGACAGTGAAGGCGTATTCAATGCTACTGTTGACATGAAAAGATGGGGCAAAAGACATAACAGCATGATGGTTTACTTCACTCTTGAAGATAACAGGAAAATTATTGCATTTGCATGGGCAAGCAATAATTATCTTGGTCTTGCTGATATTCCTGTCGGTGCGTTGGTTACACTGAATTTTGAAAGGAACAGCAAAGGCTATTTAGGTCTTAAAAGTGTTGATTGACACAAATAAAATGAATAAGGAGGAATTCGATGGAATCAAGTAACTGGGTAGTTCAGAACCTCCAAAAAGCTCTTGAAACATGGAACGAAAAGCTGAGTGAGATATGGTTGCTTATCACTCAATCCCCGGAAGAATTTAAAGGCGGAGATATATGGAATGTAATTACAAATATTCACGGAGCCTTACAAGCAATCGGATATTCTCTGCTTGTACTGTTTTTTGTAATGGGTGTAATGAAAACCTGCGGTAACTTTGCAGAACTGAAAAGACCGGAAATTGCAATCAAAATGTTTATCCGTTTTATTCTTGCAAAAGCATCCATATCATACGGACTTGAAATTATGATGGGATTTTTCAACATAGTTCAAGGTATAATTTCAAAGATAATGGCAACATCGGGACTGGCATCAACCACTGAAATGGTTTTACCTGATTCAATAATTCAATCAATAGAAGATTGCGGGTTCTGGGAAAGCGTACCTTTATGGGCAGTAACTTTGATAGGAAGTTTATTTATAACGGTTTTATCATTCATTATGATTATGACTGTTTACGGAAGATTCTTTAAGCTGTACTTATATACTGCTATCGCTCCAGTTCCGTTATCTTCATTTGCAGGAGAATCAACATCACAAATCGGAAAAAGTTTTGTGAAATCTTATGCAGCTGTATGTTTAGAGGGTGCAATAATTGTACTCGGCTGTATCATATTCTCAATATTTGCAAATTCACCACCTGTGGTTGATTCATCTGCTGAAGCTGTTAATCAGGTTTGGAGTTATGTCGGTGAACTTATATTCAATATGCTTGTACTCGTGGGAACAGTAAAAATGTCCGACCATGTTGTTAAAGAAATGATGGGAGTGTAACTTGATTAAAATACTTGACATATGACAAGTATATGGATATAATAATAACGAGGTGATTGACATGAAAGATATAGAATTGAACAGACAGGATTTAACATATCTTGAGTGGTCGAAAATAAGAAATTCTTCCGGAACAGCAGGTTCATTCTTGAAAGCAACCGAAGAAAACGGAACAGATAAGCTTTATTACAAACTATCAGATTATGATTCAATAAAAGGCGTTTTAGGACACGAGTGTGTAAATGAAATCATAGTTGACCGTTTACTTACAGTTTTAGGAGTTGAACATCTGAAATACAAACTTATAAATTCCCTGATTTTAGTTGATGGTAAAACAATAGATACGTTTCTCTGTGTATCCGAGAATTTTAAAGAACGGGGCGAAGAAAAGCTGGCATTAGATGCATATTTCGAAATTGAAAAGTTGGATAATGAAACACCATTGGAATTTTGCATCAGGAATGGTTGGGAGCAATATATTTATAAAATGTTTGTTATTGATTTTTTAATACTTAATCGTGACAGACATGGAGCAAATATTGAAGTTTTACGCAATCCGAAAAGAAAAACCATTAGATTAGCACCTCTTTTTGATCATGGTCTTTCTTTGCTTTGCCGCTGTCGAACTCCGGAAGAAGTTGAAAAATTCGATGTTTTAGAAGATAAAAGGGTACAATGCTATGTAGGTGGAAACTCAACAAGAGAAAATCTCGAATTGATACCAAGGGATAAAATGCCGAATTTGAATAATCTGAAGGAGACCGACAAAGATGTATTATTGGAAGGCTTGACCGGGATTGTTTCAGCTGAATTGCTTGAAAAAATATGGGATATGATTTGGAAAAGGTGGTGCATATATGAAGATTTTTGCAATAAAAAATGAGTATGAAAATATTGAACCTACTGCTTTCTTAATATATTATGAGGTTTCCAACAAATATTATATCGAAGTTGTTGACAATGTTGATGAGTGGAAAGTGCCGTTTTTTCTTTCAAGTTTTGTTAGAAAAGGTGTTTATACTATCAATTCTCGATTCAGTTATGAGTGGGTAAGGCAACGAATTGTTCCGACAGACAGGCAGAATATAGGTCAGGTTTTAAGAGATAACAACCTGAAACGATATAACGAATACGATCTTTTATTACTTGGAAACGGAAGATGCGCTCAAGATGATTATTATCTGGAAGAAATATCGGACAGTGATTTGCCGAAGTGTATATTAAATCGCTTGAGAAAAAGAATTGATGATATTATTCCTCTTTCTGACACCTTCTCACTTCTTGTATTCTTTAATGATAAAAAAGTTAAAAAATGCGACATGAAATCTGTTATCAATACTAATTTCGCATTAAAAAAATATCTTTCACAGTATCCTAACAGATTCAAGAATGTAAAAGTTGATGTAGGCGGGTATAGTGTGTCCTGGAACAATAATATGATTATTTCAGATACTGAACTTTATAAATCAGGTAAAACCGTGCCATTAGCTAAAGAAGACTTTATAGATTTTGTATCTGAAAGAGTTATCAATACAGCAGAAGCAGCAGATATTTTAGGTTGTTCAAGACAAAATATTGATGATCTAATAAGAAGAAGTAAGCTGACTCCTGTTAAAATCACTGCAAAAGATAAACTATTTTTGAAAAGTGATATACAAAAAAGAAAATGGAATTAGTTTATCAATTTATTTGTTATATTTATATGATGCTTAAAAAATTGAAATATTATACGAAATGTGTCACTTGAAAAAGCGACACATTTTTTGCTAGGAGGATTAATATTGGAAGTAAAAATAAACCGTGAAATCCGAAATTACAGTGAACAGGTATATTTCGGATTGAATTTACGACAATTCATATTTTCTATTTTAGCCTGCGGTGTTGCCGTTGGCTTATATTTTTTATTAAGACCATTGTTCGGCATAGAAACTCTTTCGTGGGTGTGTATTCTCGGTGCAGCACCGTTTGCAGCACTCGGATTTTTTACTTGGCATGGAATGACTGCTGAAAAAGTCATTATTGCATACCTGAAAAGTGAAGTGTTAATGCCGAAACAGCTTAAATTCAAATCGGTCAGCGTATATGACCAAATTGCAGAAAGGAATGATTTCAATGTTCGATCTGATAGGAAACATAAAAAAGAAAAGCGGACTCGATGATATGTTCGGTGATACAATGACCGTTCCGCAGTCTGTTCAGGAGGTACTGCAGATTAAAACAGTTTATCCAGACGGCATATTCTGGCTCGGCAAAGATATATACTCAAAAATGTTCAAGTTTTCTGACATCAATTATGCTGTATCAAGCAAGGCTGACAAGGAAGATGATTTCTTTAAATACAGTGAAATCCTCAACTCTCTTGAAAATGGTGTATCAAGTCAGATTACAATTATCAATCGTAAAATTAAAAACAATGAACTTGATAAAATCATTATGTCTGAACAAGAGAATGACGGAAAAGACAAGTACAGAAAAGAAATGAACGAAATGCTTATGAATCTTGCAAACGGTGCGAATGCAATCGTTCAGGATAAGTATATTACTCTCACTGTTCAGAAAAAGACAGTTGAAGAAGCTCGCTCACATTTTCGCAGAGTGGCAACTGATTTACAGGCACACTTTTCAAGACTCGGTTCAAGATGTAATGAACTTGATTTAACGGAGCGACTTCGTGTTATTCACGATTTCTGCCGTCCCGGTGAGGAAGCTGACTATCGTTTTGATTTGCGTGATACAATGCGAAAAGGACAGTCCTTTAAAGACTATATCTCTCCTGACAGTTATGAATTCAAAGACAGTTATTTCAAAATCGGAGACAAATTTGCCCGTGTTCTTTTCATAAGAGATTATCCTTCATATATAAAGGACAGTGTTGTGTGGGAACTGACAGACAATAATCGGAATATGATATTTAATTTCGATATTGTTCCTGTATCAACAGAAGAAGCACAGAAATTCGGTGAGAAACAGGCACTCGGTATAGAAACAAATATAGCGAATTATCAGCGAAAGCAGAATACAAACAACAATTACACTTCAATTATTCCTTAATATACGCAAACCTTGCAGGTGTTTTTTACATTCTTGGTAAAAGCACAGGCTTTGTATTCCTGCGTGTTTGCGTATTAGGGTACTTGTGTAGCAACAAAAAGAAGCTTTGTGTTTTTCAGCGTAGCTTCGGCTACGCTTTTTGTTTTTTAAGGGGATGTTAGAATAATGAATTTTTCGGAAAAATTAAGAAAAGCAAGACTAAATGCCGGATTAACGCAGCAACAACTTGCCGATGCTTTGGCGGTTAACCGAACCACTATTGCTCAATATGAACGTGGATTTAGTACACCACAGTTCAAGAATATTTCTTAATTATGTGATATTCTTAAAATTTCAGTTGATGAATTGTTATAGTTATAAAAATAATCTTTGATTATCAAAATAGAAAGTAGTATTCTCATCCGCTTTGCTCATTGGTATATGTTCAATATAATAATATGTAAAACAACTAACTCCCATCAAGGCACATTGTATTATATGCTTTGGTGGGAGTTATATGCTTTTAAGATGATTTTTGATTTCTTCGTCAAAATTGAGGTATCTTTACAGGAATAATATTGTTCTTTTTATCCGTTTTTTTTACATTACAAATACTGTTTTTTTAGATAATTGGCTTTAAAAAAGTTACACGATTGGAGTGATTTTTGGGGTGAATCTGTCCCACTTCAAAAAAATAATTTTTTTCAAAGCTTAAAATAAAGCATCTAAAGACTTCAAAAAAAGGCAAAAAAATCTCAAAAAGTGGGACGAAAATGGGATTTTTTTCGTCCCAAATCGTCCCATTTGGGACTTTTTTTCTGGTCAAATCTGTTCAAAAATGAACGAATTTTACACATTGAAAAAGCTCTGAAACCCTTGATATATAAGGATTTCAGAGCTTTTTTGGCGGAGAGCAAGGGATTCGAACCCTCGAACAGGCTTTGACCTGTTACACGATTTCCAATCGTGCTCCTTCGGCCAGCTCGGACAACTCTCCAAATTTCACATCGCTATTAACTTTGTGTCACACGACCTGTATATTTTAATCTATTTTCAGCAAATTGTCAAGTGTTTTCAACAAGAAAGCATTATTGATTAAAATCACTTCTTTTTGTTAAGAATAATATTGAGGTGGTTTTTTGAAAAATTCAGATTCTTCTTTGCGCAAAATCCTAAATGCTTTTGTCATCACAATGGTTTTTACAATTTCACTCACTTTAATTGCTTCGGGTATCGCAATTTCTAAGGTCAACACCGACTATATGTCGACAGGAATTCATGCGGCAAAAATTATTGCCGAGCGAAATAACGAGGAGATTTTCATTTCAATAAACGGACAAAGACTTGGTAAAAGCTCTCAATCAATGCCCGACTTTGACAAAATTCTATCCCTCTGCCCTGCCCCGATTAATACGATTTACATTCTGATTACTGAAATATTCGGTCTGATAAATCCTTGAGCAGCCCCGCTGTGTCTGTCTTTTTTGCAAGTCTGAAATTTGTTTTTTTATTAATTTCACAGAGCTTTGCCACGCAATCAAATACCTCATTCATAAGAGATTTATATGCCTTATGCGAAAATTCGAGCCGCTGAATCACTTCGGTTGAATTGAAGGTATGAAATTTTGCCGCATATATCTTTTCGCATTCTTTGAAATCCGCTCTGTGATAATACTTTGATGTAAATACACCGAATTTCAACTGCGGAATAATCACGTGCTCGATTTCAAGATTTACAGGACAAATACAACTAACAACATCATAACCACTGCTAATTGCATAGCTTCGTATTTTCTCAACTATTACCGATGAACAGGCACCTGTTTTATCGTAAATTACGGCAATATTTTCGCACAACCTGTCAAACGCACCCATATTAAGTTCAACACCGTCTTTAGTTAAACTTGTAACAAATCTTTTTTTCTCTGTACCTACCCTGCCAAGCGGATTCCCACCGTATTTTTTCCACAGCTTTGACGAAAATCGGTTCAGCTTTGATACATCGATACTGATTGAATCGATCCTTCTCATTTCATCGCTGATACTCTTGCAGACCGTGAGAAACCTTTCACAACGCATTTCAATGCGCCTTCTCTCAACACAAATCCGTTGAAGATATTCTTCGTTTTCTTTAATATCGTCTTCAGACAAATATTCGAATAAATTTATTACCTCAGCATCCTCAAAATTCACAAGTTCTCCGTCAATCACAATAAACTTCAGCTTTTCACAAAACACTCCCATACTTCCGTCTGAATCCGTAAGGTCCGTATACGGAATTTTCCTGTCCGCAAGAATTGACTTAATGCGTCTGAAAAGCTGTTGCTTAACACAATCCGGATAACCGCAAAGTGATATTTTTTTAAAATCGACACAATAATTTTTCCTGACTATGCAAGCAAAACCATTCGGCGTATAGCTTCCGAAATAATAGCAATCGTTCAGCATGAAATCAACTCCTGTTAAATATCTATTATATCGTATTCGTTTTATGAGCTCTTGTGCTTGTCAAATCAACACTGTTATGGTATATTATTTCCGGGAAGTGATATTTTGAAACTGACACGAGAAGCATTATCTGCACTTTTTAGAGATATTCCTCTGTATTTTTATGAAACAACCGACTCAACCAACACAAGAGCGGTTGAAATTCTGAAGAATCAGAATCCCGACAAATTTGTTGTTGTTGCAAATGAGCAAACTAACGGTCAGGGCAGAAGCGGTAAAAAGTTTTATTCACCAAAAGACACAGGAATTTATTTTTCCGTTGTAATCCATTCTGACTGCGATATTTCCGACATTGTGGGAATCACTCCGATGGCGGCAGTTGCAGTAGTCAATTCACTTGAAAAATCAACCCACTTGAATCCTAAAATCAAATGGGTTAATGATATATATTTAAATGACAGAAAAATATGCGGTATTCTCGTTAAGGCCGTCGGCAATGCTTACATTATCGGCATCGGCATTAACGTAACCACAAAGGATTTCCCACCAGATATCAGTAATATTGCAGGTTCTGTTGGCCTTGAAACGGACACAAATTTGCTCGTTTACGACATTGTTAACAGCATCATTGATATGTCAGAAGAGCTTGAAGAGAGAAAATTTATGAACGACTACCGAAAAAAATCACTTGTTATCGGCAGAGAAATTAACTATTACATTAATGGTGTTCAATTCGACGGAACCGCAATCGGTATCGATAATTCCGGCGGTTTAATCGTGGAGAAAAACGGCACAAAAAAAGTTCTCACAAGTGGAGAAATCACTGTGAGAACTAAGTAATTATGAGCCAATATATGTTTTTATAATATCCAGACCCTCATAGGTTCTCGGATATTCTTTTTTTGTTTCTCTGTGGCAGAAGAAGAAATTATCCTGCTCTGTGTGGAAATAATTTTCGCTTATTGTATACGTATTGTTCTTCGTATCAATATTAAGATACAAATTACTCTCAATTACTTCCCACCATTCATAATGGTAGCCCTCAAACACAACAGGAATACCGTTCACTTCAAGCTCATATTTAAACAGTCCACAATCACTGATTCTGTCTGTCAACGTAACAAGTCCGTCTTCCGTTTTGAGCTTCGCTGTTGTATTATCGGTTTTTATTACTTCAGCATTTTTTCCGTCAACAGAAATATGCATCTCCACAATTATTCTCGGTCCCTGATAGAGCTTGGCACCAATGAGAGTCGGTACAAAAATTCTTGTAAAGCACATCACAAGAACAATTGCTACAAACAAAACCGAAGCTACAATAATATAAATTGGTTTCTTGTTCATTTTATCATCTTCCCATCGCTGAATGCATTTCCGACTTCTTTACCGAGTGCGACATACTTCATATGCACAGGGTCAAAGGTTATCGGGCTGAATTTTGATAAATCCGGCTTTCCGTCCTCGCCGAGAACAGTTTCGTCAGCACTGACATTGACAATTTTCGCAATATATCTGCTCTCATCAATAATCTTAATCACTTCACATTCAAGTGAAAGCGGTAATTCGTTAATAATCGGAGCATTGACAAATTCACTTCTAATTGTGGTAAAGCCCGCTTTTTTCATCTTTTCAGGCTCATCTCTGCCCGAAACCAAGCCGACATAATCACATTCCACCACGTGTTTCTCGTCAGCAATTGAAACAGTAAAAGCATTGGTAACCTTTATGTTTTCCGAAGTTTTGTGATTACCTATATCAATAATTATCTTATCGTAATCACAAATCCCACCCCATGCAGCATTCATTGCATTCGGATTTCCAAGCTCGTCATATGTAGAAATTATCATTACCGGTTGAGGGTATAAATATGTTTTTACGCCGAAATTTTTTCTCATTTTATCAAGTCCCAGAGTTCATGCCCAGGGAAGGGGCATGAAAAATTATTTAAAAATGTTAATATCGTTCCAAAGTCTTGAAATAGGATTATAACCAAGTGCAAAATACTTAAATATCCAGATAATCGGACTCCACTTGAAAAGAATCCAGTCAAGAACTGTTACGAGTGTACGAAGTCTTGTTGAAACATCGTGTGTTTTCGGCACTTCAACAGGCTCAAAGGTTTCGCCCGGATGCTTAACAACCATCGGATTTGCATAGCAGATACCCTGCTCGCCTGTGATATAAAATCTTACGTAAAGGCTTACTTCATCAAGAAGTCCATCTTCATTAAGGTCGATTTCAGCCTTACCGTTTACAACAGGTGCTCTCTTGATAACATTACCGTTTGATACCCATGTAATCTGATTAGCATTCTTGCATTCAACTAAAATTTTATTGCCTTCAGTCGTAACCTTTGTTACAAGCGGAGTATCATTCATATGCATTGCATCGATATCTCTCATAGTCTTGCCGTCGCCCTCTTTTTCGGTTCCGGGCATTTCTTCCATACCGTTAAGCTCAACGCCGTTTGAATAGTGAGAAACTGCGAAAAATGCACCACTGAGCATACTTTCACGAAGTGCTTCTTCTGTCTTTTCAGGCATAAGCATATAAGTATATGCGTCATTCATTGACGTATCATTATGTGAATCCGAGAACGTGAAGCCCCATGGAACAACACCATTCGGAATTGTCTTCTGAAGAACCTGGTCATAAAGGATACGGTCGCAACGGGTATGACAGTCAGTTGCACTGTTAATACCCATACCTGCGCTTGAGCCTGCATTATCAATAAATAATCTTGCAAATTTATTTGCATAATATTCGTCAACCTTCTGACCTACATGGTCAGCTGAATCCTTATCGGTATACACGTACTCACCAACGTGAGAAAGCATTGATACACCGCCGGCATCCTTAACACCCTTACTCGGTGTTTCGTAATCGCCGAAAACGCCTGCAAGACCCTGACCGTAGTCACTCCAGTAGCCTGTAAGATGACAATCGGCAACAGGTGTAGCCATATTAAGCTCAATACCGCCCATAACATCAAGCATACCATCATTGTATGTTCTTGTAGTGCCATTTGAAGTTTTGGCAGTACCGGTTGTAAATGCAGTGTACTCCTCTGCTGTCAACGGTTCAACAGGAAGGTTGCCTGTTCTTTCCTTCTTGATTGCACGCATAATAGGTACAAGGTCAGGCTCTGTATCCCAGCCTTTATTAAGTGTACCGTGGTCAGTTATAGCAACTATATCATAATCAAGGTCATAATACTTCTGAATTGCATCACGGATTTTAAGGTATCCGTCTGATGCTGTTGTATGACAATGAAGCTGAGTTTTATATGATTTATAGGTGTCCCAGTTAACATTTTCATACGGATTTGTAATTTCCCATGTCTGAGCACTCTTTGCAAATCCGACAACTGTCAGAATCTGACAAATCATTGCCAGACACATTAGAACTGATAAAAATTTTTTCATACGCACATCTCCTTTTTAATATTTTTGATTATACAATAAATTTCTCAAAAAATCAATAATTTTTTCCTGAAATTTATACAAATTATGTAAAATTACTATTGTATTTTTATCTGTTTTATGTAATAATAACTATAAATAAACATTAAAATAGGAGGAAGTTTTTTATGAATTTGAATTGTGCACTTATTCTCGCAGCAGGCGAAGGAACAAGAATGAAAGCGGATTGTCCAAAGGTATTAACCGAAGTCCTGTTTAAACCGATGCTCGACTGGGTTATCGATGCCGCAAAACAAGGTGGTCTCGACGATATCTGTGTTGTAACAGGTCACAAGCATGAAATTGTTGAAGAACACCTCGCAGGAAAATATAACACTGTCATTCAGGCTGAACGTCTCGGAACAGGCCATGCCGTTATGCAGGCAAAGAAGTTCCTTGAGGAGCACAGATTCGGTAATGTGCTTATTCTCAACGGAGATGCTCCGCTCATGGACAGCAACACTATTAAATCAGCTTACGATTACCACACTGCAAAAAACAATGCGGTTACTATAATATCGGCTAAAATTCCCAATCCTTATGGTTACGGCAGAATTATCCGTTCAAAGGAAGGCGTTCTCAAGAAGATTGTTGAAGAAAAGGAAGCTACACCTGTTGAGAAAATAGTCAACGAGGTAAATTCAGGTGCATACTGGTTCAGCTGCTCCGTTTTGCTCGATGCTTTGCAGGGAATTGTTGAAATTCACGACAAGAACGAAAAGCAAAAGGAATATTATCTTACCGATGCTGTTGAAGTTATTCTTAAAAAAGGTCTTAACGCAGTTGCTTATGAAACTGAGAGTGAAGACGTTGTAAGAGGAGCTAATGACAGAGCTCAGCTTCAGGAGCTTAACGAGATTGCACGTCGCAAGGTGATGAGAAAGCATCTTATCAACGGTGTTTCAATCCCCTGTGCAGACGGTGTTATAATCGGTCCCGAGGTTGAAATCGGTGACAATACGGAAATTCTTCCGGGTACAATCATCAAGGGTAAAACTACAATCGGAAAGCGTTGTAATATCGGTCCTAATACTCTCATTGAGGACAGCACAATTGAGAGCAATGTCACACTTAATTCGGTTCAGTGCTTCAGCTCTGAAGTTAAGAAGGGCGCAAGTATAGGTCCGTTCTCACGAATCCGTCCGAATTGTGTTATCGGCGAAAATGTTAAGACCGGCAACTTCGTTGAATTCAAAAATGCAAACATCGGTGCAGCAACGAGTGTTGCTCATCTCACCTATATCGGTGATGCTGATGTCGGCAGTAATGTAAACTTCGGTTGCGGTTGTGCAACAGCAAACTATACCGGCAAGGACAAGTACAGAACAACTATCG
Organism: Ruminococcaceae bacterium UBA1767; assembly: GCA_002315505.1. Taxonomy (GTDB): domain Bacteria; phylum Bacillota; class Clostridia; order Oscillospirales; family Acutalibacteraceae; genus CAG-488. Next base: position 11,513 of record DCGX01000065.1, read on the forward strand.
GTGACAATGCTTTCATCGGCTGTGACAACTGTCTTGTTGCTCCTGTTAAGGTCGGAAACAATGCCTACACTGCTGCAGGCTCTGTTATTACAGAGGATGTTCCCGACGACGCACTTGCACTCGCCCGTTCAAAGGAAATTATTAAAAAAGACTGGGTAAAAAGTAAAAAACCATACAAATGGCAAAAATAAGAGGTAAATCATGAACAGCAAACGCATTTTTTCAGCAATTCTTGCGGCCGTAATGACGCTTTCATTGGTCGGCTGCAGTCAGAAAGATGACAAAAAAATCACAGGTGATATTGAACAGCCTTCGTTTGAAAACGGTACAGCCGTTGTTGAATATCCGTCGGTTAATGCTGACGGAGAAGAGGTTGTGGTAACCAAGGTTATTGAAACACCATCCGAATATCAGAGCGTTGAAGCAAAATCCGACAAGGCTGCCGATAACGGCACAACAGCGGACTCGGCACAAAACACTACCAAGAAAGACAACTCTGCTTCAAATGGCTCTGATAATTCAAATGGAAGTAACGGCTCAAAAACAGAAGCAACAACAGCGGCTCAGCTCCCTGCTGTTAAGGTTACATTTACTAATCCTTTAAATAATGTTCTTCAGACAGAAGACGAACAACAGGAATTTATCAATAAGGACAGCAACAACTATAATATCAGCGCAGAGGATGCAAAAAAGATTGTTGCAAATTCCGACAAGTGGACGGGATTCTATTGCAACGTCTACATTGTTAACACCAATAAGCAGCGCCTTTCAACAAAGGAAATTCAAGCTGAATCAAACGGTGATATCATTATTGACAAAAATCTTGATTGCGAGTTCAACATGAAACCCGGCAACGGCATGACCATTACCATTTACGGATACGTAAATTCAGAAAAATACGCCGATGACAGCGATTTAACCAAAGCTCTCAACGATGCAAATATTCAGCTCGTTTATGCTTTGACCGACGAAACCTGCGTCGACGACTGGAGCAAGGTTACTACCAAAACTATAAAAATCACAGTATAAGGTAAAAATATGTTTCTTAAGAAAAAAGATTTCAGCACAAGCACAGGCTCACCCGAATTTTTGATTGTCGGACTCGGAAATCCCGGCAAGGACTACGAAATGACTCGTCACAACGCAGGATTCCTTACCCTTGACCATCTTTCGGTTGAGCTTGATACAGACATAACAAAGCTCAAAAACAAGGCTCTGTATGCCGATGTCAGCATTAATTCACACAGATGCCTGCTGATCAAACCACAGACCTTTATGAACAACAGCGGTGAGGCTGTCAGAGATTTCGCAAAATTCTACAAAATCCCGCCCGAGAAAATTATTGTTATTTTTGATGACATTTCTCTCCCCTGCGGTAAACTCAGAATACGCCGAAAAGGTACTGACGGCGGTCACAACGGAATTAAGAGTATAATTTATCACCTTAACTCCGACAATTTCCCGAGAATTAAAATCGGTGTGGGACAAAAGCCTCATCCCGATTTTAATCTTGCTGACTGGGTACTCTCTACATTCAAGAAAGACGAAATGGAACAGCTCAAAGCTGCTATTTCGAAAGCCTGCGAGGTTTTGCCATTAATGTTAGATGGTGAAATTGATAAAGCTATGAACAAGGCAAACGAAAAAGGTGCAGGCTACTAAGGAGTTTATTTATGGCAATTTTCAGACCGTTCAAGGCAATTCGTCCGACAAGTGAAAATGCCGAAAAGGTTGCTGCTCTGCCATATGACGTTATGGACAGTGACGAGGCACGTGAAATGGTTAAGGATAAGCCTTATTCATTTCTTCACGTTGACAAGGCCGAGGTTGACCTTGACAAATCAATTGATATTTATGATAAGAGGGTTTATCTCAGGGCAAGAGAAAATTTAGACAAACTGACAAAAGACGGTATATGCAAGGAAGATTCAAAGCCCTGCATATATATTTACCGCCAGATAATGAACAACAGAAGTCAGACAGGACTTGTCGGCTGTACCTCGATAGATGATTATATTAATAATGTAATTAAAAAGCACGAGAATACAAGAGCTGACAAGGAAGCTGACAGAATTAATCACGTTGATTACTGCGACGCAAACACAGGTCCTATTTTTCTAACCTACCATGCCGATGATTTTATCAGCAATACAGTTGAAAACTGGAAAGCAACGCACGAGCCTGTTTATGATTTTACGGCTGACGGTGTTCGGAATACCGTATGGGTAATTGACTGTGATTGCACTATCAATGCAATTTGTGAGGCTTTTAATAAGGAGGATTCTCTGTACATCGCCGACGGACATCACCGTGCCGCATCAGCCGTTAAGGTCGGCAAAATGCGACGTGAAAAGAATCCGGATTATACAGGCGAAGAGGAATTTAATTTCTTCCTTTCGGTGTTGTTTCCGTCAGACGAGCTTGAAATTATGGACTATAACCGTGTTATAAAAGACCTCAATGGTTTTTCAAACGAAGAGTTTATTTCAAAGCTCAGTGAAGTAATGTATATCGAAAAGCAAGGTACAAAGGCTATTAAGCCAACCGAAAAGCACACATTCGGAATGCTTCTTGACGGATACTGGTACAAGCTCACAGCTAAGGAAGGTACATTTGATGAAATCGACCCTGTCGGAAGACTTGATGTTTCAATTCTCCAGAACAACGTCATTGCTCCGATATTCAATATTAAAGACCCGAGAACCGATAAACGAATAGACTTCATCGGCGGAATACGTGGTCTTAACGAACTGGAAAGGCGTGTTAACACAGATATGAAAATTGCATTCTCAATGTTCCCCACAACACTTACTGACCTTATGGACATTGCAGATGCCGGCAGAATTATGCCGCCGAAATCAACATGGTTTGAACCTAAATTGATGAGCGGTCTGTTTATCCACAAGCTGTCATGAAAAAATATCTGAATTTATTACCGCTTGTCGCTTTTCCGTTTCTGTTTTTCCCTGTTTCGATGTTGTTGTGGGCATTTGTAAACACGGGTAATCTTTCGATATTCGACAACGTAAGTGAAATCGCAATACTGATTATTATCGGAATTTTGTTTCTCATTCCGATTGTTCTGTCAATTGTCGGTGCAATCAGTACAGCAAGGAAAATCAAGCTCGACGAAACAGCTCTCTCCAATGCGAGCAGAGTTACACTAATAATAAAAGGATGTACTACATTTGCGCTTTCCGTCAACTGCGTACTTATGGCGCTCTCCTGTCTGCTCGGTATCTGGGGACTCGGTATGATTTTGTTCCTTTTATTTGTTAACGGATGGACTTTGCTATGCACGGGCATTATTTCCTGCGGATTTATCCGAAGGCTGAGAGATGAAGAAATTCTGCCGAAAAAGCATTCTGTATTGCGATACATACTTTCTTTTATAATGTATTTTGATACGATACAGGCAGTTCTTTTGTTTATTAGGTATAAGAACAAGCACTACAAAATAACCGAAAAAATCGGTAATATTGCAGTATCAGAAATTAAGAAAAAAGATGAAGTAACAACTTGACTTCTATTAGGTAAAATGCTATATTGATATAGTTAAAAATTATATGTTAGGAGATACAAATATGGAAATCAAACGTTCAGAAAATCTTATGCCGGTTCATTCAGACATTCGTGGACCGCTCTATCTTGAAAGTCAAAGAATGGCTAAAGAGGGAATTAAAGTTCTCAGACTCAACACCGGCAACCCGGCAACCTTTGGTTTCGGTATGCCCGACAGTGTTAAGAACGCACTCCTCAACAATGCCGACAAGGCCGTTGCTTATTGTGACCTCAAGGGTATGCCGAACGCTCGTGAAGCTATCTGCGAATATCACAAAGGCAAGGGAATTCAGGACATCACTCCCGATGATATCTACATCGGTAACGGTGTCAGTGAGCTTGTTCTTATGGCTCTTCTCCCACTCCTCAACAAGGGTGACGAAGTGTTGATGCCATCTCCGAGCTATTCTCTTTGGTCTAATTCAACATATATCGCAGGTGGTAAGCCTGTATTCTACAGATGTAACGAAGAGAACAACTGGTATCCTGACATTGACGATATGAGAAGCAAGGTTACTTCAAAGACAAAGGCTATCGTTATCATCAACCCGAACAACCCGACAGGTACTGTTTACCCGAAGGAAGTTCTTGAGGATATCATCCAGGTTGCAAGAGAAAATGACTTGCTCATCTTCTCAGATGAAATCTATGACAGACTTGTTATGGACGGCGTTGAACACTACTCAACAGCTGCACTTGCTCCCGATAGAATGGTTATCACAATGAACGGTCTTTCCAAGTCACACATCGTTTGCGGTTTCCGTTGCGGTTGGATGTGCATCAGCGGCTACAAGGGCAAGGCTGATGATTATGTTGAGGGTATTTTCCAGATTGCGGCAATGCGTCTTTGCGGTAATGCTCTTACACAGCTTGTTATCCCTGCAGCACTCGAGGACAACGCAAGCACACAGGCTATGCTTGTTCCCGGCGGACGTCTTTATGAACAGCGTGAGGCTGTTATGCGTGAAATCGAAAAGATTGACGGTCTTAGCTGTGTTAAGAATCACGGTGCATTCTATGTATTCCCGAAGCTCGACGTTGAGAAATTCAACATCACAAACGATAAGAAATTTGCATTTGATTTGCTCCACGAGAAGCACATCTTCATCGTTCCCGGCTCCGGCTTTGACTGGAGTACACCGGATCACTTCCGTATTGTTATGCTTCCGAATCCTGAAGAAATCGGTCAGGCTATGCGTGATATCGGTGACTTCCTCAACGGATACTGGCAGAAGAACGACTAAAATTTACGGCAGTCACAAAAAGTGGCTGCCTTTTTTATTTTTACTATTGACTCTGACGTTACGTAATAGTGTAAAGTATAGTTGTGAGGTGATAATCGGCTATGATGAGTGTTAAGGAAGTTTGCAAATTATCGGGAGTGAGTGCGCGCACACTCCACTACTATGATTCAATCGGTCTGCTCTGCCCTGCCTTTGTAAGCGAATCGGGTTACAGATATTATGACAACGATAATCTTGAGCGGTTACACGATATATTACTTTTTCGTGAGCTTGAATTTTCACTCAGCGATATTAATAATATACTGAGTAATCCCGATTTTGACAGACAAGCGGCTATTGAACAGCAAATTGAATTGCTAACTTTAAAGAAACAACGACTTGAAAAGCTGATTACTCACGCAAAAAATATTAAGCAAAACGGAGTTGATAAAATGAGCTTTGAGGAATTCAACAAGGATAAAATAAACGAATATTCAAGGCAGGCAAAGGAAAAATGGGGACAGACCGAAGCCTTCACCGAATACGAGAGCAAGGGCTATTCCGAGCAGGAAGAAATGTCACTTGCCGATCGGCTGATGCAGTATTTTGTTGCTTTCGGCAGGATGAAAAATAAAAATCCCGCAAGCGATGATGTGCAGACGCAGGTCAGAGCGCTTCAGGATTTTATATCGAAAAATTATTACAACTGCACCAATCAGATTCTTGCTTCTCTCGGTCAGATGTACTGTGCAGGCGGCGAAATGACCGAAAACATCGACAAAGCGGGCGGAATCGGTACAGCTGAATTCACCGCAAAGGCAATCGAAATATACTGTGCATAAATAAAGCAGCAGAGTCATTTTGACTCTGCTGTTATTTATCTTTTTACTAACTCTTTCAGCTTCTTTCCCCTAAACAATACTATTACAAAAATAGTGTATGTCAGAATCGGAAGGAAAAAGCCTACATAGTTTATAATCGTATTCTGTGCCTGCACAAGATAGTTAAACATCGAATGGTAAACCATTACGATATTCATTGTTGCTATAGAGCCACAGACAAATAGCTTTTTCTTTTTATGGATAAACGATACACAGCAGCCTGCAATTATCGAACAGATTCCGTGCATCAATCCCGACGAGAAGCCTCTGATAACCGCCCAGAAAATATTAACCGACTCAAAATTCTGACTTAGCACAATAAGATTTTCCATAACCGCAAAGCCGATTCCTACACAAAAAGATGCCGCAATTATCTCCTTGGGCTTAAGTCTGCAAATAAATCCGTAGCAAAAAATCGGAAACGCCTTGATAATTTCTTCCGTAATGGGTGCTATTGAGGTTGTAAAATAATACGTCGAGCAGTTAAAACTATTTAAAAGTAACCCATTTACCTCGCTGATAAACAGACAGCACACTATTCCGCAAAGTATGAATTCTACCGCTGTTCTGCCCTTTCTTTCCATAAACAAAAGGAGTGATAAAAGCGGGCCTACAACACAAATGAAAAGAATATAACTCATATTGTCCATTTGCCTACCCCCTTATCAAGAACAGGAAGAATCAGCACTGCAACAATTAATACAGCCACATTCGTGATTATGTACGCTACTTCCATATTGTATGTCATAAACAGCAAATCGAGCACGTAGAAAACCTCAAGCAACAACGCAAAGGTATTGTATAATCTCAGCGGCTCAAAGAATTCGTTCCCTTCCTTTGATAGAATAAGATGCTTAAAATTAAAATACGATGCCGCACATATCGTCAGCAATGTAAAGAAAATTAGTATTCTGTATATTTTATCAACTGAGTCTGTATGAATTATTATTGCCGACAATACCGCAAGACAGGCAGGAACAATACATGCTATAATTGTAGCACGTTTATTGTTTTTCAGATTCTTGTCAACAAGACTGTCCAGTGCACCGAATTCCGCACAAAACAGAAGGCTGAAGCAGCTTATCGGCCCGAGAAGTCCGACATTAAAGCCATCAACATACTCGCCGACACAGATAAGCGAAACAACATTATACAGTCGTGTTACAGCCGCACAACCTATTGCCGCCGTTATCATCTGAAAATACAGCATCTTTCTGGTTGTAAGGCACTTTCTCACTCCATAGGCAAAGCCTGCAAAAAAACCGACAACCAAAGAAATATTAGAATATAATGACAAACTATCCATTAATTTCACCTGTAAAATATCCGTACTTATCGGAATTCTGATTATACAATCCAAGCAGCTTTTCTCCTGCAAGAGCACCATAGCAGTCACGAAGATTTCCGTCGGATGCAATTATTCTCGCATCGGGCAAGGTACAGTTAATTGTTCCGTCCGAGTCATAATATGCCGATGAAACGTAATCAGTATTTATATTCGCTCTGAAGCCATTAACATAAACTCCGTCAACGCTGAAATTAAGTCTTTCTCCGCCATCCATATTAAGATGAAGACTAATCTTAGTGACAATGCCCGGCACCCATACATTCATTTCCGTTTTATAGCCATTATCGTTCTTTCTCTGAAAGAGCTTTACGTAATTTTCGTTCTGATTTTTTCCGTTTTTATATGACATATCAAGAGTATATCTGTTGTTTGTACCATATCCGTTCTGATCCTTATAATCAAAAGCAAAGCTCAAATCACATATTGCATCAGAATCACAATCGTTAGTATTGCAGGGATTTGCTACATTAAGTACAAGCGTATACAGATACATACTCTGCTCTTCGGAATGACTGACATTCTGATTAACAGAATTTGTTGTGCTTGCGCCGAAAGCCCTTGTTGCAGAAAGGACGAAGGATATTATCAGCAAAGCTACAACAAGTATTTTTGCAAGTGAGCCTGAGCCTTTTATTTTCAGCTTTTTCATACCATCATCCCTTCTTTATATATTGATTTTCGAGTTGCCGTACTCGACAAGCTCAAGGCAATGTCCGCCCGTGATTTTTTTAGCAGGAACAACGCTGTTATCCATACGATTTACATAAAGATAAGTTCTGCAGTCAATCATTTTCTTTCCGTCATCCTCTGTTTTGATGACACCTGAATTAAGGTTACAACGCTTTCCTTCGGTTGAGAATACATTTTCCCACTGATATTTTTCGTCACTGTCGGGCACTCTGTCACGCGTTGACGCACCTAACTTAAGAATCGGACTCAGCGACAGAAGACTCTTATCCGAGCCTGAAGCATAATACGTTGTGTAATACAGATAAAGTAAATCTCCACCTGCACCGCTGTTGAGTGACAGACCGTCCGCTTTATCGCTCGAAGCCGCAATATACTTGATTCCGTCGACATTAATTTCCTCAGTGTATTTCTGATTTACCGTAACGATAATATCTCTTATAGCAAATTTGGAATTTTTATCTGTCTTTTTAGGAGTTGTTTTAGCATATCCGAGATAGATATATTCTCCGCCTGCTTTTTCATTGAGATTCATATCAAGCGCAATACAACAGCCCTGCGTGAGCAAATTACAAAGAGCATCATTCTTTGTTTTACCATGGCCGAGGTACAGCGAAGACATATGAGTATTTGTATCCTCAAAATATGTATGAATATAATATTCATCTCCGACCGCACCGTAAAGACTCGCTTTTTGAGTGTCGGTATCTGTTTTGTTTGCATTAAGAACAGTTGCCGCACCCGAAACAATCGGAGTATTATCCAGATTGAGCTTCGTTATCGGCTCTCCGGGCACTGAACCGCTACTGATTGCACAGTAAAGCCAGAAACCACCGTTCTTATCATTAATTTTATCACCGCATTTTGAATACTTAACACCATTTACAAGAATTTCGGGCGGTGCACTGTTTCCGGAAGCCTTATATTTAATGATACCCGAGATAGCACTTGATGAATTATTCGTTCTTGAAACGCCGATATACGAGCATTTTGATGAATAATCCTCATAATCTCCCATATAGGATTCCGATTTGCTTACTGCGGCATTTACATTGATAATCTCATCGTTACAGCTTGAAAGAAGTGACTTGATGCAGATATCATCTGCGGTTTTGTCGATAGCTTCTCTCTGCTCATCCTCGAGATTATTATAATCCTTTTCGTCCATCATGCCCTTCAGGTTATATGTTACCACATTTATTGCAGAAATATATTTCATTTCGGAAACATTCTTTCTGATATATAAATATGCCTTCTGGCAATCCGAACTGCCGTTTTTGTAATATGCAATATTGTGCGACTCTGTTGCATTCGGATTTCTCGCATCCTGGATGCTGACGAAGCCTTCCTCCGCTTCGTTGCTGCGTGAGAGCAAAATATCCTCAACTCTCAGCGGTGTTTTACCTTCAACAGGTCCACAAACAAACAAGCCCTTCGCTCTGATATTTGAATTATTCCACGAAACATTTTCAAAATCGTCCGGAGCCATCTCACCGTCATCATATTTCCTGACAACATCCGCACCCGAGGAATCAACATAAGAATGATTTAAATACATTCCTCTGTAGAATTCGTCTTCGTCACGGTCAGCCTGTGCCTGCTCGGGCAACTGGAAGTAAATATCGCAAGCCGAGAAACCACCGTTTACGGCCGAGCCTAAATTTGCATATACCGAAGTGTTTCCCGGTGATGCGATATAGGTTTCCGCATCGGTTATTGCACGATAAGGATTATGTGTAACCGAATAGCAAATATATGTTTCCAGCTTATCAAACGGCCACAGCATAGTTCCGTTTGAATAAGATGTCTTACATTTTACAGAAAGTCCCTTTGTAAGATTAATCTCAATCTTTTTAAGTCCGAGCTCTTCGATATACTTATCAAGATTTTTCTTGTTATCATCAGCCTTACAGCCGGAAACAATTACAAGCCCCGAAAGATATTCTTCGCCCGAAGTATAAGTTACCGAGGGATGGAAATACAACAGCTTCTTTGTTGCAGAGAAATTATCATACTCAGTTGAAGTATTGTATTCGGTATCATCGCCTGTGTTGAAATTGTAGGCTGTTCCTCCGCAGAAAAGATTGACAGGCTCATAGCCTTCAGTTGCATTCTTTATAGAATCAAAAACCTTAAGATCTGCAAAAATCGGTGTTCCTGCAATACTGTACGAAGTATAATAAAGTCCGTCACCCGTTGCGGTCACGCCGCAGTTTGTATATGAAGCCTGACCGAAAACAAACGGTGAAGATGTGTTTTTACCCGAAATACGAATATCCGTAATTGCTTCTGACGGATCTGTTGTCGTCATATAGCCAAGATATGTATACTTATCTGAAACGGGTGAAAGATTAATATCAAGGACAATATAGTCCTTTCTTATCAAATCAGACTTTGCTGCCGCTTCTGTTTTCTGAGTTGAAAGTAACAGCTTCAAAAGATACAGCTGTTTATCTGACTTCGGAGCAACCTCACCCTCGTTGATTTCCACATTTGAAATATCGTTATGGAAGTACAGATAAACAGGCGTTGCTGAGCTTTCTTTAACATTTGCATTGAGATTAGCCGCAACAACCTCACCGAAATTCTTTACAGGTGAATAGCCTGCAGGAGTGACTGCATTACCGGTTACAACGGTGAAAGCTTTTTCTGCACTATCGACGCAAATCGGCTCACCCAATGATGGGTCGGTTGTGTAATAAAGAGCATTCCATCTCTTGCCATTATTTGCATTAATATCAGCAACTGAAGACGAGGACGGCACAAGACTGTATTTGACACATTTCGAGCCAAATAAATCATACATTACAACAGGAATTTCTGTGTATTCCTCTTCCTCATCATCAAACAAGTCAATTATCCACTTGATAAACATCGCAACAAGGACAATTAACATTGCCGCAAGAACAACGTAGCTTGCAATAATAGCCATACATCCGAGAACACCGAGAATCGAACCGAGAACTCCCGAGCCGATAGCTGATGCACAAACCGTCCATGTTGTAGCGGTACCCGCCCACACTGCAAATGAAGACATATAGCCAATAGCACTTGCACTGAGATAGGTAATACTGTAAGCAATGCTGACAACAATACTTACGAAATTGATTAAGTTCAAAGCCTCGGACAAGGCGGTATCAACAGAATCCTCCTTTGTAAGGTCAACATATGTTGAACCAGCCTCGGAAAAACGCTGAAGCTCAGTAGTAAGAGCCACCTTTTTCTCATATATTGTCTGATCTGTTCCGACCCATATTGACAGCGCATTGCTGTTACTGCAGTTCTTAACCTTGTCATCTATTTCGTCAAAATATTCCTCACTTGTCTTTAACAGTTCTTCACTGTTTTCAAGATAAAATACAAGAGACGCAAGTCCTGCCAATCTAAGGATTCCTGCCTGTCCGTTGGTAAGTGCGCTGACAAGCGGATACAGCTTCCTCAGCTCCTGAGTAGTTGAAAATGACAGCTTACCTACACTTACAATGTAATCACCGAGAAGAGTATCGTCATCATATTTATATTTATTGAGGATTTCATAAGCGGAAATGTAGAAGGCGTCACCCTCAGTTTCATCGAGCTTATTTCCCTCGTCAATATCATTTAATGTATCCTCGGGAATTTCACAGTTATCACCTTTTTCGGCTTCCACAAGACTTTCTGTCTTACTGAGTACCGCTCTTGCAGACGCATCCTCATATTTTTCACTGAAATCCTGAAGTGAAAGATAAATTTCAACTGCTATTTCTTTATAAAGAGCATCTTCGTCTTTTCCGCAGTTGTCACTGTCAACCATTTCACGTACTTCACTTGTATAAACACGCTGTGCCCAGTTTGTGTCACCGTAATCAGCCGTACCTGCAACAAGTGCATTGTAAATCGAGTTAACAACCGCTGTGTTTGCTCTTGAAAGAATTTTCAGAATATAATCGGTGGTACACTTTCCCGAAAGGAAGTAATCACCGAGAAGCGGAGTGCCTGTCAGATCGGTTTTGTAATAGTTGAGAATCCGATATGCTTCCTTTGCGGCAGGGCTTCCGCTTTTATAATTTTTTATAAATTCATTTACAGCCTCAAGCATTTCGTTAGCTACACCTGCGAGCTTTTCAACCTGCTTTTTAGCAATATCGCCGTAGGTTACCGTTTTATATCCGCTTTTCATCTGTGCCATGGAAACATCGGTGATTGCAAGGTCACGGTTGGTTGTAGTCTTATAGCCTAAAACAACTGCATCATAACCTGTACCTGCATTGAGATTTCCCGACGAGCATATATATCCCTCAGCCTCAGCCTTCTTTTTTGCATCATTAACCGTTGATGCTCTGAAGGTTTTAAGTTCACTGATATATACAGGCTCTTCGTATGCCTTCGCAATTATCTGAGTAGAAGGAACAAGACAAATGCACGCAATAAGCATCACTGCGATAAAAGACAGGCATACATATTTAATCCTTTTCGCTGTCAGCTTCTTTTTTATTGTTTTCATCGTCTTCACTCCTCCTTCTTTTCTTTATTGAATACGGAACTACGAAAGAAAATACAACCAGAACTACTGCTCCGATTATTATCATTCTCATAGAACCACTGCCGATTGCCGATGAAACAAAATTCTCGGCAACTGTCTTTTCTTTTGTAAATTTGAGATTTCCTCTGTCTGCAAAAAGATAATTTTTAAACTGAAAAATGCTGATGTCCTTACAGATAACAGATTCGTTATCATCGGCTAAATCAATGCCAACGTGCGCTCCTTCGGTAAATCCGCCGCAATTCATATAAGCTGTTGATGCTACACCGATCTGAAGACACAGGTCACTGTTTCCGTCGGAATCCTTATTGTTTTCAACCACGAGCTGTCCGCAACAGTTAATATCATACATACTGTCGACATAAATTCCACCGCCGTCATCACTTGCGTTGTTATTAATAATAGTATTATCCATTACATAAACTCTGTCTGTATGAACATAAATTCCGCCACCATCTACAGCGCATCTGTTTTCTTTTATTGTATTGTTTCTTAATGTTGTACCGCCACTGCCGTTTGCATAAACCGCACCGCCGTGTCCTGAGGACTTATTATATAAAAATGTACAACCTGTAACCGAAGCGGCTTCGTCAGAATTAAGATACACTGCACCGCCGTCTCCCTTTGAATAGTTTCCTTCAAAAACGCAGTTTTTAAGAGTCACCCTACTGTCATCGGAATAAATCGCACCGCCCTCGCCGTCAAACGAACGATTTGTGTAAAATCTTGTTCCGACAAGCTCGACCTTAACATTTTCTTCGGCATAAATTGCACCGCCGTCATCATCGCTGACACAACCGACAATTGAGCAATCCGTCATTTTAAGTGTGGCATTATCCTCAAGATAAATTGCACCACCGTGGTCATCGGTCATACCTCCGACAAGCACACCGCCTTTAATAATCGAATTGTAATTATCGCTTTCCTTATTTGAGTCTTTGATTGTCAGTGATGCATTCTCGTTAAGATGGAAAATTCTTCCCTTAGCCTTACGTGCATCGAGCTTAAAGCCATTAAGATCAATATACAATTTTGCACTGTCAGGAATTGCATAACCTTCAGCCGCTATTCCTTCGCTGCCAAGATTCCAGTCAGTCATAAGGGTAACAATTGTTTCGATTTTTCTCTCCTTAACCGCATAATTAAATGCTTCCTTAACGGATTTGAATTCCTGCTGTTCTGTACCCTTGGTAACAACTGCGGCAACAGTACCTTCTGCCAAAGCAGACGGCATTAATACAGACATTATCAATGCCGCAAAAATAATAACAGATAATAATTTTCTTTTCATAAATCACACTTCTTGAAGAGTAGATTTTTTTGTCCTTTTACCGGCTAACCATCCGACAATAACACCGACTGCAAGTCCTGCAATCACAACTGCAAATGCAATTCCGTTTGTTACCGAGCTTGCTGTAAATGCAAGTGAGTCATTGCCTGCAAACAGATATGTTCCGTTGTTTGAGTCTGATTCACCTGTATAAGACTTTGATGTGATATTAACTGCATCCTTTAATCCGAAAAGATGCACGTTTTTACAGTTTGACGGAGTTGAGTTGTTGCCATTCTTAACGCTTAGGGATGTAATCGGAGTGCCTGCCGTAGTATCCTTTGTGTAATATAAAACAAGCCATCCTTCATCGCTGCAGTAACCGTTGAGGTCGGCCGCCTGCCCGTCAGTTGTTCTTGCAACCTTATACATTACGTAATCAATTCCGGCTCTTGCACTTGTTGCGTCAAGAATATGATGAGGAATGTCCTCATACTCAAGATCTTCCATTTCTGCCTTTATAGTGTCTATAAGCATAACTATGTCAACAACCAGCAAAATCAGAACTAAAATGAAACAGGTTGACTTTGCAAGTGAAAGAGCCATACTCTCACCGCTTCTTTGCTGGAATAATGATTTGAATGCCATTTCAATAATACTCGAATTTGACAGATTCTCTATCGGGTCATTAAAAATGTAACGGATTGCACCGGTTGTACTCTTTTCAATAATTCCCTTGCTTGCGTTCAAAGCTTTTATTGCTACACTGTGTGCAACATTTGACAAATGAAGTATAGAGTATAATACCGCTGTCATAACCACCGTCGGAAGAATATAGAACATTACATATGCTCCCCATCTTTCCGAGTTATTATCGGGATTCAGAAACGCATTATACCAGTGATCTGTGCTTGAGGACTCATGCTTTGTTGCATCGGATGTAAGTGCAACACCCTTTTCGTAAATATCAAGGTCAACACCATCATATATCGAAATTTCTTCAAGGTCACCGATATAATTTTTAAGGTCTTCAAGATATGTTTTATCAGTTTCATCCTTATCGACGATTGCCGACAGAATAAGCTGTCTGAGTCCGCTCATTGAAATCTGAGCCTTCTGTCCCTCGCTCAAAGCCTCACAAAGCGGATATACCTCATATTCCTCAACCTCATCTGAAGGTCTGTTGAAAAATTCAAGAAGAGTTGAACCATCATACTCAGCTTCTGCAAGTCTGTCATATAAAGCTATATCACTTGCCGCTATCAGGTCAGTAAAAGCATCCGCAGTTTCTGCTTCATCAGCATCGGAATACTCTTCATCCATTACATAGTATTCAAGCTCATTGTCTTTTACTTCCATTTTTGTTTCAATATCTCTGAGTACGGAATATAAATCATCCCAAACTTTAAGAATTTCGCTTGCAGTATCGCCGTAATCGGCGGTCATTGCATTTTCTGCCTTGTTGATAGTTTTGTAGGCAAGAAGATATTTGTTCTCGATATCATCATAGGACATACCCTCAAGACGTGTAATCCATGTTGAATCGGAGCTGTCACATACAAGTGCGAGAGCCTGCTCTACACTTGCAATAAGAGCTGAATTGCCCTTCATGAAAACATCAGTCAGCTCATCGTGCTTTGTATTATCAATACTGCATTCAAGAAGGAAATCACCCATTCCCTTGCCCGAAACATCCTCTGTGATTTTATTGAGATAATCGTGCACCTGAATTGCAGTATCAATTCCATCCTCGTAGTTTACACGGTATTCCTTGATAATTGAAATAATACCGTTAACCCACGTATCAACCTTTTCTCTGTTCCTTTCAACCATTGTTTCATAGTCGGTATAGCTGTAATCACCCGACATATTCATTACGGCAAGGTCAGTGATAGCTTCGTCAGCGTTGTCTGTCAGCTTATAGCCGATATATGTACCCTTATCAAGCGTTGAATTAAGGTCGGTTTTATCTGCAAGTGTGAAGCCTTTTTCCTTGAGCTTGCGTGCAGCTTCCTCAGCACTCGAAGCATAGCAAATTGTAACTTCAGAAATATATTTTTTGACCGATGTTGCCGCAAAAGCCTGTACGGAAACAAGTGTTCCGATAACTAAGGCAAGGACGACTGCAATTATTTTCTTAAAAGTCTTTTTCATTTGTTATGCCTCCTTTACCTTATTTTTCTTTCTTCTTATAAAAAACGTTGGTACAAATCCGATTACAACTGCAACAACGGTAAATATTGCAAGTGTGCCCGATGAAACTGCAGAAGAAGTGAATATTGAATCGCCTACGGAGTAAAACAGGAAAATTCCGCTGAATTCATCATTGAATGTAAATCTTTCATCTACAAGATTAAGCGCATTCTTTTCACCGAAAATTGTAAGTGCTGTCTTACCGTCTGTTGTATTTTTGCCCTTTAGACAAAGGAAATCAGCCTTTATCGGTTTACCTGCCGAAGCATCCTTTGTGTAGTACAGGGCGAGCCATTCCTTGCCAATATCACCATTGAGGTCTGCAAACGCTTCAAGGATTTCGCTCTTTTCATCAACGTAACCCTTTTCAACCCTGTTACAGGTTGCCGCTGTGTAATATGTATAGCTGTTTTCTCCCTTTTCGTTCGTAACCTCATCAACCATATATGCGGGAATAGGAGTTTTGTCTGTGTGATAGTAATTGTAAAGATCTCTGTATGTGCCTGCGATGGTGAATGCGGCAAATACAAGCATCAATACGCAACAGACATTACCGATATTCAACAGATTTGAACGTGTTGTACGTGCGGCCGCTGTGTAGAAATATGACGGGCCTGTCGTTTCGGGTGCTATGAATGTTTCTTCGATAATTTCCTGGGATACATCATCAACAACATCATCTGCAACACCTTCAATTACTTCTGCGGCGCTTGTAGTCATTGTTTCAAAGTCTTCCATTGTTGTAGCATAAATATTTGCTTCCACTTTTTTAAGCATGTTTGCAACAACCCTGCAGCCGACACTTGCTATTGCGCTTACCGCAAAGCCGGCAAGGAAATAATATGTTGTGTCGCTGATTGAATCTGTAAGCCAGTAATCCATATAGCTCTTTGTCGAGGACTCATTGAGCTGTTTTGCGGCGTTTGTCAATGCAACACCGTTTCCGAACAATTCTCTGTTAATTCCGGCATAAGCGGAAACCGTCTTGGTCTTGTCAATGACACCTGCTTTGATTTTATCATAATTTGTCTTCCATGCATCGTTGTCAAGAATTCCGTTATTAAAAAGCTGAGCAAGACTTACGTACGCAATACAAGCTCGCTGACCGTCTGAAAGTGCGGCACAGAGAGGATAAAGCATATATCTCTCCTCGCCTTCAAAGTCATTGGAATCCTGTGCAATAAAATCATAGAGTGAGCTGCCCTCAAAATCTGCCGCCTGAAGTGACATATAGATGCTTCTTGAGTTACAGAAAAGCATATAGTCGCCGTCTTTTCCGTTCTCCTCATAATATTTAATGATTTTTTCTTCATCGGTTTCCTTAAACATTTCGCTCGTTGAGAAAACATTGAGGTACTCACGGAAAGCATCGAGTCCGCTTGCAATCGCAAGTGCTGTATCGTCATATTCAGCCGCAAGTGCCTTTTCAATAGCATCACCGTTTGTAATACCGTTTTCCTTTGCGTATGCTGTTTCAAATTCATCATAGCTTTCCATTTCGGAAAGACGGTCAATAAATGAATTGTCAGCAGTATCTGAAGCCATGCAAAGATACTGTTCCATAGCAAGTGTTGCCGAAGAATTACCCTGCATAAGTATTTTTACCATATCTGCGTGCTGATTCCTATCAGCATCCGACAATGCGTCATATTTCTCGCTGTCCATTTCCTGAACGGTTTCATTGAGAAGTAATTCACCCATTGTATTGTCTGTATCATCATCATAAATCAAATCCAGCAAATCATGAGCCGCAACAGCCTTGTACAAGCCGTTTTTATAGTTTTCACGATATTCCTTCAAAGAAGCTGTCAGCTGTGTTACAAAAGCACTGATTTCAGAAGCCTGTTCTTCAAGAACCATTTCATATGCGGCAAAGCTGTAGTTACCGGTCATATTCATAACCTTGAGGTCGGTAATAGCCTCTGAAACTTTTCTTGTTGTTTTATAGCCGAGGTAAACAGCTCTTGACGCTACCAGAGCGGAATCCGCCTCCTCATTCAGGTCAGCATCAAC
The DNA here is from genome assembly GCA_002315505.1 of Ruminococcaceae bacterium UBA1767. Lineage (GTDB taxonomy): Bacteria > Bacillota > Clostridia > Oscillospirales > Acutalibacteraceae > CAG-488. The sequence continues at coordinate 29,211 of DCGX01000065.1, forward strand.
AACCTTGTATCCCTGTCCCTCAAGCCATTTTTTTGCTTCCTCTGCATTCTTTCCGTAGCTGACCTTAATATCACTGATATAATTAGTAGATACAGAAGCCGCAAAGGCCTGCATTGGTGTCAGCACTGCGATTAAAACGCACATTAACATCGTCACGAGTAGTTTGATTTTCTTTTTCAAAAAGCACTCCCCCATATTATTGTTATTACATTTTAATTATACAATACAATGCTAACTCTTGCAATGATTTTTTACTATATTCTTACAATTATTATTCGAAATTATCCCATATATCACATATGTTAATACAGCAAAAATCGAACACCCAAAGTGTCCGATTTTTAAAGAATAATTATTTCATTGTTTTCAGCTTACGGATTACCTTTCCGTAACCGAACTTTTCGCCGTTAACGTAGTATTTTTTGTAAAGCTGTTCTATATTATATTTTTCAAGATTTTTAAAGAAACCATTTCTGCCAAACGGAGCAATTGCAGAGCTTATCATCATCTGATTTTTTATTATGCTCTTTTCAAAATCAGTTTCCCGCAAAATCATTTTATCTGAAACAATATCAAAGATTTTCTGAGCCTTTTCAGAATTTACAATAACAAGAGAGATACCTTTATTATCCGTAAAATCTTTATCGATATTTTCAAGTCTGTCAATTCCGAGAAAATCGGCCAGAGTAAAATCAGACTGCCGATGCTTTCCTTTAAAACTGCAATCAAAGCAGGAATCTCTCAGCGGAAGATCACTGAGAAAAACACCCCAGTACACGTCATCATTCCTGTTCTTTTTGTAACAGGAATTTTCATACTCAACATACATATAATTCGAAAATCCCGGCTTTGTCGGATGATTATCCTTATATCTGAAATTGACTTCAACAGGCGTTGCACTGTATTTATGATTCAACTCATCAAGGTATTTTTTCCACACCTTCGGAGACGGAACACCATGACAAATCAGATCAACCGTAATAAGATTTTCATATTCACGCTTTCCTAAAAAACCAACCAATCCACCGATTTGGCAGGGAGTTCCGGAAAACAGGACTTTTTTCCCGTTGTCAAGGTCTTTTTTCACATCTGAAAAAGTACTTCCTATTTCACTTTGAACATACTTTGAACCCCGTAAGCACTGCAAAGTCTCAGCAGAGTCCGCCCTTGTATGAACAACTTTCCATTCATTATCAAAGCCCGCTCCGTAAACAACACCGCCGCTTTCAACAACGTATTGTGCAAGAATGGTAAAAATACCACCGGAAGAGCTTTTCTTGCGAATATCCTCATCCTTGTTTTTGCAAATATAATAAAGCGGATTGTTCTTCACTTCGCTTTTATTATCCACAGGACAAGCTCGCTGACATTTAAGACACTTCACACATTTCGATTCGTCTACCTTCGGGTAAAGAAAGCCGTTTTCGTCGGATTCCATTTTAATTGCTCCGACTCCGCATGAATTATAACAAGCCGAGCAACCCGTACACTTTTTAATATCTGAAATAATATTCATACAGATTATTCCTCATTCAAACAACTTTGTAAAAATTCGTCCGCTTCTTTTTGTTTCTTTTCAAAAACTTCCTTTGTACCCGAGAAATCAACAGATAAAATATCATTTTCCAGACTGCCGTGATATTTACACTGCTGTAAGCCGAATGTATCAAGAAGTGTTTCGATTCTTGAAGACATACCGCCGTAGCTTCTATTAAAAACAACAAACGGGGTGTTAAATATTATTGAAAAAACACTTGAATGGAATGAATTTGTGAAAACGCATAACGCATTCTTTTCAAGCCACAGGAACTCGCTCGGTCCTGTTGAAAAATACTTACCGTTACGGTCTAAAATATTGACTACCTCGCAATTATTTTTCTTTGCAAAGTCCTCTATCACCGATTTATATTCTTCAGGCATACCGCCGAGAAAATACGTGAAAACAAATTTCTGATTTTTCTTGATGTAGCCCGGCTTCTTTAGGCATTTATTCCAGTCGTCTTTTGTAATGAGCATTGTCGGGTCAAGCAACAGCTTCGCATCCGTTCTTCCCGACATTTCCTCAACCAGCTCAATTCCCTTTTCTTCTCTTACTGAAATCTTTTTAAAATTCCCGAGATTTTCCTTAAAATAATGCTGTGCCGACTCCTCCACCTTATCTGTTCCAAAGCTCGCAGAAAACGAGCATCTTTTCGAACCCGGTGCAAAATCCAGGAAAAGCCAGCCGATATTTTTGTTTCTTGCGTGAACATCCCAGCAAATTTCAGAATTCCAGACCTGGTCACTGCCGACAAAAAACATTTCGTATTCATCGGGATTGATGGTCGTCTTGTATACAACATTCACTTTTTTATAGAAATCTGTAAAGCATTTAAGCCTTCTGTATTTTTCAAAAGGAAGGAACTTAAAAAATCGTGCCTTACCCCAATACTTCAGATTCTGCTTTGCCGAGCCGTACCGGATTGTTTCAACCTTATATCCATACCCTGTCAGTTTAGTCTGTACAGCATAGTTCTGCAATCTGCAGCCGATATTTTCATCACCGTCAAGAGTAACTACACCTATTTTTTTCATAACACACCCACCAATACAAACATCACACTGTACTAAATATCGAATATATTATAGCACACAAAAAAATGTATCGTCAAGAATAAAAACGCTCCCGACGAATACCGTCGGAAGCGAGCTTGAAATAGCTATTTTATCTTAATTTTCTTCGAGAACTTAACCAGTTCTTTTTTTGTATAGTCCCTGTATCTGTCATCTGCAAGCAAGGTTGTGGTAGTATCGGGAATGGTTTTCATCAACTGCTGAAGGTCAATTTCATCCGACGGAATAATGATATTTCCTTCATCATCCTCGCTCCTGTACACACAGAAGATAAATTTACCGTTTTCGTAATCAAAATCAATGATGTTGGAAACATCAAGAGGGTCAATATCAAAAAACTGTTCCTGCTTATCAGCCATACTTACATATAAAAACTCCATCAGAGCCTTCTGACTGACCTTAATGACTCTGACATCATTTTCACCGAGCGGTCTTCTGCGCTTTCCGTTCTTCTTTTTTGAGTGTTTCTTTTCAAAAACTGAATCTATCGACACCAGGACAAGTGCAATCACTGCAACTATTAAAACTCCCAGTATGCCATAATACACTACCGACGACATATACTTCCCTCTCAAAACAAATATACATTTAATATAACACATATTTTTTTATTTTTCAACAAATTGTTGCAAACGATTGTGCTATTCAGTATTTGAATAAAAAGTAAAGCGCAGGTCAGCCTGCCCGGTTACATAAAATAGTTGTATCATTGTTTGACAAAAAGAAAATCGAGCATCCATACACTCACTTGTGTTATGAATACTCGATATGGTCCGAGTGGCGAGACTCGAACTCAAAAAATGACGTTTCACGGCGTTTCACAAAGTGGCGAAAAGTGTTGATATTGCGTCACTTTCGACGTTTTGGCGTTTCATAGTGTTTCACGAAAATAAACCCCATTTCACGCAAATAAACCCCAAATAAACCCCAAATAAGCCCCATTTATGCACCCTATTTTCAGGGCTTCAATAATGGTATCAAAATATGTACAATTCATTTTGAATTATCTGCTTTCGTTTTGTCGTCTGTGACGCTCGTTAGCAGATTTTTACTTTTGCCCGTCACTTTTCTTTGCTGTGTACTATAAACGGCTCAAATCGGCTCACATTGGACGAAACAAACATATTCGAGCTTGTAAGAACAACCCTTTTTATATTTTTCGGGTACTCATACAGGTAAGTGATACATATTATAAATTCATATACCCCTACCCGTACCCATTGCATAAGAAAAGCAGAGCCGAAGCTCCGCCTTGTAAGTATTATTTATATATCTGTCCTCTGTTACCAACGGCAACAACCCTGACAACGAGAATATCATCAATAACGGTATAAATAACCCGATAATCACCGACACGCAAACGGTAATATCCTGTTGCACCTTGCATAGCTTTTATATCACCGAAAGTCGGTAGCTTATAAATAGCTTTTAATATTCTCTCTCTTTGCGGTAAAGGTTGTTTTGCAATGAATTTAATTGCTTTCTTTTCAATTTCAATCTTGTATTGCATTTGCTTGTACACCGCACATTCTCAATGCTTCATCAAAGCTCACAAATTCGCCTTTATCGGTCGCATTTTCGTAATCGTTAAGTAAACCCATACAGAAATTATCGTCTGCCATATCGTCAGCAGTAAGCCCCTGTAAGTATGCAATAGCATATCCGAGCTTGTAATCAGGTATTTGATTGATTAACTGCAATGCAATTTCTTTATTGCTCATTGTATCAGCTCCCTTGTTGTTGATATAGTAATTATAATCTTATTGTGATATAAAGTCAATTAAATTATTCCTTTTCATAAGTGACAATATCACCGACATCACAGCCGAGTAAGTCACAAACACGCTCGATATTCTCCCACGATACAGTATCATTGCTTCTGAACTTCTGCAATGTACTTTCAGAGAATAACTTTTCTTTGCGTATTCTGTAAGTCGAATATCCTTTGTCTTTGAGTGCAGATATAATATCAATCTTGTATTTGATAGACACAACGCTCACCACCTTTATAATATCTATGCTTTACCACATTACATATTATAGCACAATGATACACGAAAAACAAGTGTACAAAGTGTACAAAATATACTCTTAAAATTCGTGCATATTTATAAGCTATTTTCATTGACATACACGAGAAAAAGGAGTATACTATAGACACAAGGTAAGGGAACGGACACAACACCGTTAAGTTATGGACACGAGAACATCACAAAGTGATTACAGACACAAACTCTCCCGCACGATGTTGGACTTATCTTGAAAGCAACGGAGCAAAGCAACACACCGACAAGCACCGAACATAAGCGGTACACCGTCAGGACTTGCAAGCTCGACCGCAAAAAAAGAAAGGAAATACCTAAAATGAGTAAAGAAACATTGACAGCAAAAGTAAAGGAGCTTAAACAGCTCAAAGCAATGCAAGAGGAATTGAACGCAGAAATCACCGCTATTGAAGACGAAATCAAAGCCGTAATGCTTGACAGCGGAACGGATGAAATGAACGTTGACGTTTTCAAAATTCGTTACAAGCTCGTTGAAAGTAAACGTTTTGACAGCTCTGCATTTAAAGCAACGCACGCAGACTTATACAACCAATACACGAAAACAACTACTTGCCGTCGTTTTTCGGTTGCATAAGAAAAGCCCTTGTAATAGCACCCGTCAAAGTGATTACAAGGACTTAATGAATGAGAACAGCCGAAGCCGTCAAAAGATAACGGTACGCATTGCAAACAGCAACCGCCATCAAACACCAAAGGCGAACTGAGAGCATTATCTCAGCCACCTCATTATATCAAGCTCCAAAGCTATATTTATTAGTGTATTATCGCTTATTTGTGTTTGTTTCGCATTTTTACTTTCGAGTTGTTTGTATTGTTTCGCAAAAAATTCAAGAAATAAAAACAGATTTTTCAAAAGCCAATTCAACCGAGCTTGCAAGATTATTTTTAAAGCTGTTTAAGCCGGTTTTATTATAAGCCAATGATGAAATATCTTTTGATAATATTATTTCTTCCCGGAAGCTGTCAAGCCGTTTTGATACATAATTATGCCGTTTCAGTTTATTCAATGCTCTTTTCTCTCTTTCAATAACCGCCATAGATGTAATTTGTTCAACTTCGCCGATTGCCTTATATGTTATATTCCCGAAAAAGCGTTGTTCAA
>DCGX01000018.1 GCA_002315505.1 Ruminococcaceae bacterium UBA1767
AACACTTTTTGGAAAAGTTTTTTAAAAAAATTACTCTTTTTACAATTTATACTAAATTATTGCATAATCAGCTATTCTTTTTGTACTGTTTCCGTCACAAGCACCCATATATCTTTCTCTGAATTCAGAAATCCGATTCATTCTGAAGGATTCGTTTTCAACAGCTGAAATTATTTCATCATTATTTATCACTATTCTACCCGGCACGAAACTCTTGTAGTCAAAATAAAAACTCCTGTCATGCTCGTACTCATTCAAATCATAAGCATAGAAAAGCATCGGCTTATTCAAAAGAGCAAACTCAAAAATCAGCGATGAATAATCTGCAATAAGAATATCAGCTGCACAAAGTGCTGTTTCAATCTTCATATCACTTATATTAAATACGAAATCTCCGAATTTTGCCCGCTCTTCATCGGTCAGCTTGAACTTATCGGCAGTAAACGGATGAAGCTTAAACACAAGCACATATTCTTTTCCGAGTGTATTCTTCAGCTTCCCGAAATCAAGTGTATTATCATTATATGATTGCTCCGGAGAATTGCCCCTGAATGTCGGTGCATAAAGTATAATTTTTCTTTCACCTATTTCAGGATACTCCTTTAATAGCACTTCTCTCTGTGAATTTACAAAATCGCTATCAAAATAAATATCCGTTCTCGGAGTGCCGTATGCCTTGATAATTCTCTCAGAGCATCGAAATGCGTCCGAGTAGCTTGAAATAACACTCTCAGCTGAAACGAAGACATCTGTCATATTATTATACAGCGGAAATCTCAGCATATCCTCTCTTTTACCGCCCCACGGCAAATCAAGGGTTGAGTAACCCCATTTTTTGAATGCACCGCAAGCGTGCCAGAGCTGAATAACCTTTGTACCTTTATTAGGCTTGCAGGCATTCACAGGGTCAAAGTTATCATTGAGGAACACAGCCTTACACCTTGCGTAGTAAGTTTCAAACTTAATATCAGCAAAAATCCTTTTCGCTGAGCTTTTCGGAGAATTGTATACGATACAATTATATCCCTTAGCAGACAAATAATCATATACCTCTTTCAGATTATCGGGCAGGCCTGTATAATTTTTATTTACCGCAAAAACAAACAGCCTTTCGTCGATTCCTTTTTTTGATGCAAATTTAAACGCAAGCGGCCATATTACATAAAAGAACAGTTTTCGTCTGAACAAAGTCAGTTTTTTGAGAATGCTTTTCATAAAATCACTCCATAAATGACAAAGAGACCGTCAAGTGACGATCTCAAAATCATTAACAAATTTGCTTGTGCATCAAACAGCACGTGTAACCTTACCTGAACGCAAGCAACGTGTGCAAGCATAAACCTTGCGTGGAGAACCGTCTACGATAGCCTTTACACGTTTAACGTTTGGTTTCCATGTTCTGTTAGAACGTCTGTGTGAATGAGAAACCTTAATACCGAAAGTAACACCTTTTCCGCAGAATTCGCATTTTGCCATACTCGGCACCTCCTTACTAATTACGAATACTAAACAACACATGATATATTAACAGATAACTTTCAAAAAATCAACCTTTTTTTTAAAATTTTTATTTTTATTTTGCAAACTCACTATTTACTATTTTTTTCTTTTATGTTATTATTGTATACGAGGTGATTTTTATGTTATTTAGCAGGAGAAGTAAAACTCCTCCCAACGAAAAAATCGAACATCTTACTTTCCTTTCAAAAGAAGCGAAAGAGGCATTTCGGATTCTTGAAATAGCAGATACTTATCAGCTCATCGGCAAAGAAGCTGACAACTTCTATCTCGATTATTGTGTTGAGAGCGGTGGAGTTGCCGACAAAGTTATTCTCTATGAAATGAGAACTGCTGTGTATTATGCCAACACTGCAAAACCTGACATAAAAAAACTTCGTTGGTGGTACTGGAAGGACTCCAATTCCGACAATAAGGATTTGTATAATGAAAAATAATCGATATACATCCACAAAAGTCGCCTGCTACACCGGTTATTTTGTCCAGGCTATCATCAACAACCTCGCACCGCTGTTTTACGTAACCTTTCAGAATGAATTCGGAATCAGCTACACGAAAATCAGCTGTCTTATTCTCGTCAATTTCCTTTCACAGCTTGTTGTTGATATCTCATCAGTTAAAATCGTTCCGAAGCTCGGTTACCGTGTTTCTATTGTAACGGCACATATTTTCAGTGCTGTAGGACTTATTTCTCTCGGAATTATGCCAAGGGCATTTGACAACCACTACATCGGTTTAGTTATACCTATAATTATATATGCTGTCGGCTCGGGTTTGATTGAAGTTTTAATCAGTCCGCTTATTGAAGGCTTACCGACTAAGAACAAGTCGGGTGAAATGAGCCTTCTTCATTCTTTTTATTGCTGGGGTCAGATGTCAGTTGTTCTGCTGTCTACCATAGCTATAAAGTTCATAGGCAGTTCAAACTGGATTTATCTTCCTATTGTATGGGCAATCGTTCCGATTGTAAATATGATTTCCTTTACAAGAGTTCCGATTTTTACACCCGTTGCCGAAGGAGAAAAGGAAATGAGCATACGTGAGCTGTTCGCTCACAAGGAATTTGTTTTAGCCGCATTGATTATGACAGGCTCGGGCGCAAGCGAAATTGCCGTTGCTCAATGGGCTTCCACCTTTGCCGAAAGGAGCCTCGGTGTCAACAAGCTCACAGGCGACCTTTTAGGACCATGCCTGTTCGCCGTGCTTATGGGCTCGGGACGTGTCATATATGGATTCATCGGTGACAAGGTTAACACAAGAAAGGCTCTTATGGTCAGCTCGGCAGGTTGTGCTGTATCATATCTCATGATATCACTCTCTCCTGTCCCGATGCTTTCTCTTATCGGTTGCGGATTGTGTGGAATTTCGGCTTCAATTATGTGGCCGGGTGTGTTAAGCTTAGGTGCAAGGCTTTTTCCTAAGGGCGGAACGGCAATGTTTGCAATTCTTGCAATGTTCGGGGACCTCGGATGTGCTTTCGGGCCATGGATAACAGGATTTATGAGCGACATTGCACTTAACAGCGACAAAATAACAATGGAACCGCTTAACTTCGGATTAATGATTTGCGCAGCATTTCCGACAGTAATGCTAATACTTTTATTTTCAATCAAGTTTAAAACAGGCAGTAAAGTACAATAGCACGTACTCTACTGCCTAAAAATATGCATTTTTATAAAATTTTTAAAAATAACTCTTGCATTTTAATCGATTGTAATGTATAATACAATCATCGAACAAATGTACGGATATGGAGGAATCAAAAATGGCTGATAAACAAAAGGCTCTTGAAACAGCAATCGCACAACTCGAAAAACAATATGGTAAAGGTACTGTTATGCGTTTGGGACAGAATGCAGGTATGAACATTGAGGCTATCTCAACCGGTTCTGTAACTCTTGACCTTGCAACAGGCATCGGCGGTCTTCCAAAAGGAAGAATTATCGAAATTTACGGACCTGAATCTTCGGGTAAAACAACCCTCGCTCTTCACGCTGTCGCAGAGGCACAAAAAGCAGGCGGTGAAGCCGCATTTATTGATGCTGAGCACGCACTTGACCCTGTTTATGCCGCAAATTTAGGCGTTGACGTTGACTCACTTTTAGTTGCACAGCCCGACAACGGTGAACAGGCTCTTGAAATTGCCGAGGCTCTTGTTCGTTCGGGAGCTATAGACATTGTCGTAGTTGACTCAGTTGCCGCACTTGTTCCGAGATCGGAAATCGAAGGTGAAATGGGTGACTCTCACGTTGGTCAGCACGCAAGACTTATGTCTCAGGCACTCAGAAAGCTCGCAGGTGCAATCAACAAGTCAAACACAATTATTATTTTTATTAATCAGTTGCGTGAAAAAATCGGTGTTGTTTACGGAAATCCCGAGACAACAACAGGTGGTCGTGCGCTTAAATTCTATGCATCTATTCGTATGGATGTACGTCGAACAGAGAGCATCAAGGGTGCAGGTAATGAAATTCTCGGTAACAGAACACGTGTTAAAATCGTAAAGAATAAGGTTGCTCCTCCGTTTAAAGAGGCTGAATTTGATATTATGTACGGTGAAGGAATTTCCAAAATCGGTGAAATTCTTGACCTTGCAGTTTCGCTTGATATTGTTCATAAAAGCGGTGCATGGTTCTCGTACGGTGAGGAAAGACTCGGTCAAGGACGTGACAATGTAAAAGAATTGCTCAAGAATAATCCTGAGCTTGCAAATGAACTTGAAGCAAAAATCCGTGCAAATATGGAAACACTCAAGCAGATGTCAAAAGCATCAAGCAAGAAAGGAACAATCGCAAAGCCGACGGCAGCACCTGCCCCCGCTGCACCGAGTGCTCCTGTTTCAAAAGCATCCGCTAAGGCTACGCTTGACATTGCGGTTGACGACTGATGAAAATTACGGCGAAGCAAGGCAGAGGAACAAAAATGCACATCGGTATCGACGGAGAATATCTGCTTACTGTTGACTGCGATTTCTGGTTCTCGTGTGGCTATATTTCGGGTGACAATATTAACGAAGATGAGCTTGCTGCATTCAAGGATGCGGCAGGCTCTCGCTGTGCTTTTAACAGTGCTATGTACAGTCTTGACCTGCGTGACCACTCAGAAAGAGAACTTAGAACAAAGCTCTCAAGAAAATTCGATGCTGAATATGTTGATACTGCGATTGAAAGGCTGCTTGACCTCGGTCTGTTAAACGACAGACGTTTTGCGGAAAACTATGCACGTGAGCTTTTTGTTCATAAAAAATACGGCAAAAGCAGAATTAAATCCGAGCTTTTTGTCAAAGGAATTTCCTTTGACATAATAAACGACGTTCTTGACGAGCTGTTTGAATATGAAGAAACAGATAATGTTCAAAGAATAGTTGATATTATAAAGAAAAAATATTATAATAGAATGTATGACGAAAACGGACGTAAGAAGGTTTTTGCCGCAATGACAAGAATGGGATATGGATTTTCCGATATCCGTGAGGCAATGCGTCATTATTCGGATGATGAATTTTACGAAGATTTTTAGGTGATACTATGAGTTATTCAGTTGGATTGATTTCACTCGGCTGCCCGAAAAACCAGGTTGATGCCGAGCATATTCTCGCTCTTCTTGATGAAAAGGGATATAATATCGTTGACTACGTTGACGGATGCGATGTTGTTATTGTAAACACCTGCGGTTTTATTGACGATGCAAAAAAAGAAGCAATTGAAAATATTCTTGATATGGTCGAGTTGAAAAATGAAGGCGTAATCAAAAAAATTATTGTTTCGGGTTGTCTTTCTCAGAGATACAAGGAAGAAATCGCCACAGAAATCCCCGAGGTTGATGCGGTTATCGGCATTGGCGCAATCGGTGATATCATTGAAATAATTGACAAGGTTATGGAAAGTGACGAAATTTATCAAAGCTATCCATCACAGGACAAACTTCCGCTTGACGGTCAGCGAATTCTCACCACACCCGAGCACTGGGCATATCTTAAGATTGCTGACGGATGCTCAAACAGATGTACATACTGCACTATCCCCTCGATTCGTGGAGATATGCGCTCACGTAAAATGGAAGATATTATTGATGAGGCAAAACAGCTCGCAGAGGTTGGTGTTAAGGAGCTTATTGTCATTGCACAGGATACAACAAGCTACGGTCTTGATATTTACGGTGAATTGAAACTGCCCGAGCTTCTCAATCAACTTTGTGAAATTGACGGAATTGAATGGATTCGACTTTTATACTGCTACCCCGACAGAATTACTGACGAGCTAATAGCAACAATAAAGACACAGGATAAGATTTGCAATTATATTGACCTTCCGCTTCAGCACGCAGATGATAAAATTCTTAAGGCAATGAATCGCCGTGGTGACAGTCAGCTTATACGAAATGTAATCGGAAAGCTCCGTGCCGAAATACCAGATGTTGTAATCCGTACAACATTTATTGTCGGTTTCCCGGGTGAAGGTGATGAGGAATTCGAGCATCTCGCAGAGTTTGTTAACGAAATTGAATTCGACAGACTTGGTTGCTTTACATTCTCTCCGCAGGAGGGTACGCCTGCATTCGATATGGAAAATCAGCTTGAGGACGATGTAAAGGCTCGCAGAGGTGACATCATAATGCAAGACCAGTTCAGCATTATGGAAGAAAAGAACAATGAAAAAATCGGCAAGACCTACAAGGTTGTTGCCGAGGAATA
>DCGX01000055.1 GCA_002315505.1 Ruminococcaceae bacterium UBA1767
TTCAGGAATCGGAGCCGGACCGTGCTTAGGTCCCTTGGCAACAGTACACATATTCAAAACTTCATTTGTGTAATTCATAACTTATAACTCCTTTCATTTTAAGTGTTTGTCAAATAACAGACAAACGCTACCAATCCTTAGTATTATACCAATATATTTCCAATATATCAAGTATTATTCTAAAAATTTATTTAAGCATATCCTGGTTCAATGTTGCACCATAAGCTGAAGCAACATCAATAAGTCCCTGGTCAGAAATTGTCTGTGCAATCGGAAGACCTGTGCTGAGAATTCTACAGTAGATTTCTGCACTCTTCTCGATACAATGCATAAGACCGAATGCATTATCAAATGTATCACCCGATACGAACAAGCCGTGATGTGCCCATACAACTGCATCATACTTCTCAAGAAGCTCGCAGGTTCTGTGTGCAATCTCTGCTCCGCCCGGAATCATCCACTCAACAACGCCAACACCGTTAGGGAAGATAATAGGACACTCTGTCATGCTCTGCCAAAGTACCTTTGAGAACGCTTCTGCGGTAAGAGGAAGAACGAATGTCAAAGCAATAATGTTAACTGGATGTGCGTGGTAGATAACTCTGCACTTACCATCAGTTGCCTTAACACGAACACTGTGGTTCATGAAATGTGTCGGGAATTCACTTGTCGGGCCACCGCCGTTAACAAGTCCCCAAACAATACGATAGCTATCGCCTGCGTCATTGATTTCAACAATGCAGATATTTGCGGCAGGGTCGAGAATTGTGTTTCTGAAGAACTTTCCTGTGCCTGTAACCATAAAATATTCATTCTTAAGATTATCAGCCTGAACGCCCATATTTACCCATGGTCTGTCATAAGTGAAGTAAGGCTTGCACTCCTCAACCTCGTCAGAAGTCATACGATAAGAAAGGTTTCCGCCGTTTCTCTCGTGCCAACCCTCTGAATAGCCGTCATCACAAACTCTTACAAAGCTTTTTACTACATCAAGATTTAAAATGTCCATGTCTTTATCTCCTATCAAAAATTTCCATTAGTATATTATCACTACAAGAAAGTAAAGTCAACAAAAAAAGTATTCTTTTCAAGGATTTTCAATTACTGATTATATAAGAATAATTCCTCACGGAATTTCGGCAGCAGCAGAGCCACTGCCCTACATTACAACTGTAAAAAATAGCGTGAGAAATTATCTTAATTATCAATTATTCGTCTTCGAGAGCTTCTGTTGCTCTGACCATAACCTTTCTGTCATAGCAGGCAAAAATCTTAACAAGCGAAATATCGTCGCATTTCGGAGTGATAAGACTGACAATCGGAACAATGATAAGTGATCCTACCATTGCGAATGCTCCGCAGTTAATCGGACTCTGGAGGAATTCGGGGAATGCCGACTTAAAGAACATATTTGCAAGCATTATGATTGAGCCCCATGCAAAGCTGACAGCACAGGCGACCTTTGTAACCTTTTTCCAGTAGAGGCTGTAAAGGAACGGAGCCAAAAATGCACCTGCAAGAGCACCCCATGAAAGTCCCATAAGCTGTGCAATGAACGCAACCTTGAATTTATACTGAACGATTGCAATTACTGCTGAGATAAGAATAAAAATTGCAATGAAAACTCTGATTGTTACAAGGTTTTTCTTCTCGTTGTTTTTCTTGTAAATCACAGGTGAAATAAAGTCGAGTGTAAGTGTTGAACTTGATGTGAGAACAAGGGAGGAAAGTGTTGACATTGAAGCCGACAAAACAAGAATGAGTGTGATACCGATTACAAGCGGTGAGAGCTTTGAAAGCATTTCGGGAATAATTGCATCAAAGCCTTCTGTTGCAACATCAACATCAAATATTCTGCCAAAGCCGCCAAGGAAATAGCATCCGCCTGCAACAATTACGGCGAAAACAGTTGAAATAATCGTACCCGTATGAATAGCATTTTCACTCTTGATTGCATAGAATTTCTGCACCATCTGCGGAAGTCCCCATGTGCCGAGTGAAGTAAGAATAACAACACTTGCAAGGCTGACCGGCTCAGGTCCGAAGAACGATGCAAACACACCGGGAACATTTGAAACAGTCGGGTCACTTACATTTGCAAGTGCCTCAAGTGAACCACTGAAGCCACCATTGATTTTAAGAACTGAAGCGATAATAACAGCAATTCCGAAGAGCATAATAATTCCCTGAATAAAGTCGTTGATTGCAGTTGCCATGTAACCACCGACAATAACATAAATTGCAGTAAGAATAGCCATTACTGCGATACAAACCTCGTACTTTACGTCAAATGCCATTCCGAAAAGTCGTGAAAGTCCGTTGTAAAGTGAAGCTGTGTAGGGAATAAGAAATACGAAAATGATTACGGAAGCAGCAAGCTTCAATGCCTTACTGTCAAAGCGTTTTTCAAAGAATTGCGGCATTGTTGCGGAGTTCAGATGCTGAGTCATAATTCTTGTTCGTCTACCGAGAATAACCCATGCAAGAAGCGAACCAATGAAAGCATTTCCGAGTCCTATCCACGTTGAAGCAATACCGAATTTCCATCCGAACTGTCCTGCGTAGCCGACAAAGATAACAGCCGAAAAATACGATGTTCCGTATGCGAAAGCCGTAAGCCACGGACCTACTCCTCTGCCGCCGAGAACGAAGCCGTTAACGTCCTTTGACTGCTTGCGACAATAAATGCCGACACCAATCATAACAGCAAAAAACAAAACAAGCATTACAATTTTAATTGCCATATCCATATCATTTTCCTCCTAAAAAAATAACGGCTTCAATTTCAGCAAGAAATTAAAGCCGTCTGTATTCGTTATGGATTAATCCATCAGAAATCAAGCAGACAGCTCTTATTATAATAATAGTAATAATAGTTATTTGTAAACATAGCTGTCGCTCCTTCCTTAAGATTGACGATATTATACTCTTAATTTATCTGTTTGTCAACATATTAAAGTAATAAATTTTATTTTTCTATCAAATAATTCATTACCTTCAGTAAAATATAAACCATAACACTCATTTTATTCTTACAACAAAGGAAAAATATTCTCCAGTACAATGGAAAACAGCTGAGTTTCAATTCCTTATAAGCACTGACATATCTTTCATTTTTCAATATTTTTCTGAGATTTGAGATTTGAGTTAAGGCTCCTTTACTGTTAAGGAGCTCAATTATTCCGAGTCCGACAATGCTCCAGCAGATTCTGTTTTTCAATGCTTCCGAAAAAATCTGCGGGCAGTTGTTGTCTTCAATATATTTATTCATTCTCGAATAAAGCTCCTGCCAGCAATCAAAAAGCTCCGCTTTGTATGTTCGTGTAAGCGAGTCCGAATTATCCTTGCGGTAGTGGCTGAGCGGTTTACTGATAAACCTTGCGTTTTTGCAAAAGCCTGTGTATTGCAGATTAAACAACGCATCCTCTGTGCCGATTATTTTTGTATCCACAAAATTCAGCTTGTTTGTTTTTATAATGTCAGCACGATACATTTTGCCCCATGCTGTAACGAGAGCATCGAATTTCTGCGGAGCTACCAGCTCTTCACCGACAAGTCCGACCATTCTGCGCTGAACAAAAAGTCTGCATTCGTTTTCATCAAAGCTCCTGTCACCGTCAAGAATTTCCTTCTTAATGGATTTTGTCGGAAATTCGCTGATATAATCCCACATTACCAGATCGCATTCATTCTGCACTGCAATTTCAACAGTATTCTCATCAATCCAGTCATCACCATCAACAAAAACAACATACTCCCCTGTTATCTTTTCAATGCCCGCATTTCTCGCCGAGGAAAGTCCGCCGTTTTCCTTTTGGATAAAAACAATCCGCTCATCGTTTTTCATAAATGAGCGGACAATTTCCGCACTGTTATCGGTTGAGCCGTCATCAATGCAGATTATTTCTATATTTTTGTATGTCTGTGTTGTAATACTTTCAAGGCAAGTCGGAAGAAATTTTTCGATATTATAAATCGGAACAATCACACTTACCTTTTTCATATCAGTTAATCTTCCTTCTTCTTGAAAATAATCAGCTTGCTGAAAATGTAATTGAGTATAACAACGATTACTGCAAGTACAATTTTAACCATCATTTCGCCGTCGAGTTTATCGGCAAACTGACCTAATTTAAAGAGATTCAATCCCCATTGGGACAATTCACCAAGCGGTTTGTCCCAATGAAATGTTTTTATCATCAAAAACAAGCCAAGTTCTTCTATTCCGAGTGTCAGAAGTCTTGCACCTGTAAATGACGGAATTTCTTTTTTGATTATATCAAATTTCCAGCTCTTGCTTTCAAAAACGAACAGCTTATTTGTAACATATGCAAACGCAACCGCAACAATCCACGCAAAAACATTTGCAATCATTACATCCATGAATCTTTTTAGCAATCCGAGAGTAACAAGATTTACTACTGTTGTAAAAACTCCGAATGCAACATATAAAACGATTTCTTTTATTTTTTTCTTGTTCATAATTATACGTTTATTTCAACGCTGATACCAAGAAGCTCTTTGTTTTCTTCGATAATCGGCTGAATGAAATCCTTTACAAATTCTTCTGTCTGCTGAGGTGCACGTCCAACATAAAGCTCAGGCTTCATAATCTCGTTAAGCTCATCGAGAGTTACACCGAATGCAGGGTCATTGGCAATTCTTTCGAGGAGGTCATTTTTGCCGCCCTCCATCTTAACGATTTTACCTGCAGCCATTGAGTGAACACGAATTTTTTCGTGAAGCTCCTGACGGTCACCGCCACGCTTAACAGCCTCCATCATGATGTTTTCGGTAGCCATAAACGGAAGTTCGGAAAGAAGTCTGTTTTCAATCATTTTCGGATATACAACCATTCCGTCAGCAACATTGATGTACAATTCAAGAATTGCATCTGTTGCAAGGAAAGCCTCGGCAACGCTGATTCTCTTGTTTGCGGAGTCATCAAGTGTACGCTCAAACCACTGAGTAGCGGCTGTGATTGTCGGATTCATAACATCACTCATTACATATCTTGCGAGTGATGAAATTCTTTCACTTCTCATCGGGTTTCTCTTATATGCCATTGCTGATGAACCAATCTGATTCTTTTCAAACGGCTCTTCAACCTCCTTGAGATGCTGAAGGAGACGCAAATCATTTGTGAACTTTGCGGCAGACTGTGCAATTCCCGAAAGGACAAAAAGCACCTGTGAATCAATCTTTCTTGAATATGTCTGACCCGAAACAGGATAGCATGAAGCATAACCGATTTTCTCTGCAACCTTTGTATCAATTGCCTTAACCTTATCTGTATCGCCGTCGAAAAGCTCCATAAAGCTCGCCTGAGTGCCTGTTGTACCCTTTGAGCCGAGCAGCTTCATCTGTGAAATCTGAAACTCGAGCTGTTCAAAGTCGAGATACAAATCGTGAAGCCAGAGAGAAGCACGCTTACCGAGTGTAGTCGGCTGTGCAGGCTGAAAATGGGTGAAAGCAAGGCACGGGAGGTCTTTATACTCCAATGCAAATTTTGAGAGCTTGTCCATAAGATTAATCATCTTTTTACGAACGAGCTTCATAGCCTCTGTCATTGTGATGATATCTGTGTTGTCACCAACATAGCAGGAGGTTGCACCGAGGTGAATGATGCCCTTTGCCTTAGGACACTGAACACCATATGCATATACGTGTGACATAACGTCGTGACGAACAAGCTTTTCACGTTCAACGGCAACCTCATAATTTATGTCCTCTGCGTTAGCCTTAAGCTCATCAATCTGCTCCTGTGTGATATTGAGTCCGAGCTCCATCTCGCTCTCTGCAAGTGCAATCCACAGTTTTCTCCATGTGCGGAATTTGAAGTCCGGTGAGAAAATGTACTGCATTTCCTTGCTTGCGTATCTGGAGTTTAACGGTGTTTCATAAGTATTCTTCATTTTACAACCTCATTTTCTTTATTTTACTGAAATATTATAATACCTTTGATTTGTTGTGTCAAGACAAATTGAAGTTAAGTGTTGTTGACTTTATAATGAAAATATGATACCATACAGTGTTGAAAGGAGTGGTAATTTTGAATAATGGTATTCTTTATATTCTTGCTCCGTGCTATAATGAATCCGAAGTATTGCCCATGTCGTCTAAAATATTTCTCGACAAGCTCAATGTTTTGATTTCAGATGGTAAAATAAGTGATAAAAGTAAGGTTGTTTTCGTTGACGACGGCTCAAAGGACAATACATGGCAGATAATCGAAAGTCTGCATGAGCTGGACAGCCATTTTCTCGGTGTTAAGCTCTCGAGAAACCGTGGTCATCAGAATGCTCTTCTCGGCGGTATGTCAACAGTTGCCGACGAATGCGATATGCTCGTTACAATCGATGCTGATGTGCAGGACGATGTTAATGCAATCGACAAAATGATTGACGAATATTACAACGGAAATGAAATTGTCTATGGTGTGCGTGATTCACGTGAAAGTGACACAGCCTTTAAAAGAACAACTGCGCAGGGCTTTTACAAATTTATGTCCTTTATGGGTGTTGAAACAGTATACAACCACGCCGATTTCCGTCTTATGAGTTCAAGAGCGGTAAAGGCTCTGCTTGAATTTAAGGAGGTTAATCTTTTCCTTCGTGGAATGGTTCCTATGGTTGGCTTCAGGTCAACCTCTGTTACCTATGACAGAGCTGAGCGCCTTGCGGGCGAATCAAAATATCCGCTCAAAAAAATGCTTACCTTTGCGTTTGACGGAATTACTTCGTTTTCAATAAAGCCGATAAGATGCATTACATCGTTGGGTATTTTTACATTCGTGCTGAATATTATTTTTATTATTTATGCATTGGTTTCACATCTGACCGGAAACACCGTTCCCGGCTGGACTTCCACCGTTATTTCAATCTGGTTTTTCGGCTCATTACAGCTGATTGCCACAGGAATAGTCGGCGAATATATCGGAAAAATATATCTTGAAACAAAAGCAAGACCGAGATTTTTTATCGAAAAATATTTAAAATAGAGGAATTTTTATGAGTCAGAGAAGTGACAAGGCTGTTGAGCTTTTCAAAAGCGGTTACAACTGCTCGCAGGCTGTTTTTGCCGCTTATGCCGATATTTTCGGTATGGACAGTGAAACTGCGCTCCGTGTTTCGGCAGGGCTCGGTGGCGGAGTAGGTCGTTCACGTGAGGTATGCGGTACTGTTACAGGAGCCACAATGATAATCGGAATGAAATACGGAGCAACTGACGGTGACGATGCCGAAGGCAAAAAGCTCTGCTACGAAAAGGTTCAGCAATATATCGCAGAATTCAAAAAGATAAATCCATCCATAGTTTGCCGTGAGCTGCTCGGTCTGAGTCAGGGTGAAAACACTCAGCCGACTCCCGATGCAAGAACACAGCAATATTATAAAAAACGCCCCTGCGTTCAGCTTGTCGAAGACAGCGCAAAGGCACTTGAAAAAGTAATATTTTAAAACACTGTTAAGTGTTAATTTTTAGGAGATGTTAATATAATGGGCTGTTCAGGAGATTGCTCAAGCTGTTCGTCAAAGTGCAGCGAAGAAAAAAAAGATTTACACATTGCATGCAATGAATACAGCAATGTAAAAAAGGTTATCGGTGTTGTAAGCGGTAAAGGCGGAGTTGGCAAGTCACTCGTCACATCAATGCTTACCACAGCCATGCAGGTCAAAGGAAATTCGTGTGCTATCCTCGATGCAGACGTTACAGGCCCCTCAATTCCGAAGGCTTTCGGGGCAAAGGGTCCCGCAATGCAGAACGAAATGGGACTTCTTCCTGCCGAAACAAGCACAGGTATCAAGCTTATGTCAATCAATCTTCTGCTTGAATCAGAAGACCAGCCGGTTATCTGGAGAGGTCCTGTTATCTCGGGAGTTATCCAGCAGTTCTGGAACGAGGTTTTCTGGGGCGATGTTGATTATATGTTTGTTGATATGCCTCCGGGAACAGGCGACGTTGCACTTACAGTGTTCCAGTCACTTCCTGTTGACGGAATCGTTATTGTAACCACTCCGCAGGACCTTGTTACAATGATTGTTAAAAAGGCTGTCAACATGGCAAATATGATGAATATTCCTATTCTCGGTATTGTTGAGAACATGAGCTATCTCGAGTGTCCGGACTGCGGTAAGAAGATTTCCGTATTCGGTGAGAGCAAAATTGATGAGGTTGCAAAGGAAATGAACATTCCCGTTCTTGCAAAGCTCCCGATAAGAAGCGAGGTTGCTTCACTTATCGATAAAGGCTCAGTTGAGCTTGCGGAAATCAAAGAGCTTTATGATGCCGCTGATAAAATCAAGGAAATGCTTAAATAAAGAATTTTCATATAATAAAAACAGACTGTATCCCGATTGAGATACAGTCTTATTCTTATTCTGTTACACTCCTCGTGCGTCAGAGAAGCCTCTCGGTCCGAAGAAGTTATAAAGAAGTTCACTTGTGAGTTTGAATACAACCAGGAGAATCTCATCCTTTGTTGTATCCTCTGCTTCCCTATAGCCGAGCTCAACAAATACATCCTTGAGCTGCTGTTCTGCGTTCTCGCATTCGCCGTCAACAATGATTGTTGCCGCAAGAACCTTTTCACCGTTTTCGATTGCCGCATTGAGCTTCTGTGCCTGCTCAGCTGTGAGTGTTGTCTGGTCGATAGTCTTTGCATATTTTATATAGTCCTGCAAATCACCGCTGTTTCTGTGACCGTTAAACTGTGGGTACTCAGGAGTTGAGTAAACGTTCATATCCTTTGCAATAAGAATTTCAGTTGCAAGACGGATAACAACATCGTTATTGGCAAGTTCTTCATGGTCTTGATTTGCGAAGAACCATGTTGTGAACGGGAATGCACAGGTTGAAGCGTCTACCTGTCCGTCAGGTGAGATAAGATTATACTCTGTGTACTTCTGCTGTTTGTAATCACTGCCGAGTGTTTCGTGAACCTTGCTGAAGGTTGCACCGAGTGATGTTGAAGAAGAATGGATAATCTTATCCGAGTTACAATCCGAAGCTACAAGGCTGTAAAGCTCAAGTCCGTAGCCGTTAATATCATATATCTTTACGCCGTTCTTTGCATAATTCTGAAGATTATCAAGGAAAGCGAGCTGTGCATCGTGGAACTTGCGGATTTTTGCATTAAGAACCGTGTCCTCCTGCAGGTAAATCTCTGCAAGTGCATCAAACATTGAGCTTGGTACAAGTCCCCACATTGTCGGAATTCTCGCAAGAGAAGAATCTGTAAATGCTTTTACGATTGTTTTAAGGAAATCCTTGAGCATATTTTTAGGAAGAATACGAATTGCAACATTGATAAGCCAACCTGTGTAGTCATCCTCACCGACGAGCTTGGTAAACATATCTCTGTAAAGACCTGCATCGCTGACATCAACCTCACCGAGCATGAGCTTTCCTACTATTTCAGAACCGTCTGCGGCAGGAACAATGAACACGAGTTTATGAATATCTTCACCCTGCGGATGCTCACCGACATAGCCTACGGCAATAGCACCGCCGAGGCTGATAGGGATAAGGTTAACTTTGTCCTTGCCTGTTTCCTTCTTAACCTTGGCAATAAGTGCTTCAAGGTCATCAACGATTGAATAAATATCACCGAATGAATTGTATGTGAAATAGTAGAGATTCTCCTCGCCTACTCTGTCGGTGTAGTCCATAAGAGGAACGTTATCATAAATTATGTCCTTCTCCTCCTGTGTGCACTCCTTGAGAGAACGTCCGCCATAGCTTTCAACCTCAAACTGATTTTTCGGTGTACCATCATCGTTATAAGCAAGGTGATCCATTGCATTGTAAACTGCTTCATAAGCGGCATCCATAAGACCTAAATCACGCTGAAAACCGATTGAAAGAAGTAACGGAGCAAGAAGAGTTACTACCATAGGCTTAACAACAATATGAATCGGCCATCCTGTGAATTCTTCGCCCTCTTCGTCAAGTGCATGGTTTCCGTTTTCGTCAAGCATATATGTATCAGCCTGACCGATACCGTGAATGATGATTGAAGGATAAACCTCGTCCTTTTCAAGATCCTTTGCACTGATTGCCTGTGTGGCCTTGTCAAAATCCGCAACCTGAATTACATCAATCGAATTCTCAGTAGCAAATGCAACCGTACCGATGCCTGCAACCATTGCAAAAACCAAGACAACAGACAAAACTGCTTTTAATGTTTTTTTCATTTCAGATTACTCCATTTCTATATTTTTGATCGAAAGATCATTTTCACAAGTTACAATAAGACCGCATCCGACAGCCGTTGAGGTCGGAATGTCTTCGCCTGAAATTGAGATTGTGTTTTCATCAACTGATGCCGAGCAATCCCATTTCTTTGAAATTTCAACCTTATCACTCAGAGTCAGCTTTACTGACCAGTCGGTTATTTCCTCTGAACTACTGTTCTTAGCTGAAATACTTATCTGATAAGATGTCTTTCCGTCAGAATTTTTCCACTCATTAAGAATCTTGGCAGAGGCGGTAAAATTGCCGTTTTCAAGCAGCATCGACTTGTTGTTAACGGTGGGATTATTCTCACTCGGCTTTTCAGTATACGGCAAATCGTCAATATCACCTATACAATAACGTAACAGAATAAGCGCATCTGCCGAAGATAGCTTTCCGTCCGCATTTACGTCACCGTTTTTCTGCTGACTGTCAAACAACTCTGCATTACCCGTAAGCATTTTAATAACCTCAAGTGCATCACCGGAATTTATATATCCGTCGCCGTTAACGTCACCGAGAATACACTTTTCATAGGATTCGTTTGTGACCTTCGTAGAAAAATGAATTATTACGGCAAGTCCGGCAAAAATCACTGCAAGGCTTAAAAGAATAATAATTATTTTTTTTGAAGTGAAATATTTTGTTTTTTCCATAGTTGTCCTCCGAGAAATCCTTTATTTGAAGAAAGGAACTAAATTGTAAAGCCACAAGAGAATCGGAGCAAAAATAATTGCAGGCATATAGTTTGCGACCTTGAATTTTGAAATACCGGTTAAATTAAGACCGATTGCGACAATCAATAAAGAGCCGACACAGGTCATTTCGGTAACAGCAGAATCTGTGAGCACATTGCTCAGAAATGTTGCCAGCAGAGTTATCGAGCCCTCAACGAGCAGAATCGAAGCACCCGAAAGCACAACACCGATACCGAGTGACGATGCAAGCATTGCCGCAGAAACCATATCAAGCAGGGACTTTGTGTAAAGCATCTCATAATCGTGCAGAATTCCTGCATTGAGTGAGCCGACAACTGCCATTGAGCCAATACAGAAAAGCAAGCTCGCTGAAACAAAGCCCTCGGCAAGACTTACCTTTTTCTCACCCTTGTTGAATTTATTCTCGACAAATCTTCCGAGTCGGTTGATTTTATCGTCAATATCAATCGCAGTACCGATTGCGGTACCGATTACCATTGAAACGATTTCAACGAGTGTGTTTTCGCCCTTTAAGACTCCCGAAATGCCGATGTATGTAACACAAAGTCCTATTGCAGACAGAATTGCGGTGGATATTTTTTCAGATACATTCTTTTTGAAAATCGTTCCGACCAGACCACCGAACACTATTCCCACAACATTTACGAGTACACCTAACATTTCGTATCTCCTAAGTAAAAATATGTATATATTGTATCATCATATGCTATAAAATGTCAATTATTTAATGGTTGTAATTATGATTTTTTTATGGTAAAATTAAGAAAAAGGAGGGTATACTTATGTATAACTTTGTTACACAATTGAAATATAAATTAAACGGTAATATTATTATTGAAAACAGCCTCGAAAATCAGGATACAAAACTTGATTTCTCCGTAACAGATGACAAAATCATCTGCAAGCTCAACGCAAACAAAAAAATCGAGCTTATTTCCTTCGTAGCTTCCTGCGAAAGAAAATTTGCTACAAATGAGGTTTTCTACGCAAACGGATACCAGTCCTGGACAACATCAAGAGAGTATTCAAAAGACGATACTATGAATGGTATGACTAAGATTGCCGACATCTCCGAATTTACAAAGGGACTCGCAGGTATTTCGGGCGACTATCACTTTGAAACCTACGGCAAAAAGGGTCTGTTCCACTCGTACACATATTCTTATATCCGATACAACAAAAAGGTTGAGCTTTTCGGCTCTTTAAACGAAAGAACAGGCTACACTATTTTTGAAGTAAACTTTCCTTGTGACAGCTTCTCGGTTAAAAAAGATGTTGAGGGTGCTGTTGTTGAGGGTGAATACGAGCTTTTGAATGTCGTTCGTTTCATCGGCGAATACGAGGATGTATTTGACAAATATTTCAGTCTTCTTAATTTAAGAAAGCCTAAAATCAATCATCTTTCAGGCTACACATCATGGTATAACTATTTTCAGAAAATTGATGAGAATATTATTCTGCGTGACCTTGACGGTCTTGACAGAGCAAAGGATGACGTTTCAATTTTTCAGATTGATGACGGTTACGAGAGCTATGTCGGTGACTGGTTAGTTCCAAACGCAAAGAAATTCCCGCACGGTATGAAGCCGATTGCAGAAAGGATACACGACAAAGGTTACCTTGCAGGTATATGGATTGCTCCGTTCTCCGCACAGATTAAATCTGTTGTTGCGAAATCGCATCCCGACTGGCTCATCAAAAACAATAAAAACGGAAAACCTCTGCTCGGTTGTGTCGGCTGGGGTGGTGCATATACGTTTGACATCTACAACGACGAGGCAAGAGAATATATCCGTAATTTCTTCGACGTGATTCTTAACGATTGGGGCTTCGATATGGTTAAGCTCGACTTCCTTTATTCCGAGGCTATGCAGCCGAGAAACGGCAAGTCAAGAGGACAGATTATGTGCGAGGCAATGGATTTCTTACGTGAATGTGTCGGCGATGAAAAGCTCATTCTCGGTTGCGGTGTACCGCTTGGCCCGTCCTTCGGTGTGGTTGATGCCTGCCGTATCAGCTGTGATGTTGACCTCAAGTATGAAGGAAAATTCTACAACGCTATGGGAATCAACCAGGAAATCCCATCGGCACAGAATGCTATCAACAATTCAATTTTCCGCCGTCATCTCAATCAGAGAGTTTTCTGCAATGACCCCGATGTTTTCTTCCTTCGTGAGAACAATCTTACATTTACTATGGAGCAGAAAATTCTTCTCGGTAAAATCAATAATATGTGCGGTGACGTACTTTTCGTTTCCGACAATGCAGGCGACTACGGAGAGAAAGAGATTGAACTTCTCAAAAAATTCTTTAAAAAGACTGAGTGCAGAATTCTCAGTGCAGAATTTCTGACAAATGAAGACCTTGTTGTTGAATACGAGGAAAACGGAAAGAAAAACACACTCCGTTTCAATATTAAAACAGGTAAAAATAACCTTAAAATTTCAGAGTAATTCGAGCGCAAGCGAAGAATCACAGCTCGAAAGAGTTTGATTCTTCGCTGTTTTTTTACAGGAGGTGAGCTTTGTGAAAAAAATAATCTGCATACTGATTGCAATTGCATTGATTATGTCTGCAATTCCGATTTGTGCTTCTGCCGAAGATAAAAACTATGTTGACGGCGAAATTATTTTGAAGTATACTCCTCCGCTCACTCTGTCAGGCGTTTCTGAAAACAGCCTTCATCAACAGCTCACCGAAGCAGGAATCAGCTCATGCTCTATGATTGAATGCTATGATGATTCTTTAGAGCTTTCAAGTGTGTTTGATGAAGAAGAATACTATCTTGTCAAAACAAATGAAGATGTCATAACGACCTGCGACAAGCTCGAAAAAATAAACGGAGTAGAATATGCCGAGCCGAATTAT
The DNA here is from genome assembly GCA_002315505.1 of Ruminococcaceae bacterium UBA1767. Lineage (GTDB taxonomy): Bacteria > Bacillota > Clostridia > Oscillospirales > Acutalibacteraceae > CAG-488. The sequence continues at coordinate 13,821 of DCGX01000055.1, forward strand.
ATTCTTTCAACGTATGAATATACTGTCCCTGCGGAAGTTACCGACTCCTTTGATTATATTGATAATCAGCACTGGTACTTCGACGACGTGCTGAAAATTCCCGAAGCGTGGGAAGAGTATCAGACAACAGGGCAGAATGTTACTGTTGCTGTTATCGACAACGGCTTCAATCTCGATGCAAAGGATTTCCCGACTAATCTGTGGAATGACGAAAACGGAAATCACGGATGGAATGCCGCTGAAAACAATGCAGATTTATCACCCACCCTTTATGTTAACGGCAAGCCTGTCACAAATGCAGACCACGGTACTCACGTTGCTTCAACTGTCGGAATGTCCGCAAACACAACAGGCGGACTCGGTGTTGCATACGGCTCGGAGCTTATGCTGATTAAGGCTTCTGACGATGAGGCGAGAATGACAATTGCTTCCATCGTCAGTGCATTGCACTATGCCGCAAACAACGGTGCTGACGTAATTAATATGTCACTCGGAAGTACAGACAAAAGCTCTGCAGAAAAGGAAGCAATTAACTATGCTTACGCCAAGGGCTGTACAATAATCGCCGCCGCAGGTAACAGCGGAAAGTCCTCTGACACTGAGCCTGCCTACCCTGCCGCATTTCCGAATGTTATTGGTGTTATGGCAAGCGACCGAAACAAAATGAACGAGCTTGCCTTATTCTCAAATTACGGCAGTCTTTATGATGTTGCTGTGCCGGGCGTTGATATTCTCGGCTCAACCTCAAATTCCACTGACCTTGTGCTGAAAAAAGGTACGTCGATGGCCTCGCCGATTGTGACGGGTCTTGCGGCTCTTTATATTTCAGCTAATAATGCCTGCACAAATGATGAGGTTTGTGATGCAATCAGAAATTCGCCTGTGAATTATGTAATCAAAAACAACACTTATTTCAAATCATCTGATGCAATGTCGCTGATGGGATATAATACACAAACCGGTCAGCCCTGCGGAGATTTTGTTTTCAACTCAAATGGCGGTGCTTCAACAACCTTTGAAAATATTGTTGTCGGTGAAACCTTCGGAGAATTGCCTGTACCCGTAAGAGAGGGCTATGCCTTTGATGGATGGTACACCGCAAAATCAGGCGGGACCAAAATTAATGAAACTACGATTTTTGATGGTACTTATTCAACCGCTTATGCTCGCTGGCACGCAATGGAATATACAGTAACACTTAATTCTTACGGCGGCAGTTATGACGATGAAACAATTTCGCTGACATATAATTCCGACTACTGGAGTCTGCCGATTCCCGAAAAAGAGGGATGGTATTTTGTCGGCTGGTACACAGATGCACAGTTCAAAAATCCTGCCAAAGTCGATGCTCTGGGAAGCTATTCCTTTTACAGTGTAAAAATCGCACGTGACCATACTGTTTATGCAAAGTGGTCCTCGGGCAGAGATATCCCGATTCACTTCAAGGACAATACCACCTATCAGCAGATTAATGATATTTACGTAAACTATGGTGAAAGCTACGGAGCTTTGCCTGTACCCGCAAGCAAAAACGGATATGAATTCGTTGGCTGGAGTTTAACTGAAAATTCCGATGAGCTGACTACAGAAGAATCCGTTGTGGAAATCCCATACGAGCACACCTTGTACGCAATATGGAAGACACGGAATGTTACAGTAACCTTCGATGCGAATGAAGGTAGTTGTTCTGTGACTAATATTTCGGTGCGGTACGGGGCATTCTATCCGATAGAGCTGATGCCGATTCCGACACTCGACGGAATGTTCTTCGTCGGATGGTATGATGCTGACGGAAACCCTGCAATGGAGATTAAATTCGGGAAAATAAACATATATCCCGTGAACATTCCAGAAGACCACACCCTGTACGCACGATGGTCTGACGGACAAAATGTCATTGTACACTTTGTTGATGAATTTACCAAGCAGACCTTTGAAGATGCTACTGTAAATTACGGTGATAATTACTCCGTTCCTGTTCCGCAGGATGTTGCAGGCTATACCTTCCTCGGCTGGTCGGAATATTCAAACGGCACAGAGGATTTTATTACAGATGAAAGCACGGTTATCACCGCCTGTGAGCATACTCTTTTCGCAATATGGCAGTATGACGGCTTTATTTTCAATGAGGACAGCGGTTTGGTTTTTGACAGCGAAAACAAACTGATTTACGGATTTGATCTGAATAATCTTACAGACGAAACAATTATCAATGCCTTCAGTAATCCAAACATTCAGCTTGAAAAGCCCTGCGGAGCAATCGGCACGGGAACAAAAATCAATCTGATTGACAAGGACGGAAACGTCTATAACACCGCAAAGGTTGTAATTTTCGGTGATGTAAACTGCGACGGAAAAATCGACTCGACCGACTCGGTGATTGCGATGTGTATTGCAAACGGAATGATTGTAGCGGATAAAAGTGTCACCACCGCTGCAGACTGCAATCGTGACGGAAATATTGATGAGGCAGATTATCAGAATATGAGTGACGCAGGTCTTTCAATGTATGAAATTCCGCAAAAAGAAACAGAGATTACTGTCAATTCAATTGACAATAATCCCCGAAGCATTGACATTATTTCATTTTTATCAAGTCTTATTAATTTCATTTTATCGATATTTAACAGAATATAAATTCTGCAGAAAACAAAGCCACCGGATATTCCGATGGCTTTTGCTTTTCATTAGTCGATTTCTACTGAAATTTTTTCATCTTTACGGTTAGCAGCAGAACGCATAACAACTCTGATTGCCTTTGCGATTCTACCCTGCTTGCCGATTACTCGTCCCATATCATCAGCTGAAACGTGAAGGTGATATACTATAATACCTTCCTCGTTCGGCTCATCAACCGTAACATTAACTGCATCCGGATCATTAACAAGACCCTGTGCAATCTGTGTTAATAATTCTTTCATAGCAGGATACCTCCGACTTATTTATTTCTTATTTAATAATGCCGTTCTTCTTAAAGAGCTCTTTAACTGTGTCTGTCGGCTGTGCACCGTTAGCAAGCCACTTAGCTGCCTTCTCTGCATCTACCTTGAACTCTGATGGCTCTGTCATCGGGTTGTAAGTACCGATTTCATCAATGAATCTGCCGTCACGCGGATATCTTGAGTCTGCAACAACTACACGATAGAAAGGAGCTTTCTTAGCACCCATACGACGAAGTCTGATTTTAACCATTGTAAATTCCTCCAAAATAAATTTCTTTTTATATCAATCACGCTTGTGAGATAATGCGTGTTGAATTACATATTAAAGCCTTTGAGCTGTGACATATCGGGCATTCTTCTGCGCTTGCCTTTCTTGCCCTTACCGTTCATCTGCTTGAACATTTTCTGCATCTGCTTGTGCTGAGTGAGGAGTCTGTTAACATCCTCAATCTGCTGACCGCAACCTGCGGCAATTCTTTTCTTTCTTGACGGATTGATAATTTCCGGCTTTTCCCTCTCCTGCGGAGTCATTGACTCAATTATCGCACGAACACGGTCAAACTGTCGCTCATCAATGTCAATATCCTTGATTTTCTTCTCAACACCGGGAAGCATCGAAAGAGTATCCTTGATTGAGCCCATACGGCGAATCTGTGCGAGCTGGTCGAGCAGGTCATTCATATCGAACTTGTTCTGACGAAGTCTTTGCTCAAGCTCCATTGCCTTCTTCTCATCAAGGCTTCTTTCTGCCTTTTCGATGAGTGAGAGCATATCGCCCATGCCGAGAATTCTCGATGCCATACGGTCGGGATGGAATGTGTCGAGGTCTGTGAGCTTTTCACCGATACCGACAAACTTAATCGGCTTGCCTGTAACCGCTCTTGTTGAAAGAGCCGCACCACCTCGTGTATCACCGTCGAGCTTTGTAAGAACGATACCGTCAATGCCGAGTGCATCATTGAAGGTTGTTGCAACATTAACCGCATCCTGTCCTGTCATTGAGTCGACAACAAGGAGAATTTCGTGAGGCTTAACCTCTGCCTTTATATTTTTAAGCTCGTTCATAAGCTCTTCATCAATGTGAAGACGACCGGCCGTGTCAAGAAAAACGTAATCATAGCCGTTATCCTTAGCGAGCTTAATTGCTTCCTTTGCAATCTCAACGGGATTTATCTGTCCCATTTCGAAAACAGGAACTCCGATGCTCTCACCGACAACCTGCAACTGTTTGATAGCGGCAGGACGATAAATATCGCAGGCTACGAGCAAAGGACGATGTCCTTCATTTTTGAGATGAAGTGCAATCTTTGCACTGTGAGTAGTTTTACCTGAACCCTGAAGACCGCACATCATAACAACTGTCGGCGGATGGTTCGCAATCGCAAGTCTTGACTTTGTACCACCCATGAGCTCGGTAAGCTCTTCATTAACTATTTTGATAACCATCTGTGCAGGTGTAAGACTTTCCATAACCTGCTCACCAACGGCTCTTTGAGTAACCTTTTCGGTAAAATCTTTGGCAACCTTGTAGTTTACATCGGCCTCAAGCAATGCAAGACGAACTTCACGCATCGCAGACTTAACATCAGCCTCTGTAAGTGCACCCTTGCTCTTCAGTCGCTGAAAAGCCGCTTCAAGTCTGTCAGAAAGACCTTCAAATGCCATATTTGCACCACCTTAAATTTCGTTTTCTCGGATTCGGGTAGCAAGCTCACGAATTCGCTGAGCGTCAGCCTCGATATCCTTTGAAAATGCATTGTCACGGTTTAATTGAGAAATATTATCCGCTTTGGCGATAATTTCCTCAAGACCGCTTTCCATATCCTGAAATCGGGCAACCAGACCGAGCCGCTCCTCCATGTCAAAAAGCTGAGTTTCCGCTCTCTTAATGGCATCACGCACACCCTGACGGGTTATGCCCTCGTTATCTGCAATTTCTGCAAGTGAAAGGTCATCATTGTAATAGTAACTGATAAAGCTCTGCTGTTTTTCCGAGAGCATCTCACCGTAGAAATCCAAAAGCATCGTAACATCAAGATTCTTTCCCACGGCGAACTTCCTTTCAAAAGCAATACCTGTAAAGCAATTTACTTTACAGGTATGTATTATACATTATAGTGTTTTTCTTGTCAAGAGTTTTTTTCGTGTTTTTGGCGGTTGAATGTGGAAAGTTTTGTGGAATATGTGTGGAAAACTGATTTTATCACCATAATTTGGGTCAATTCCCATTCAAAACACAATATGCACGGTAAAAGGTGTGGAAAACTATGTGGAAAATGTTGAAAACTTTCTCACAATCAGTTTCAAATTTTAAGGCTCCTCAAAAACGAGGAGCCTTAAAAATGCTTATTTATACATCGTATGCAGGCAATTTGCTTGTTATTTCTGCGATTTTTGCGTTTACATTATCTGTATCGCTCATCTTATATGTGTCACCCGTTGTCATACCGAGCATATTGAATATTTTGTGCAAAATCAAATTAAATACATCGCCGACATACTCGTTGCCGTCTGTTGTAACACCCGGAGTGAAGAGCCACAAAATCGGTGTTGCGTTAACAAGTGTATTTCCGCTGAATGTAAAATCGTGCATAAACGAATACGACGGACAGCTTGTGCTTATGAGAGTTACGGCAGAAAGATTTATCATATCGTTATCGTTAACCGAAACGCAGTTTGTAACCTTGTTACCTGCATTCTTTGTCTTGTAGTCAAAAACGCAGTTCTTTATAAATCTGTTATTATCGTGTGAATAAATGTGATCGTATGTACTATTTGTTGACCAACCGTCAAAGTCGATTGTCATACCATCTTGACGATTTCTTGAGCCTGCAATTTCACAATACTCGACAAGGATGTTGTCACAATGGTGCATCCACAATGCCGCATGTGCCGAGTCATTAGCAGTTGCACAATCTAAAATTCTGCAATATCTAACTGTCGAATTTACCATTGAACCGATAACAATTCCGCCGTTTTTAGCATTCTTAATTATAAGATTTTCAAAGAGAATGTCGCTGTTGTATGAAAGCTCTGGAGACTCGTAATTCGATGAAGTTCTCTCAACGCTACAGCCTACACTGTGAATACCCCAAAACATATTGTCTATCGTTGTGTTGTTAACATGCAAGCCCTTAACCTTTGAATGGTAACCGTTCGAGTCAATGCTTATTCCTGCGGCATGAGTCGAATCGTTTTCCAAAGAAATATCGTAAATGTAGCAATTATCAATGGTAATATCTTCTGTGATTGCATTGTCGCCGACACTTTCGACTGCAATTCCTCTTGCATTCGGTGCAGTAAAGCTCAAGCCGTCAATAACCCAATGAGAAATGTTTACGATTGTCAAAACATAGCCGTCTTCGGATTTAACAAGCGGTTTTTCGCCTGTGCCGTAGCTTGAAATAGTTATAGGATTACTCTGTGTACCATTGCCCTGCGGAACAAACGGAGACAGAAATTCTTCGCCTGCCTTCAAGAGAATTGTGTCACCTGCACTAAAGGTCATTGTGTTGATTTTCGCCAAAGACTTAAATGCCGTAATCGGTGTCAAGCCGTTGTTAGTGTCGTTACCGTTCTCGGAATCGACATAGTATGTAGTGCCGTTAACGGCAAACGCAGTTACGCAAAGCATTGGTACTGCCGAAACAAACATAACTACTGCTAATAAAACACTTAAAAATTTCTTCATCTTGATTTCTCCTTATAATTCAAAATCTTCTTTTGTAAATCCGCCCATCTTCATTTTGCGAAGAGGTACTCTCTTAAGCGGGTCATACTTAAATAGCTTACACTTTGAGTTCGGCATTCTTATTCCTGTTTTTTCACAAAGGACACTGTCGTCACCCTCTACGATTGTTCCGTATGAACATAGCTTGCAGGCAGGCTGAATATCCTTTGAATTATACAATCCTTTTCTCATAAACGTCACCTCAGATGTGCTCATTATAGCATACTTGTTTGTTTCTTGCAAGGTCATTATCTGCAATTAAAAATAATACGAGCATTATTACTGCAACAGCAGACGGAAGCGATACCGAATACGGCTGTGCAATCACCTTTGAACTGAGTAAAACTACGTTCGTTTCGCAATGAAACAGCTTTAATAATCCGAAGCAGACCGACATTGCGGTTATCGAGTTCAACAGTCTTCCCAAAAGGAATCTTCCGTACGGCATTTCACATTTTTTCAGATGCTCATACACCTGACAATGCACGGCAAAGCCTGACCATCCGATTACACCTGCAATGGCAAATACAGGCAAGACATCCGAAGTTGTTTTACATCCGTTTGTAACCTCAAAAAGCGAAAATATAACCGCCTTCATTTTTTCATTCATCGGCAAAAGGTCAACAAAGCTACCGACACAGGAAAACAAGACCACCCATGCACAGATTGAAAGCATGGCATTAACGGAATTTTTAACTGAAGAGATAATCGCACCACCGTTAATATCGCTCCTCGTTTTAATTAAAATATCGGCTTCACCCTTGCCGAAAAATCTTGTCACAAAGCCGACGGAAAGTGAAGAAATAACAAGAGATGTATAAATGATTATTCCGATTTTTTTACTCCCGAGCATAGCAATTCCAACTGCACTAACCGAAAATGCAGGTCCACAGTTCAAGCAGAACATCAGCATACTTCTGCCCTGCTGTTTCGTTATATATTTTTCTTCAACAAGTCTTGCCGTCATACCTGCACCAACAGGAAATCCACCGATTAAGCTCATCATTATTACACATGACGTGCATCCCGGAAGCTTAAAAATAAGTCTTGTAAGTGCCGTCAGTTTTTCACCGACAGCAGAACCTGTTCCCGACAAAACAAGAAATTCGGACACAACCATAAACGGAAAAAGTGACGGAATTATCGTTTTTACACATAGCGAAAGACCGCTTTGAACTCCTTCGCTGAAAACAGACGGATAACGAAACATTAATACAGAAAAACTCACAGCCAATGTTAAAAAAATAAAAGCCTTTAATTTGTACTTATTCACGCAAATCACCCGTAAATATATATGAGGAAATAATCTAATAATATGATAGGTGAGCTTATGGCAGGAAAAGATATCAGACAATATAACGCTCCGTTTTCGCACAGAATCTGTGAAAAGCTGGAGATTCCCGATGACGTATGCTCAAACTGCAGTCACATTGAAATTGTTTCAAACTGTTGTGCTATGGTTGACGGATGCAGGGGTGTACTTGAATACGGAGAAGATATTATCAGACTTAATACCGGCAGAAACAATATAAGCATCAGCGGTAACGGGCTTACAATAAAATCGCTTGATTGTCAGCAGGCAATCATCGAGGGCATAATTGTCGCAATAGAATTTTCATGATGAGGTAGTTATGATATTTCAGCTCTTACATTTAATTTTCGGATATGTTTCAATACGTGCCGAAGGCGGATTTATTGAGCGGTTTATTAATCTTTGTACCGCACAGGGAATACCGCTGTGGGACATTAAAAAACACGGCGAATACATAACCGCAAAAACAAATCTGCAGGGATATTTAAAAATCCGTACTCCTGCCGTACAAAGCGGAATGAAGCTGTCCGTCGGCAGAAAAAAGGGACTGCCGTTTGTTATAAGAAAATATAAAAACCGAATAGGTCTTGGTATAGGAATACTTATTTTTTCATTCGGATTGACATTTTTTTCGGGAAGAGCATGGATAATTGATGTTAACGGAAACAGTACGGTAAGCTCTGTCGAAATCCGGGATGCCTTTTCACAGGCAGGTCTTACTCAGGGTTGTAAATTTTCAAAGCTCAATTCAAATGAAATCCGCATCAATGCACTCTCAAAGCTACCCGATATCTCGTGGGCAACAATAAACGTACGTGGTTGCAAGGCTGTAATTGAAGTCAGAGAGGTAGTCAGCAAGCCAAAAATTGAAGTCAGAGAAGGCACATCAAATATCGTTGCTTTAAAGGACGGACAAATCGAAATTGTTGAGCCGTACAAGGGTATTGCAAAGGTGAAACCGGGTCAGACAGTGTTAAATGGCAATCTTCTTATAAGCGGAATCCGTGAAAACAGAATACAGGAAAATCTTTTTGACGACTCTGACGGCTATGTGGTTGCACGAACAACAAATGTAATTGAAAGTACAACTAAATACAAGCAATGTTATCAGAAAATTAATCAGAAAAATTTCTATTCACTGTATTTTTCAGGCCTGACTTATCCGTTTATTCCCGATAAAAAAGCCGTAATAATTTACACTGATTTCAACACTGCCGTAATCAACGATGTCCGTCTGCCGTTTGGTTATAAAAAAATCACATATACAAATTTCGGACAAAAAATAACCGCAGGCAGAGAATTTACTCTGCTTACGGCAATGGAAGACTTCGCACTTAAGGAATACAATCAGACTCTTCATACACAAATCATTTCAAAAAATATTGAGCTGATTGAAGATGATAATTCAATCACAATCAAAGGTACATATTCGTGCTTTGAGAATATCTGCAGACGTGTTGAATTTTCTGTTGAGGAAACTGCGTCAGATGAACAATGAGCTGTATTTTTTACTCTCCGCCATTGAAAATGTGCCATCCTCAGCAACAATTATGTGGTCAATTACGTTAACACCGACTGTTCGCATAACTCCAACAATCTCTTTTGTCGACATGATATCAGCCGCTGAGGGAACTGCAAAGCCCTTCGGATGGTTGTGAGCCACAACAATATTCATCATTTCATTATTTAAGGCAATTTTCACAACTTTTCTCTTATCCAAAAGAGCTGTATCTGGTGCGCCATCGCAAACCTTGATACATTTATCAAGCCTGCCGTGTGCATCAAGCGACACAAGATAAACTATTTCATTTTTCTCACCCATATATTTCATAGAAAGAAAATCGGATAGCTTTGTCATTGTATTAATATTTGTTTTCTGAGCGATAATATTTGAATTATATCTCTGCGAAATATCACGTACTAATTTTATCATTGTTGCGGCATTTTCACCGATACCGTCAATTTTCATCAACTCTTCAATCGGTGCATCAAGCACACCGTTAATGCTGTTAAAATTCTCAATCAGCTTGTGTGCAAGCTCATTTGTATCCTTGTACGGAATTCCGTAAAAAAGTAAAAGCTCGAGAATTTCATAATCGTGATAATTCTCAATTCCGTTTTTGAGATACTTTTCCCTTGCTCTTTGTCTGTGATTCTTGTGAATATTTTCGCTCATATTTTTCACCTTAAAATATAAATTACAGTGATTATAACACACTTATTGTCTTCAATCAAGAATTGACGAAATTTTCGTGTTATGATAGAATATCAAAAGAAAGGATGATGTTATGCCTATTACATTTAACGAAGAAAAAAGAATTTTTAAAATAGATTCGCTCGACTCGACATATGCTATCGGAATATTTGAGCAGAATTTTCTTGTTCATTTATATTACGGAAAGAAAATCCCCGACGATAATCTTCTGAAGCTCGCTTACAGAGGTGGTTTTGCATCAATTTCGCCGAATGTTGCAGGCTGCTCCGATAACGAATTTTCGCTCGACATTCAGCCGATGGAATATTCCTGCAACGGCTCGGGTGATTTTCGCCTCGCCGCACTTTCAATCAAGGACAGCGGCGGACACACAACAACCGACATTCGTTATATCGGGCACAGAATATATAACGGCAAGCCAAAGCTCGATGGATTGCCTTCAACCTACTGCAACACAGATGACGAGGCACAGACTCTTGAAATTGACACACTTGACAGCTTCACGGGTGCAAAGGTCACACTTTATTACACAGCCTTCAAAAATGTCAGTGCAATAACGCAGAGTGTAAAGGTTGAAAACACGGGCAGTGAAGCCTTTGAAATCGAGAAAATTGCAAGCTGTTGTATTAATCTTCCGTCAATGAACTACAATATGATTAATCTTTCGGGAGTATGGTCAAAGGAAAGAACCGTTGAAACACGTCACCTTGCTCATGGTATTCAATCCGTTGCAAGTAAACGTGGCTCATCAAGTCACAATCACAATCCGTTTGTGGCACTCGTTGACGATTGCGGCAGCGAGGATTTCGGTAATGCTTACGGCTTTAATCTTGTTTACAGCGGTAACTTTGCGATTGATATCGAAACAGACTATTTTGAATGTACACGCCTTGTCATGGGTATAAATCCGATTGATTTTACATGGGTTGTTGAACCGGGCGAGAGCTTTCAGTCACCCGAGGCAGTTATGGTTTATTCCGATTGCGGTACAGGTAAAATGAGCCGCACCTTCCACGAGCTTTACTCGGAGAATCTTATACGTGGCACATGGAAAAAGAAGAAAAGACCACTTCTGATCAACAGCTGGGAAGGCTCGGGCTTTGACTTTGATGACAACACCCTTGTTCGTTATGCAAAACAGGCAAAACAGCTCGGTTGCGAGCTTCTCGTTATGGACGACGGATGGTTCGGCTACAGAAATCGTGATGATTCATCACTCGGCGACTGGTACGTCAACGAAAACAAGCTCAAGGGCGGTTTAAAGAGCGTTATTGAACGAGTAAATGCTGAAGGTATGGAATTCGGTATCTGGTATGAGCCTGAAATGATTTCACCCGACTCTGACCTTTACAGAGCACATCCTGATTGGTGTGTTCATATTGAAGGCAGACCGATTTCACCCGCAAGACAGCAGTATGTACTTGATATGACACGTAAGGACGTTCGTGACAATATATTCGGTCAGATGTATGATGTGCTTTCAAAGAACCATATTGCCTACGTAAAATGGGACTACAACAGAGCAATTTGTGAAGCAGGCTCAATGCAGCTTGACAAGGCTCACGGAAAAGAATTTTTCCACCGCTTTATTCTCGGCACATACGAGCTTATGGACAGAATCACATCGGCATTTCCCGAAATTCTTTTTGAAAGCTGTTCGGGCGGTGGCGGTCGTTTTGACCCGGGTATGCTTTATTATATGCCACAGGCATGGTGCTCGGACAACACCGACCCAATTGAAAGACTTACAATTCAGTTCGGCACTTCGATGTGCTACCCTGCTTCGGCTATGGGTGCTCACGTTTCCGCAAGTAAAAGAGCCGGAATAAAAACGAAATCTGCCGTTGCAATGGCAGGTACGTTCGGATATGAGCTTGACCCGAATGAAATGAGTGAAGAAGACAAGGCACTTGTTAAAACCGAGTCGGAGAAATTCCACAAATACTACAATGTGATTCACTACGGCGAGCTTTACAGACTAATTGCTCCTACAGATGATGAATTCAAATGTGCGTGGAGCTATGTTGCGAAGAACAAAACCGAAGCTCTTGTTACGGTAATTATCAAGAACAACACACCGCACAGATTTTTGCACATAAGGCTGAAGGGACTTGACCCCGATAAAATGTACAGGGACAACGATACCGACGAAATTTATTCAGGTGCGTTGCTTATGAATGCAGGCTTCAATTTCACCGACGGCGGTCTTGAAATGGGCGACAGCATAGTTAAATATTTTACACAAGCATAAAATAAGGACTATCGCAGATATAAATGCGGTAGTCCTTTTTTCATTATTTATGACATTTTATCAAATCTTCAAATGTTTCTCTACGCACGGCAACGTAATCCTTTTCGCTGTCGAGCATAATAACAGGAGGCTTGCATATTGCATTATAATTCGATGACATTGCGTAATTATATGCTCCCGTTGTAAGCACGGCAATGATATCGCCACGGACAGGCTTCGCAATTTTAACGCCCTCCTGGATAAGGTCACCGCTTTCACAGCAACGGCCTGCAATTGTACATTCGTAATCGCATGGCTTGTCCGCTTTATTTGCGGTGATAACCGTATAATCCGACTGGTACAACGCATATCTCGGATTATCGGGCATTCCGCCGTCAATCGAAGCATAATTCTTGAAACCCTTGATTTCCTTACAGCCACCGACGGTATAAAGTGTCATACCCGAATCGGCAACAATACTTCTGCCCGGCTCCATTAATATTGTCGGCATTGTGATATCGTTTTTCTCACATTCTGCCTTTACAAACTCTGCAATTCTTTTAATGTTTGCAGAGTAATCTATTTCGGGGTCACTCTCAACATAGCGAACACCCATTCCGCCGCCGAGGTTGAGAATTTTTATTTCATAACCCATGTCTTTTTTAATTTGTGAAATATACTCCACCATTATTTTTGCCGCATCGCAGAATGGCTCACACTCAAAAATCTGCGAACCGATATGACAATGGAAACCGTCAAGAGTAATATTTTCCTTCGACAGAGCAATCTCAGTAAGCTCCTTTGCCTGACCTGTTTCAATAGCCGCACCGAATTTCGAATCAACCTTGCCGGTTGAAATTTTAGCGTGGGTATGAGGGTCAATTCCCGGGGTAAGACGGATAATAATTTTCTGCTTTATTCCTCTCTTGCCTGCTTCGGCATTGATAGCCTCAAGCTCGTCCGCATTGTCGCAGACAAAATGTCCGATGCCGTTATCCATCGCAAAAGCAATATCAAAATCCGTCTTATTGTTGCCGTGAAAATATGCTCTTTCCATCGGAAAGCCTGCCTTCACAGCAGTGAAAAGTTCACCCGGTGACACAACATCAATACCCATATTCTCTTCACGCATAATCTCATAAATTCGTTTAAAGCAAAGAGATTTACTCGCAAACAAGGGCATTGACTCACCGCCGAAAAATTCAGCCATTGCACTTTTGTATATTCGGCATTTCTCACGAATCTTGTTCTCGTCCATTATATATGCCGGTGTACCGTATTTTTTTGCAAGCTCGACCGTGTCATATCCTGCAAATTCAAGGTTACCGTTTTCATTTATTTTAATATTATCACAAATCATTTTAAAAATTCCTTATTAAAGCATATGTGCTCTGAGATAGTCTGCATCTTCAACCATAAGCATTGCAGGTGCAATATCAAATACTGTCTTACAGCCACTCTCACCATTCTTGTTGAGCTTGTAAGCCGCTCTTGCATATGCAGCAAGTACACTTCCTGTGAATTCAGGATTAGACTCCAGCTTAAGGCTGTACTCGATAGTATGCTTTGTACTGTTGTCCATACCTGTAAAGCCACTGCGGATAACACTTCCGCCATGAGGAATACCCATATGCTTTTCACGAAGCTCTTCCATAGAAATGAAATTCACTGTTGTGTCATAATCTGCAAAATAGTTAGGCATTGTCTTGATTTCATTCTCAATTCGTGCCTTATCTGCACCATCCTCGACAACAACGTAGCATTCACGTGTATGCTTCTGTCTTGTTGTAAGAACAGGATTTTCACCGTTACGTACACTCTGTACAGCACTCTCAACAGGTACTGTGTACTGACGTGCATCAACTACTCCGTCAATTCTGCGTATAGCATCGGAATGTCCCTGGCTGACTCCTCTGCCCCAGAATGTATAATCGTTTCCGTTCGGAAGAATAGCATTCATATAAAGTCGGTTAAGCGAGAACATTCCCGGGTCCCAGCCAACTGAAATAACCGCAACATTGTTGCCTTTTTTTGCATTTGCGTTTACATTTTCAAAATGCTCCGGAATTCTTGCGTGAGTATCAAAGCTGTCAATTACGTTAAAATTCTCTGCAATAACGGGTGTGGTAACAGGCAAATCCGTAGCACTTCCGCCGCAGTTAACTATTACATCAATTTTGTCCTTGTAGTCAGCCATTTTGCTGAATTCGACAACAGGAACACCCTCTGTTCTGATTTTTACGGTTGACGGATCTCTTCTTGAGAAAACCGCAACAAGCTCCATATCGGGATTGTTGTATACGGCCGCCTCAACGCCCTTGCCGAGATTGCCGTAGCCTGCAATACCTATTCTTATCATCTGAAATCACTCCCTGATTATACTGTTCATATCATACATTCCTGCGTCCTTTGAGTACAAAAACTCTGCCGCAGAAACAGCACCCTCTGCAAATAATGCACGTGAATGTGCCTCATGCTTAAGGGTAATTGTCTGGCTGTCAGTCGAAACGAGAACTTCGTGAATTCCGACGATGTTTCCACGACGGACAGCATGAATGCCGATTTCATTCTTTTCTCTCTTATCCTGACCCGAACGTCCGAATTTGAGGGCTGATTTTTCTCTTACCTGCTGAATTTTCTTCGCAATCATCAAAGCTGTTCCGCTCGGAGCGTCGAGCTTTCTGTTGTGATGAGTTTCAACAATTTCAATATCTGCTTCCCCCATAACCTCGGCCGTCTTAACAGCAAGCTCAATCAAAAGAGCAACACCGAGTGACATATTAGCGCTGTGGAAGATTGCAACGGATTTTGAAGCGTCCTCAATCATCTTCAGCTCATCCTCGGTATGTCCTGTTGTGCAGACAACTGTCGGAGTGTTTGTTTTAACCGCATAATCCATAAGCTCAGCCGTGCCGAGATGATTTGAAAAATCAATAATCACGTCAGCCTTACCGCTGAAATCTGCGATATTATTATATATTGTGCCGTCTGTTGCGAATTTATCCACTCTCGCAACAATTTCGTGAGCTTCAGAAGCATCAACCAACTTTTCAACTTCCTTACCCATACGGCCACACGCACCGTTAAGTAAAATTTTCATTATACATTCAATCCTTGTTCACGCATTAAGCGAAGCATATTTTCCTTGTGAGCATCCTCCATCGGTGTAAGCGGCAGACGAAGATAATCGTCGCAGTAGCCCATTGCTGCCATAGCAGCCTTAACAGGGATAGGATTAACCTCACAGAAGAGTGCGTTAATAAGCGGCAGCATATCAAGCTGCATTTTCATTGCGCCCTTCAAATCACCATCGAAGAACTTGTTGCACATTGCAACTGTTTCCTTCGGCAAAACATTTGACAAAACAGAAATTACACCCTTGCCGCCGACTGAAAGAATCGGTACAATCTGATCGTCATTACCTGAATATAAATCAAGTCTGTCACCGACAATCTGCATTGTTTCCATAATCTTCGAAAGATTGCCGTTAGCCTCTTTGATGGAAGTAATCATCGGATGGTCTGCAAGCACACCATATGTTGCAGGCTCGATGTTAACACCTGTTCTTGAAGGAACATTGTAAAGAATACACGGCTTTGTGCTTTCATCAGCAATAGCTGTGAATGTCTTGATAAGACCGTTCTGTGTAGCCTTGTTGTAGTAAGGTGTTACAAGCAACATTCCGTCATAACCGATATCACAGGCGAATTTTGTAAGGTCAATAGCATATGCAGTATCATTTGAGCCTGTGCCTGCAATCATAGCTGTTCTGCCGTTTGCACGCTTAACAGCGAATTCAAGAGCATCTCTGTGCTCCTCGTCGCTGAGTGTTGAGCCTTCACCTGTTGTACCGCAGATTACAAGAGCATTTATGCCCTGCTCAATCTGCCAGTCAATAACTCTGCCAAACTGTTCGTAATCGATTCCGTTCTCGTTAAGCGGTGTGATAAGCGCTGTTGCTACACCCTGAAAAATACTTTGTTTTCCCATAATTCAATCTCTCCGTAATTAATTTTAAGCAATAAAAAATAGCCGACTTGCATCGACTATCGATATAAATCCACAAAATAACACTATAATGGATAATAAAGATAGCTCTCCGCATAAGCGACAGTAGGTAAGATATTATTCCCAACTACCAGGCAAACCTCGGCAGGATTTCCTTCGGCACCCATTCCTTTCGAGCAAGCCGTAGACTTTGCCAAAATCCATAGACAAGCTGTACTGATAATGCAATGCACCTCTATCAAATTTATTAACTTTACGATATGTTAACACATTGACCATAAAAAATCAAGAGTTTTTTTGATTTTATCAATCTAACACGACATTATTTTCATCTCTGCCGAGCATATCAAGCCACGATTCAGCCTGCGCATCTGTTGCGTTTTCGTCACTCATCGAATACTTCACCCCGAGAGCATTTGCCTTTGAAATACCCAGATTGTGATATTTCATTATCTCCGCACGGATATATTTATCCTTGTTTTCGCTGAGGAATTCACGCAGTAAATAAAGGTCTTGCTTTGAATCATTCACATTAGGAATTAACGGCAAACGTAAAACAACCCTTGCGCCAAGTGAAAACAGCATATCAAGATTTTCAAGAATCACGTCATTGTACTGACCCGTGAGAGTCTTGTGCCTTTCACGGTCAACAGCTTTAATATCATAATAAAATGTCGCACCGAGCTGTGCGGATTTTTTGAAGAATTCCGCATTTCCGAAGCCACAGGTTTCGATTACAGTATTAATCCCCTCAGCCTTTGCTTTTTCGATAATCTCAAGTGCGGCACTCGGTTGCATTGACGGCTCACCGCCCGAAAGTGTAAGTCCGCCTTTATCTTTATAAAAAACTTTATCTCTTTTCACAGTCGAGATAATTTCATCCACGGTCATTTCCGTACCCGCAATTTTATTCGCACCCACACTGCATACATTCACACATTTTTCGCAAAGAACACATTGAGTTCTGTCAATTTTCAGCCCGTTTTCAACTCCTCTTGCACCGCACAATGACAAACATTTTCCGCATCCGACACATTTGTTTTTATAAAACATCAGCTGTTTTTCTTTTGACTGCGATTCGGGATTGTGACACCACAGGCAGCGAAGCGGACAACCCTTAAAGAAAACGGTAGTGCGGATTCCGTCACCATCGTGAACGGAAAAACGCTGAACATTAAAAATCACGGCATTCATATCGAAAACTCCGAGCGAGCAATAACATTATTCTGCAAATCCTCATCAAGGTCACAGAAATATGAGCTGAATCCACCTACACGCACAACAAGACTTTTATATTTCTCAGGCTCCTTCTGTGCTTTAAGAAGAGTATCTCTGTCAACAACATTGATTGAAAGCTGTTGACCGCCGTTTTCAAAATAAGTCTTTGCAAGAGTAATAAAAGCATCCTGTCCCTTCTCCGTATTAAAAAGAGACTTTGTGAATTTCAGCTGTGTTACAAAGCCGGAGCAAGGCTCTGTCTGGTCATATTTAAGACAGGAAAGAATTGCGGCTGTCGGGCCATTGACATCGCAGCCCGGTGTTGCGGAAATACTGTCAGCAAAATTATCCTCGCCCTTTTTCTTGCCATTCGGCAATGCGGAAGTGTGTATTCCACGGTCTGCGGCACGATCAAAGGTACTGCAACCACCTGTGTAAACTCCGCCTCTTGCACACTTTTTTGTCTTTAAATAACGGTTGAAGTGATTAACAACCTCGGCACAAATCGAATCAACCTCGTCAATATCATTGCCGAATTTTTCACTCGTCTTGCAATCGTGATAAAGGTCGTCCCAGTTTTCAAAATTATCCTCGAGTGCATCAACAAGCTGATTCATTGTGTATTTTTTCTCGATAAAAACTAACTTTTTGATTGCCCACAAGGAGTCCGCAGTATCTGCAATTCCCTCAAGAAGAATCTGTGCGTGGTTATATTTCGGTCCGCCGGCCTTGTAGTCGATTCCTTTTTCAAGACAACCCTCGATAAGAATCGAGCGAATTGTGTTCGGATTGATTTTTGTATACATTTCTGTACTGATATTTGCTTCATCAACCAAGACATCACATACATGGTCAAGATATTTAAAATAAAGCTCAAGCAACTCGTCAAAGCTCTTACATTCTCTTGCGTTTCCAAAAGGCTCAAGGAGTTTTCTCGGTTCATCAAAAAGCATATTATTGCCGTTGTGAAGGCAGATTTCAAGCACCTTGCCGAGGTTAACCTCACCGTCCTCAAGTCCCATGTGCGACTTGCCCAATATATCAATCTGATTGCATCCGTTCATACAATACTGATGACTGTCCTCGGGTGTAATTCCGAGCTTTTCAAGTGCAGTACAAACAATCTCATCATTGTACAAAGCAGGAAGTCCCGTACCCTGTGCAATACTTTTTACAGCGAGCTTCCACAGCTTTTCCGGAGTATTTCTATGCGTGCGCATTGTAAGATTAGGCGTGTTGTAACCTGTTTTTGTAATTTCTTCTAAAAGCATATACGAAAGCTCATTTGTGGTGTCATTCCAATTTTCGTCACTACCCGAAATACACAAATTCCACGAGCGGTGAAGCTGGAAGCCCTCAAGCATTCTTCTTATCAAAGCACGGTTTTCTTCCATATCTGTTTTCTTGAAATATTCGTACATATATCTGTCAAAGTTACCCGGTGAATCTGCATTTTGCAGGGTGAAAATAACCCAGAAGCACATTACGGCAGAATACATATCATAGCACGGCTGCATTGGTATTTTCAGAAACACTTCCGCTATTCTCAAAAATTCCGCCCTCCTACCTTCGTCAGCTTCGTTCTCTGCGTTTTCGAGTGCGGTTTTGCGAACATTTCTGCCGATTACATCAAGGGCATCCATTGTGATTTTACAGGCATTGTAAAAGCCGTCTTTATCGGGATTTTTCTCTCTGCACTCCTCGATATATGCTCTCATTCCGTCAGTACCGAGTCGGAGTATTCTTGCAAAATCGGGGTTGGCGTGTCCCATCCAGTTACCGCCCCAGCACAAGTCATTCTCCTGGAATGTTATATATTCCTGAATTCTGCCATTCTGCCACTGCTCCTCGTTGCAATATTTAATCATCTCGTCACGCAGAGAATAATAGGCATCTCTCTTTTCGGGATTCGCCTTAACTTTTTTATTGAAACTATCTTTATTGTAGTTTATTCCGAATGCCCACGGATGAATAAATGCTCTGTCGGGTACACAACAATCAACCGACGGAAGCATAGTTTTATCGTAAAATGTTACAGGGTAGTTCTCTGCCTCTGCAAGCATACCGAGAGCAATGCGTTCAATAGTTGTCTTGCCCGAATTGGCATAAAAGGTCTCTGCAAAATTCTCATTCAGTTCAAATTTTGTATTCATAAAATCATCCTAATTCCGTAATAGTTCTTTTCAAAGTTTCAATTATTCTTTCGTCGGTTTCGTATCCGTCTTTTTTCGGTACAAAGGTTACTTTGTCGGCATCAATTCCCGTCAATGCTCTTAGCCACACAAGTCCTCCGACAAACCGACCGTAAATATAGCTTAAATGAAAGCTATCTCTTGTGAGAGTCATTCCGCCGTTTTTCATGTCAAATTCTTTTACATTTTCACGGATATACTGTACCGCATCACCTGTCGGGATAATCGGAAGTCCCGTTTTTTCGCTTGCATCGTTATAAGCCTCGGTGATAGCATCGTACATTTCTCTTTCGGAAAAATTGTAATTTTTAAAATCGGGATGTCCCGAACCCGTGTCATAGCTCCATGTTTTGTGCAGATATATTTTTGCGTTTGGTTGTACTTTTTTAATTTCTGCTAAAAGATTTGACAAGTATGGTTCAAAGGAACTGAAAATTCCACTGAAGCCACTTGCTTGTTGCAGGGTGATTACATCCCAATTTTCTTTTACGAGTGCCTTCGGCAGATTTATTCTTTCCTGAAATTCGCCGTTGATTTCGTAGTCATATTCGTCAGCACCGCTTTGAAAATTCTTCCAATGCGTTTCAAGTGAGCAACCACCGATATAAAGATTTGCACAGCAAATATCCTCACCGACACTTTCGGCAATTTGATGCAACCATTTATGTGCATCGTGCGAAAAGCTGTTTCCTATACTTAAAAGTTTCATAACATCACCCTATTTTTTAAACTAATCAAATTATAGTATTATTACAAAAAATAGTCAATCATAATAAAAAAATTCTACCACTTTCGTGATAGAATTTTTCAATTATTTAACTGTGTATATGA
>DCGX01000057.1:0-66931 GCA_002315505.1 Ruminococcaceae bacterium UBA1767
GTGACCGAGCCACAGCGAGAAGGTGGCATTGAGAAGCAATGCCACCCTCTCAAGAGGGATGCTAAAACATATCTGACCTGCAAAAAAGCAGTAACCGCCGTGGTTACTGCTTTTTCTTACATCCAGCCGTCAACGAAGTCTTCTGCGGTTTTGATTGCCTTCTGTGCCATTTTCTTATATTTTTTGTTCTTGCCGCCGAACATTGTTCCGCTTAGAATTGCTGTTGCTCCGCCGACCAACATTCCGACACCGATTGTTTTCATCATGGATGATGTTGAGCTTTTCATAGCTTACCTCCGTAAAATTTTATTGTTATTATTTTAACCGGTTGCGATTTGCATATACTTGTGATATAATAAAAATGTTTATTTTTCGGAGTTGATTATAATGGAAAAACAGAAAAAAATAGCATTAATTAACGACCTTTCCTGTATCGGAAGATGCTCGCTCACCGCCGCAATGCCGATAATCTCTGCCTGCGGTTTTGAATCCGTTCCCCTGCCGACAGGTATTTTCTCTGCTCACAGTGAATTTGACGGTTTCGTCCGCACTGACCTTACTGACAAACTCGACGATATTTTTAATCATTGGAAGGCACTCGACATCAGATTTGACTGCATCTACAGCGGATATCTCGCTTCTTACGAGCAGGCTGAATGTGTCAGAAGATTCTTTATGGACTTTAAAAAGAGTGATACTCTTACAATCGTTGACCCTGTTATGGGTGACAACGGCAAATTCTATTCGGGAATTGACGGCACATTTATCAGCGAAATGCGTTTCCTCTGCTCGATGGCAGATATCATTGTTCCGAATGTTACCGAAGCACAGCTTCTGACGGGTAAAGAGCCTACAAGCGGTACACATACACTTGACGAAATCAAGGATTTATTATTCAATCTGCGAAACATCGGTGCAAGGCAGATTGTCATCACAGGTGTGGACTTCGGTGACGAGCAAATCGGTTGTGCTGTTTATGACAGTATCAGCGGAAATGCAAATCTTTTCTTTACTCCGAAGGTTGAAGGCAGATTCCCCGGAACGGGAGATGTTTTTGCCGCCGCACTTACCTCTGCTGTTATGAGCGGGAAGCAATTCACCGATGCCGTTCAGATTGCAATGGGATTTACCTGCAAATGCGTCGAATACACCGATAAGATGGAAACTGAACACAAATACGGCTTATGCTTTGAACCAAAGATTGCAGAACTGATAAAGGCGGTAAAATAATGGCAACTTTAAATATAGTTCTTGTAGAGCCCGAAATTCCGCAGAATACAGGCAATATCGCCCGTACCTGTGCGGCAACAGGAACAAGACTTCATATAGTTGAGCCGATGGGCTTCAAAATTGACGACAAAAAATTAAAAAGAGCAGGACTTGATTACTGGCATCTGCTCGACATTACATACTACAAAAATCTCGATGACTTTTTCGAGAAAAATCCCGACGGAGAATACAGATTTTTCACCACAAAAGCACTCAACAAGCACACAGATGTTGAGTATCACGATGATGTTTATCTCTTCTTCGGTAAGGAAACCAAGGGACTTCCCGAGGATTTGCTGTTCACACACAAGGACGACTGTGTTCGTATTCCGATGATAAACGATTCATCTGCACGAAGTTTAAATCTTTCAAATTCCGTTGCGATTGCGGTTTATGAAGTGCTTCGTCAATGGGATTATCCCGACTTGCTGTGTGCAGGCAAGCTGACTAAATTTGATTGGAATGAAGCATAATTGGCACTTGATGGAATTTTTCTTAATCAGATAAAATCAGAATTGCAGGATGCAATTTCTGCAAGAGTTGAAAAGGTACACCAACCCTCACGTGAGGAGCTGGTTATTCACCTGCGTTCAAAATCGGGTGCCAAGAAATTATTACTTTCAATCCGAGGCAACAGCCCGAGAATTCATTTCACCGAGCACGCACCCGAAAATCCGGCAAAGCCACCGATGTTTTGTATGCTGATGAGAAAGCATCTTGTAAATTCACAGCTTTGCTCAATACGTCAGACGGGACTTGACAGAATTCTCTACCTCGATTTTGATGCTACAAATGAAATCGGCGACAGAGTCAAGCTCACTTTGTCAATCGAGATTATGGCTAAATACAGCAACATAATTCTTTTTGACGAAAACAACAGAATTATTGATGCACTCAAGCGTGTTGACCTGAGTCAGTCGCAGGTGCGTCAGATTTTACCCGGTTTTCCGTACATTGCTCCGCCGGAGCAATGCAAGCTGAATATTTGCGAGCATTCTACAGATAATATTATTTCACAAATAAAGCTGCTCGAAAGCAAGACTCTTTCGTCTGCGGTACTTAACACTTTACAGGGCGCTTCTCCCCTCACCTGCCGTGAGTTGTGCGGAGAACATGCGGAGCTTCATGTTGATGAGGTAAGTGAAAAAGGCTTTGAAGCATTGAGCAACAATCTTGATTTACTTCGTGAAATTGTTACAAACGGCAGCGGTATTCCGTTTATGCTCAAGGACAAGGACAAAAAGCCATTTGACTTTTCATTCATGGAAATAAAGCAATACGGCAGTAAATACACTCCCGAGGTAAAAACCAGTTTTTCCGAGTTGCTTGATGAATTTTATTTTGAATGTGACCGAATCGAAAGAACGAGGCAAAAGGGACACGACCTTGTAAAACTGCTCGAATCCGCTGTTTCAAGGACTTCAAAAAAGCTCGATTTAAGACGGGCCGAATTAAAAAACTGTGCAGACAGGGAAAAGCTCAGAATAAGTGCCGAGCTGATAAATGCAAACCTTTACAGACTTGAAAAGGGTGCACTTTTCTATGACCTTGAGAATTACTACGACAACAACAATATAATGAGAATCAAGGCCGACCCTTCAAAAAGTCCATCGGCTAATGCTCAAAAGTATTTTAAGGATTATCGAAAGGCAAAAACTGCCGAGCAATTACTCGTTGGATTTATTGCGGAGGGCGAACAGGAATTAGCCTATCTTGAAACTGTTGCGGACTCTCTCGACAGAGCAAGCACACAAGCCGAAATTGACGAAATACGAAACGAGCTTGCAATAAGCGGATTTGTCAGAAATCGCACCAAGGTCAATTCTAAAACAATTAAGACTCTGCCACCGATGGAATACCGGACAAGCGACGGTTTTCGTGTTCTCGTCGGTAGAAACAATATCCAGAATGACAGGCTTTCGCTGAAAACAGCGGCAAAAAATGATATGTGGTTACATACGCAGAAAATTCCCGGTTCTCACGTCATTATCGTCAGTGACAATCGTGAAATCAGCGATGATGCGATTGTTGAAGCCGCTGAAATCGCTGCATACCACAGCAAAGCCCGTTTCGCAAAGTTAGTTCCCGTTGATTACACACCGGTAAAAAATCTCAAGAAACCGCAGGGTGCTCCTCCGGGAAAGGTTATTTACCACGTGTATTATTCAGTAAATGTTACTCCTGAGAAAATAAAAGTCGACGAAAAAGAAGTGAAATGAAATAAAAAATATTGAAAAAATTCTTCACTAATGCTATAATGAAGAATATTCTTGCTCAGGAGATGAGTTTATGAAAAAGAATAAGTATCCATTATATGATGTTGAGTCTGTATCTTCAATTAAAGAAATGATGGAATTAGCCGTCAAAGAAGCAGGCGAAAAAATAGCTTATAAGTATAAAATAAATGACGAGGTTAAAGAGGCTACTTTTTCCGAATTTGTGAATACTGTAGCAACTCTCGGTGCTTTTCTGCACGCTAACGAGTTATCGGACAAGCATATTGCCTGCATCGGTAACAATTCATACAAATGGATTGTTACTTATCTCACAGCGTTAAGAGGCAGTGGCGTTTTTGTGCCGATTGACAAGGAGCTGCCCGAAAAAGATATTCTTCACGTTATCAGGGACAGCGAAAGCAGTGTTGTCTTCTACGATAAAAAGCATGAAGAAACACTTATGAAAAACGCAGATGAGCTTGAAAATGTCAAGTATTTCATCGGCTTTGACAGGGACGAAAGTGACGGGAAGTTTCTCTCCTTTGACAGTGTTATGGAGGTTTCCGATGACCTTGACAAAGAGCCTTTCCTTAATGAAACCACAAACCCCAACGAGTTGAAATTGCTCGTATATACCTCGGGTACAACAGGAAATTCAAAGGGTGTTATGCTCTCTGAGCATAATCTTATTTCAAGTGTTTATTACGGCTTGATGGTTTCAACAATTTATGACACAGGTCTTTCACTCTTGCCGTATCATCACACCTATGAGGCTGTAAGTGACATCCTTGTTTCATTCCATCATCATTCTACTCTTTGCATTAACGAAAGTCTTACGGCAATTCTCAAAAATTTAGTGGTTTACAAGCCATCATATATTTATATTGTTCCTGCAATAGCAGAGAATATGTACAAGCGTATTCTTAAAGGAATCAAGAAGCAAGGACTCGAAGAGCAATTCAATGCCATGGTTGAAAAGAGCAACGAGCTTCGTGCTCAAGGCATCGACAAGCGCAAGGAATATTTCGGATTCATTCACGAAATGTTCGGCGGAAAGCTCCGCAAGATTGTTTGCGGCGGTGCTCCGATTCGTCCTGAGGTTGCTAAATTCTTTGACGATATCGGTCTTGACCTTATTAACGGCTATGGCATCACGGAATGTTCTCCGCTTGTATCGGCAAACCACGATATGTACAATGATTTCCGTACAGCGGGCATCAAGCTCCCGTGTGTTGAATGGCGTATTGACGAACCGAATGAAGAAGGAATCGGTGAAATCTGCGTCAAGGGCGATATTGTAATGATAGGCTATTACAAACAGCCCGAGCTTACAGAGGAAGCAATTCGTGACGGATGGTTCTATACAGGAGATTACGGCTACATCAATGAGCAGGACCAGCTTGTTATTTCGGGAAGAAAGAAAAACGTTATCGTTCTCAACAACGGTAAGAATATCTATCCCGAAGAGATTGAAGGCTACATTCAGAACATTGATTATGTTAACGAGGTTATCGTAAGCGGCGAAATGGATGACGAGGGTAACGAAAGCTCTCTGACCGCCGAAGTTTTCCTCGGTGAAGAAAAGAAAACTCCTGCAGAAGTTCTTAAAAACATTAAGAAAGCCTGCGTAGAGCTTCCGATTTACAAACAGATTTCAAAGGTTGTTATCCGTGACAAGGAATTCCCGAAAACAAGCTCGAATAAAATTAAAAGATTTATCAGCGACAAAAAGAACAATGCGACCGAAAAACATATTGCTCACAAAGAGAAGAAAGAGAAAGAAAAATCCGAAAAAACCGATGATGAATAAAAAACAGCAGATGTCTGAATTCCAGGCATCTGCTTAATTTTATTTACGTTTTGATTATTATTAATCCTTGTTATTAAAAATCACCTTGACGGAAATTCCGAATTCCTCAAAAAATGCTCTGATTTCAAGAAAAAGCCTTGTGAAATAATCAGCAACTGTATTATCAGCCCCCGGATGACCGCCCTCATTCGTTGTCTTATTGATTGTGAATGTGTGCAACGGCTCATCATCATCAATTTCATACGAATTAATTGTAATCGAATCCTCTGTGAAATCAACAATATTATAAATCGGCCGGTCGGACACATATGCAAACGCATTCTGCTCACAAACAGGAATATCGTATGTGCTCTCGTCACCTCTCGGATGATTAATTGAGCCTGAAACAAAGCAGATTGTTCCCTTTGCGTCTGTTACACTTGACTTGCCACTCAAATCATCAGCTGTTTCATTATTATAAACGGCATTTGACATTGAATAGTAGTGACTGTGACCGAGGAAAGCAATATCAATTCCGAAATCATCGAAAATATCGCTGAATGTCGGACGACGATTTTCGTTTGCATCCTCAAGTCTGCCTTCGGTAAGTCTGCCGTACATATCATGATGCATTACAGCTACTCGCCATTTAACATCCGGATTTGCCTTTACCGCTGACTTTGCGAAGTTATAATGTGACTGTGCGGCATAGTTATTAGAGTCAAATACCATGAAAAGTACGTCACCCTTAACGTACCAATAGTCATTACCGATATAAGATGAAATGCCCTTTTCGTACTTGTTCGGGTTATTGTTGAAATACTTGTATGCACTGCCCTTTCTGTCGTGGTTGCCGACACAAAGTGCAAACGGAACATCATTAAGTACAGTTGATGATGCAAGACTCATATACTCCTTACGAAGTCCGTATGTAGCCTGGTCACCTGATGAAATAACAAGGTCAAGTCCGTTATTTGTTTTAGCCTGTGCTTTCTTTGCTATTTCGTTGAAGGTATAAGCATGATTCATTAATGAAGCTTCGTCACCATCTTCATTATCTGAGAGGTGGATGTCGGTCACATACATTGCAGTGAACGAAGCATCGGAAAGTGTACTGAAGCTCGCTGTTTCGCTTACTTCATAATCTGTGATACACTTGTAATAATAGGTTGTACCCGCTTCAAGTCCTGTAACAGTAACCTTATTTGAACGGTCACCCTGCGGTGTTTTTACGTATGTACCTGCGAAGCTCTTTGCGTTTGAAAAATCCTTGCTTTCGCTGATAAGTACACTGCAAGCGCCCGACTTCAACGGTGAATACCACGTAAAATTGCGCTGTGTGTCATCCGAGCCAGGTGACATAAATACCGCACTGCCATCCTCCATATAGGATGAATAATATTCTTCCCATGCCTTGTCAGCTGTAAGAGCAAATGAGTTTAATGCCAATGAGCTTAACATCATTATTACAGCAAGCACAACTGATAATACACGTTTAAGCAACTTTTTCATTTCAGTTCTCTCCTATTATTTATTAATCAAAGAAAAAACATATTTGATGAGCTTAATAAGGTCTTCCAATGCATTAACAATCTTGTCGAAGAATGATAATGTCTGAGGAGCTGTAGTATCTGCTAAAATTGTATCGGTTTCAATATCAAACTTAAGGAACTGAGGATACTGTGAGAATGTGCTGATTGTTCCCTGTCCTTCATAATCAATAAATGTCTTTATCATTTCGTCAAGAGCATCTGAATTATAAGAATGAGTAATATCCCTGATAAACCATGTCTGTTCAGGGAAAAGACATGTTGAAGCGTCAATGCTCTTATCAGGTGAAATGTACTTCGAATTTGCTGTTGCAAGATAATCTTCTGACAACTGCTCTCCGTAATTTGCTGTTGTTGCTCCGAAAGAAGCATACTTTGCATCGACAACGCCGTCACTGAGCGATTTGCTTGACGGAGTAAGCGGCAATGAAGAATAGCCGTAACGAGTGATTACATAAAGATTCGCATCGTCATTGAGCTTATTGAGTGTTTCAACCTTCTTACATCTTACTGTGTTGTTATAGTTTTCTATTTTCTTTATAAGCTCGGTGTAATCGTCGTCATAGTATTCCTTAAGGTCTGTGAATACATATTCCATTGCATCGTCAATATACTCATCGGGAACCATTGCCCAGATTGTTGTCCATCTTGCGAACAAAGGAACTACGCTCTGTGCGCTTACCTTTGTGCCGATTTCTTCAAGTAGTGTGTTACCCATTGAGCAGATGATATCAAGAATTCCTGCGTCCTCCAATGTGTCAAATGCAAGATTGATAAGGTCACTGTATTCATTTGTGTCAAATGCGTACTCGAGATACTCATTAATAGCCTCTGCATTAAGCACAAGCTGACCTCTCATAAGCTCGCTGTTATATGTTTCACCGAAAAGTGCAGGTGCGTTATATACAACTGTCTTAAGGCTCTTATCACCGTAAATAGTTGCATACGAAGTTGTTATAACACTGCCGAGGCTGTGGCATTCAATTGAAACCTGATCGCATTTTGATGCTTTCTTTACATACTCAATAAAATCATTAAGCTCACCTGCGATTTCAATCGGGTCTTTTCTCCAGTCATAGCGGAATGTAACCGAAGAATCCTCATTGATGTACTTTGCAGGCGGATATACAAAATATGTACCTGAATTATCAACAGGTTCGCCGTTTTCATCATTTTCTGCAGGTAAGAAAAGCTCATTAGCAATTACGATAAGCTGGTCTGCAAACTTGTCCCAGTCCTTCAAAGCCGCAAACTCTAAAAGTGCAGGAACAGACTGCTTGATTGCGTTTACAATGCTGTCGCTACTCGGTGGCCAGATTGCTTCTGATTCGGGGTTGTCCTTGTCTGCAAGAATTTCCGATGCCATAAATCCGGGAACATAAACCGTCGGACATTTTTTGCTTGTATCAACAGCATTAGCAACAACTGTTACTGCCGAAAGAACAAACATTACAGTCGCCATAACTACTGCGATAATTTTTTTGAATACGTTTTTCATATTCATCCTCCTTTAAAAATATATACAAAAGAGATTTCTCCCTCATATATTACATATAAAATTCCTTGTACCACTTTGCGAAGGCACGAAGTCCGTCACGAAGTGATGTACTCGGCTTAAAGCCGTAATCACGCTCGAGTGCAGACGTATCTGCATATGTAACAGGCACATCACCCGGTTGCATAGGTACTAATTCCTTATGAGCTTCAAAATCATAATCATCCGGCAAAACTCCTGCAGAAATAAGCTCCTGCTGAAGTATATCAACAAAATTGAGAAGATTTTCGGGATTGCTGTTGCCGATATTATAAACAGCATAAGGCGGAACCGGAAGTCCGTCCTCACCTGTAAGCTTTTCGGGTGCACCCTGCATAACTCTCATTATGCCCTCGACAATGTCATCAACAAAGGTGAAATCACGTTTACAATTTCCGTAGTTAAAAATCTGAATTTTATCACCGTTTCTTAATTTGTTTGTGAACCCGAAATATGCCATATCGGGTCTGCCTGCAGGTCCGTAAACCGTGAAGAAACGAAGTCCCGTTGACGGGATATCATAGAGCTTTGAATATGCATGTGCAAGGAGCTCGTTTGATTTCTTCGTTGCGGCATAAAGCGAAACAGGATTGTCTACCTTATCATCTGTCGAATACGGAACTTTTTTGTTTGAACCGTAAACCGATGAGCTTGAAGCATAAACCAAATGCTCAACACCCTTTTTGCCGTCGTCATATGAATGACGGCACGCCTCGAGAATATTGTAAAAGCCGATTAAATTCGACTCTATATACGCATCGGGATTTGTGATAGAATATCGCACACCTGCCTGTGCGGCAAGATTTACAACCACATCAAAGTTATATTTACCGAAAGCTTCATCTATAAGTGATTTATCGGCAATACTGCCCTTGATAAATGTGAATTTATCGTACTTCAGCAATTCATCAAGTCGGTAATTCTTAAGACTCACATCATAATAGTCATTCATATTATCAATACCGATAACCTGTGCGGATTTCACTTCGTTAAGAATTCTTTTGCAGAGATTTGAACCGATAAATCCTGCCGCACCTGTTACAAGTATTTTTTTATTTTCAAGTGAAATTTTATTCATACTAAGCTCCTGTACAAATATTCTTTTGCTTCAATCAAGTCAGTTGGCTCATTGAAGCCTTTTCTGTATAATTCAATCAATGCGGTGTTATCGTATCCCGCTTTCTGAAGTTCAACAAATAATTTTTTAAAATCGTATTTTCCTTTTCCGGGAGCCATACAATCATAATTTTCGTTATAGTCACTCAGATGAACCTGTGCAATGTTTTTGCCAAGGAGTCTGATAAAATCAAATTCGCTGTACCCTGCCCGTCTGCATTGCTTAATATCCAGCACCATTTTAAAATCTTCACCGATACAATCGGCAACTGCTTTCAGATACTCGGGATTTGCACTGAGATGTGAATTTACATTCTCCTGCGCAATGACCACTCCTTGCTCCTTTGCGGCATTATGAAGCTTTAAATAATGCTCAGCGTATTCCCCTGGAGTAAGTGAAAAGAAATCCTTGCAACCGTGAAGCACAACTATTTCCGCACCGATTTTATTAGCTGTGTCGAAATAATGCTTATAAAATTCAACTCCGTCATCTGTTCGTCTGTCATAATTACTGAACAGCAAAACCGTTTCAAATGCCGACGAAAACGGATGGATTGAACGGATATTCATTCCGTAATAATTCTTAATACTGCATAGCTCATCAAGAATATTTCCGCTCAATTCGCAATATGAATTAAAGAAAATCTCCGCAGTTTTTGCACCAAGCTCTCCAACCTGTCTTAACGAGTCCTCTACCTGCATAGGATAGAAGCAGGATGACGATATTCCTATTTCCATCTTATCACTCCGTATTATTCGTAGTATGAAATGTCCGTTTTTTTATTATCTGACATAAATAAATCATAGCCGTCTTCTATATATTTACCGTCAGCATCTTCGGCAGCGAAACGAATGTTAAGGAACTCTTCCTGAAAAACAATTCTTTCTGCACTTGAGGGAGTGAATTTGCCTTTAATTGTAAAATCACTATCATTTAATCCGCTCACTGAAACTTTTGCAGGTTCATTGACACAAATATAATCAGGCGAACCCTCCACACAGTATTTTAAGTAATACTCTTTTTTACCCAGGAAGTTATGAGGCCAGTTTCTTACAGTTCCGATAATTTCATAGTCATACGAGCCGTCATCACACACGGTAATATTTACATTCTCAACATCATAAAGTACCTTATGTTGTCTGCCCCAATATGCATAAATTCCACCATATACAATTCCGACAACCAATATAAGTATAATAAAAATTTTCAGAGCTTTTTTCTTCATATTATTTACACTCCTGCGATACATTCAATAATACAATATAATAGCATTATTTTCATTACAAGTAAAGTAAAATGTTATCAAATTGTTAATTTTTCCAAAAAGGGTTGATTTTTCCGAAAAAGTGTCTATAATATATTTAGCACTCAAGAGAAGAGAGTGCCAAAAACATAAATTATTTATTTTTTCATAGGAGGAATTCATTATGAATATTAAACCACTTGCAGACCGTGTCGTTGTTAAAATGACCGAAATGGAAGAAACAACAGCCAGCGGTATCATCCTTGCTTCTTCAGCTAAGGAAAAGCCACAGGTTGCAGAGGTTCTCGCAGTCGGTCCCGGTGGAATGGTTGACGGCAAAAACGTTGAAATGTATGTTAAAGTCGGTGACAAAGTCATCACAAGCAAATATGCAGGCACAGAAGTTAAACTCAACAAGGAAGAATATATCATCGTTAAGCAGAGCGATATTCTTGCTATTGTTGAATAAGGGAGGAACTATTTATGGCTAAACAGATTATTTACGGCGAGGAAGCTCGCAAGGCTTTACAGAATGGTATCGACAAGCTCGCAAATACCGTTAAAATCACACTCGGACCAAAGGGCAGAAACGTTGTCCTTGACAAGAAATACGGTGCTCCGCTCATCACAAATGATGGTGTTACAATCGCTAAGGATATTGAGCTTGAAGACCCGTTTGAGAATATGGGTGCACAGCTCGTTAAGGAAGTTGCTACAAAGACAAACGACATCGCAGGTGACGGTACTACCACTGCTACTCTTCTTGCACAGGCTCTCGTTCGTGAGGGTATGAAGAATGTTGCCGCAGGTGCAAACCCGATGGTTGTTAAGAAGGGCATCAAGCTCGCAGTTGACACTGCAGTTGAGGCTGTTAAGGACAATTCAAAGCCTGTTACATCTTCAAAGGACATCGCTCGTGTAGCTACAATTTCAGCAGCTGACGAGGAAATCGGCAACATCATTGCAGAAGCTATGGAAAAGGTTACTGCAGACGGCGTTATCACAGTTGAAGAGTCAAAGACAGCTGTCACTGATTCGGATATCGTTGAAGGTATGCAGTTTGACAGAGGCTACATCTCACCTTACATGGTTACAGATACAGACAAGATGGAAGCAGTTATCGACGATGCTCTCATTCTTATCACAGACAAGAAGATTTCAAACATTCAGGAAATTCTTCCGTTGCTTGAAACAATTCTCAAGTCAGGCAAGAAGCTCGTTATAATCGCAGAGGATATCGAGGGCGAAGCTCTTTCAACTCTCCTCGTAAACAAGCTCCGTGGTACATTCACCTGTGTTGCTGTCAAGGCTCCGGGCTTCGGTGACAGACGTAAGGAAATGCTTCGTGACATCGCAATTCTCACAGGCGGTGAGGTTATCACATCAGAGCTTGGTCTTGAGCTTAACGAAACAACTATCGACCAGCTCGGTCAGGCAAAGCAGGTTAAGATTTCAAAGGAGAACACAATCATCGTTGACGGTGCAGGCAACAAGGACGAAATCAAGGGCAGAATTGCACAGATTAAGTCACAGCTTGAAACAACAACATCTGATTTCGACCGTGAGAAGCTCCAGGAAAGACTTGCAAAGCTCTCAGGCGGTGTTGCAGTTATCCGTGTAGGTGCCGCAACAGAAACAGAAATGAAAGAGAAGAAGCTCCGCATTGAGGATGCTCTTGCAGCTACAAAGGCAGCTGTTGAAGAAGGTACAGTTGCAGGCGGCGGTGTTGCTCTTCTTAATGCAGTTCCTGCTGTTAAGGCATTGCTTGATGCAACAGAGGATGCTGACGAAAAGACAGGTATCAAGATTGTTCTCAAGGCACTTGAAGAGCCTGCTCGTCAGATTGCCGCTAACGCAGGTCTTGAGGGTTCGGTTATCGTTAACTCAATCATGACAAGCGATTGCACAGGCAAGGGCTACAACTTCGCAACAGGCGAATTTGTTGATATGTTTGAAGCAGGTATCCTTGACCCGACTAAGGTTACACGTTCGGCTTTGCAGAATGCTTCAAGTGTTGCCGCAATGGTTCTTACAACAGAGTCACTTGTTACAGACAAACCAGACCCACAGGCTGATGCAGCCGCAGCAGCTGCTGCAATGGCAGGTCAGGCAGGCGGAATGTATTAATTAATAAATTCATCGCAGTACGGAGTAAAATCCGTACTGCTTTTTTGTTTATCTCTATTGATTTACAAGGTAAATGATGGTATACTGTTATGCGGAATAATTTGATTACTCGGAGGCAATCGCAAATGGATTTTACAGGTAAAAAAGTATTGGTAATCGGTCTTGCACGAAGCGGTATGGCGGCTATCAGGGTTTTAAATAAATTAGGCGCAACAATAACTCTTTCCGAAAGAAAAAAAGCAGAAGAGCTCAAGGAATTTGACTTTCTTACATCAATCGGTGTCGAAATCGTTGACCAGAGTATGTCGGTTTTTGAAAGAGATTACGACCTCGTTGTCAAGAATCCCGGTGTGCCGTTCCGCAGTCCTATGATTGAAAAGCTCAACGAGAGAAATATCCCCATCATCACAGAAATTGAGCTTGCATATATTGTATCAAAGCCACAGCATTTCATCGCTATCACGGGTACAAACGGCAAAACAACTACAACATCCCTTACCTTTGATATTCTCAACAAGGCATTTCCGGGCAAGGCTCATCTTTGCGGTAACATCGGCATTCCCTTTTGTGAAATCGTAATGGAAAACAATCTTATGGAAGAAGCCGACCATTATATTGCTCTTGAAATTTCTAACTTCCAGCTTATTAATATCGATAAATTCCGTCCCGAGGTTGCAACAATTATCAATCTCACTCCTGACCACGTTGATTTTCACGGCACACTTGATGCATACTATAAAGCAAAGACAGAAGTGTACAGAAATATGGTCGATGCAGATGTATTTATTAAAAATACTGACGATGCACTCGTTAACGAATACACAGAGAAATATCCCGTTAACTGTACTGTTAAGACAATGAGCCTTGACAACGATGCCGATTGCTGTATCAAAGACGGATTTATGTGCTTCTGTGGTGAAAAGGTTCTTCCTGTTTCCTGCATTAAATTAGTCGGAAAACACAATTTGCAGAATGTTATTCTTGCCGTTTCAATGGCAAAGGCTATCGGTGTTTCTAATGAAGACATATGCGAGGCGGTTTCTGCCTTCAAGGGTGTTGAGCATAGAATAGAATTCCTGCGTGAAATCAACGGTGTTCGTTATTACAACGATTCAAAGGGCACTAACACAGATGCCACAATCACGGCGCTTAAAGCCTTTGACAAGGGAGTAATTCTTCTTGTCGGCGGATTTGAAAAAGGTCTTTCAATGGACGAAATGAAAAAGCATCTCGGTTGTGTAAAAAAGGTTATCGGCTTCGGTGCCTGCGGTCCCCGTCTTGTAAAAGACCTTGTCGGCGATGACGGAATTGTTGTTACTGACTTGAACGAAGCTACCGCTGAAGCTGTTAAAATTGCAGAAAGCGGAGATACTGTCCTCCTCTCACCTACCACAAGCTCCTTTGACCAGTATTCCTGCTTTGAAGAGCGTGGCGACCACTTCAGAAAAATTGTAAATTTACTTTAAGCATCGCCTTAGGAGGCACACTATGAACAATGAAAAATATATAGGTGTTTTTGATTCGGGTATCGGTGGACTAACCGTTGTGAAAAGTATTGTCGAATCAATGCCCGATGAAAATATTATATATTTCGGTGATACGGCTCACGTTCCGTACGGCACCCGTTCAAAAGAACAGATTATTGAATACGTTCTCAATGACGTTAAATTTCTGAGCGGTTTTGACATCAAAGCGATTGTTATCGCCTGCAACACAGCAGATGCCGCCGCAAGGGAAACGGTAATAGAAAAATATCCCGACATTCCTGTTTTCGGTGTTGTTGAGCCCGCATCAAAAAAGGTTGCTCTTGCCACAAAAAACAACAAAATCGGTATCATCGCTACAAATGCAACGGTTGACAGCGGCTCATACGAGAAAAATATTGCAAAGTTCAACCCCGATGCCGAGGTTTTCAGTGTTGCCTGTCCTCTTCTCGTTCCTCTCGTTGAAAACGGAAGATTCAAAAAGGGAGATAACGTCATTGAAAAGGTACTTACGGAATATCTCTCCGAGCTTAAAGAAAAGCAGGTTGACACTCTCGTTTTAGGCTGTACTCATTATCCTTTGCTTCACGATATTATTGCCGACATTATGGGAGACGGTGTCGAAATAATAAGCTCATCCGTTGCGGCGGCTGACACTTTAAAAAAAGAGCTTGAAGCAAGAGATATGCTCAAAACCACTCCATCAAGTGAGAGAAAATATTTTGTCAGTGACAATGCCGCCCACTTTGAAAAGCAGGCTCTTATTTTTATGGGAGATGCACTCGGCGGAACAGTCGGTCAGGTTGATATATAAGGTTTTTGCGACCGTGCTGATGCATAGTCGCATTATTTTTTCATAAAATAAACTAAGGACGGTGAAAAAATGAAGCAATTCAATGTTACGGGAATGAGCTGTGCGGCTTGCAGTGCAAGAGTTGAAAAGGCAGTTTATTCGGTTAACGGTGTTACTATGTGCAATGTGAATCTGTTGACAAGCTCGATGAGTGTTGACGGAAGTGCGAGTATTGAAAGCATTATTTCAGCTGTCGAAAAAGCAGGCTACGGTGCATCTGTAAAAGAGAATAATCAAATAAAGCAATCGTCTGAGGACGCACAAACAGGCAAACTTTCAAAAAGATTAATTTCTTCGCTCATATTATTAATTGTCCTTATGTACTTTTCAATGGGACATACAATGCTTCATTTTCCGCTACCTTCGTTCTTTGAAAATACTGTGATACTCAGCACTGTACAGCTCCTGCTGACAGTAATAATAATGTTGATAAACCGCAGTTTTTTCATAAACGGCTTCAAAGGTCTTATTCACCGCTCACCGAATATGGACACACTTGTTGCGCTCGGCTCGTCAGCGGCATTTATTTACAGTACAGTTGAGCTTGTTAAAATATCTGCCTCATCTGAAATGCCCGATTTGTATTTTGAATCAGCGGCAATGATATTGACACTTATCACAGTAGGAAAAACACTTGAAGCACGTTCAAAGGGCAAAACAACTGACGCATTAAAAGGACTCATCGACCTTGCTCCGAAAAATGCATCGGTAATCAGGGACGAAAAAGAAATATCCATACCCATCGGGCAGGTCAGAATCGGCGACATTTTTACAGTACGCCCCGGAGAAAGCATACCTGTTGACGGAATTGTGATTGAAGGAAGCAGTGCGATAAACGAATCCGCTCTCACGGGTGAAAGTCTGCCGATTGATAAGGAGATAAATGATGAGGTTTCATCGGGAACTGTAAATCTTTCGGGATTTTTAAAATGCAGGGCTATCCACGTCGGCAATGATACCGCGCTTGCAAAAATAATAAAAGCCGTCAGTGATGCATCTGCAACAAAAGCGCCTGTCGCAAAAATTGCAGACAGGGTTTCGGGAATATTTGTTCCGATTGTAATGGTCATTGCCATCATCACAACCATTGTCTGGACTGTAATCAGCAACGATTTCGGATTTGCTCTTGCACGTGGAATTTCCGTGCTTGTAATCAGCTGTCCGTGTGCGCTCGGACTTGCAACTCCTGTTGCGATTATGGTCGGAAACGGAATCGGAGCCAAAAACGGTATTCTCTTCAAAAACGCAGCAGCACTTGAAAACACGGGTAAAATTGATATAGTTGTACTCGATAAAACAGGTACAATCACAGAAGGTAAGCCAAAGGTTACCGACATCATTCCGATAAATACAGACAAAAACGAGCTTGTAAAAATATCTGCTTCACTTGAAGCGAAAAGTGAGCATCCGCTCGCCGGGGCAATAGTCGAATATGCAGGAAAAAACGAGCTTTACGAAACGAAAGACTTCTCGGTCTCTTCGGGCAACGGATTATCTGCAACTATCAATGGCGAAAAGGTTTTCGGCGGAAAGCTCGAATTCATCGAAAATTTTGCAAAAATAAACGATAACGTAATCACACAAGTCGATATGCTTGCACAAAGCGGAAAAACGCCGATGCTTTTCTGCAGGAACAATGAACTGCTCGGAATAATTGCCGTTGCAGATACAATAAAAAAAGACAGTAAGCAGGCAATTTCAACATTGAAAAATACGGGACTTCGTGTTGTTATGCTTACAGGTGACAATCGCAAAACTGCCGAGGCAATCGGCAGGCAAATCGGAATTAATGAGATTATCTCCGACGTCCTTCCGACTCAGAAGGAAGAAATAATCCGAAAATTAAAAATCGAAGGCATG
This sequence comes from Ruminococcaceae bacterium UBA1767, assembly GCA_002315505.1. Lineage (GTDB taxonomy): Bacteria > Bacillota > Clostridia > Oscillospirales > Acutalibacteraceae > CAG-488. The sequence goes on from DCGX01000057.1 coordinate 17,043, forward strand.
GTCGCAATGGTCGGTGACGGAATCAATGATGCACCTGCCCTGACAAGTGCAGATATCGGAATTGCACTCGGCACAGGTACAGATATTGCCATAGATGCGGCAGATGTAGTTATTCTTAAAAGCGGACTGACCGATGTTACAAACTCAATCAGCTTAAGCTCACAAACTTTGAAAATAATTCATCAGAATCTTTTTTGGGCATTCTTTTATAACACAATCGGAATTCCACTTGCTGCAGGAGTATTCGTACCGCTCGGATTAACTCTCAATCCGATTTTCGGTGCGGCGGCAATGAGTTTATCGAGCTTTTGTGTTATATCAAATGCGCTGAGATTAGATCTGTTTAAACCAATGAAAATTTCACGAAAGGCGGAAATTAATATGTCAGAAAACAAGCAAACAAAAATTATCAATGTCGAGGGTATGATGTGTCCTCACTGCGAGGCAAGAGTAAAAACTGCCCTTGAAGCAATTGACGGAGTTGTGTCTGCACTCCCGAATCACGAAAAAAATTCGGTTGAATTAGTGCTTTCAAAAGACATATCCGATGCAGAATTAAAAAAAGTTATCGAAGAACAGGGATATAAGGTAATTTAGTGTTGACTTATGTATATTTTTTTGATAAAATATACAATAAATTAATTCAAAAGGAGATATTTTTATGGACCTTAGCTCAATTATTGCAAAAAAAGACTGGGCCGCTAAGTATATGGTTAAAGAAATTACCCATATCATCAAGAAATTTGAAAAGCGTGACCCCGGCTCAAAAGGAGAATTGCAGGCATGTGAATACATGGCAAAAGTTCTCAAGAAGGATTGCGGTTGTGACCGTGTAAGCGTTGAATCATTTGAGGAGAACCCCGGTTCCTTCTTCGGCTGGCTCTACTTTACACTTTCGTTTGTTCTTGCCGCTATTGTTTTCTTTTTCCTGAACCTTCCAATCGTATCAGTTCTTCTTATCGTTGCTGGTCTTGCAATAGCAATGCTTCAGTTCGGTCTTTATAAAAAAACTGTTGACAAGTGCTTCCCGCAGAAGACAGGTCACAATGTTACAGCTCTTAAAAAACCTACAGGCGAAGTTAAGCGTCGTATCATCTTCAACGGACATCCCGATGCCGCATGGGAGTGGCCTGTAAACTATGCACTCGGTGGTGTTGGCTTCGAAGGTCACGCAATCATCGGCTTTGCAGGTGCTTTCTATTATCTTATCCTTTCAATCATCAAGCTCGTAAATGCAAACGCTGATCTTAAGACCGCATCACTCGTAGGTCTTATCTTTGTTCCGTTCCTCATCGGTCTTTATTTCATGTGGAACAAGCACAGAATCGTTGACGGCGCTAATGACAACCTTTCCGGTTGCTACATGGGTATCGCAATTCTCAAGGCACTCAAGGATGAAGGCATTGAGCTTGAAAATACAGAGCTCGGCGTTGTTCTTACAGGTTCTGAGGAAGCAGGTCTTCGTGGTGCCAAGGCATGGTGCGAAGCTCACAAGGGTGAATTCGATGATGTTCCGACATTTATCTACTCATATGATACAATCTTTGACCCGAAGTATCTCATGGTTAACTACCGTGACCTTAATGCTACAGTTAAGGCTGACAAGGACGTTTCCGACCTCTTCATGGAGTCAGCTAACGAGCTCGGCATCAAGATTTCCAAGGGTATGGTTCCTCCTCTCGGTGGTGCTACAGACTCAGCTGCTTTTGCACAGGCAGGCTTCCGTGCAACAGGTATCACAGGTCTTAACCACAAGCTCGAAAACTACTACCACACTCGCCGTGATACATTCGACAACATGAATCTTGAAGGACTTGCAGGTTGCTTCGCAGCTTCAGTTAAGGTTCTTGAAAAGTTCGACAACGGTGCAAAGCAGTAATACATAATTAAACAGATTAAAATGCTCACTTCGGTGGGCATTTTTTTAATGCACAATTCACAATGCAAAATGCACAATGAGATTCTTTCTGCTCCTCAGAATAGCATAGGTTTTATATATCGTGTAGGACAGGTGGCTATGCTCCTGCCCTACAACAAACAAAAATCGTAAAAACATACTTGAACAAACTGGCTCAAAATAAATAATAATTATTTTTAAAAAAATATATAGTAATTTTTTTTAATATGTGATATAATATCTTAAATTTTGTTAAATTATTATCGGAGGAATTGACGGATGAAAAAAATCGACCCCGTTGTGCTTAAGGAAACCGCCTTTATTGCCGCTTTTACGATTATTTTCAGCGGTATTATGCAGGCCGTTTTCATTGCTTTAGGCGCCTGGGGTTACAAGGTTGTTCTCGGTAATCTGCTCGGTGCATCCGGCGCCGTTCTGAACTTTTTCCTCATGGCACTCACAGTTCAGAAATCAGTCGGACTTGAAGGTGACGAGGCTAAAACGAAAGTCCGTTTTTCTCAGATGGGGCGCTTGTTTATGCTTGCAATGATTGCCATTGTCGGCGGAGTTGCTCCGTGCTTTGACATCGTTGCGGTGCTTATCCCCTATCTTTTCCCGAGAATTGCAATTTTCTTTCGACCGTATTTTAACAAGAAAGGCTAATGGAGGTGATATTTAATGAATAAAAGAAGCATAGGTTTCAGAATTACCGATGCTTTACTTGTTGTTTTGACCATTTTACCTTTGATTGCCGGTCTGGTTATCAAGGCTGTTACTACCCCTGCTTCCGACGGAATTGAAATCAGCGGTGCAAGAATTTTCTTCACGATTAAAATGCCGTTACAGGATTTGCCGATAACAGAATCCCAGGTTAACACATGGCTTGTAATTATCGCAGTATTTTTCCTCTGTCTGTTTTTAACTCACGGACTTGATGAAAAATGCAGCAGTAAAAGACAGGCTATCCTCGAATGGATTGTTGAAAAGACAGACGGCCTTGTTAACGAAAACATGGGCGATTATTTTAAGGCTTACGCTCCTTTCGTTGCGGCAATTATGGCTTTGTCGGTATTTTCGAGCTTGCTTACACTCGTAGGTCTGTTCCCTCCGACCTCTGATTTGAATGTCATTGCAGGTTGGGCAGTGCTTGTTTTCTTCATGATAACATATTACAAGCTCAAGGGCGGTTTCGTAAACTATTTGAAGGGCTTCACAGAGCCGTTCGTTCCGTTTACACCGTTCAACATCATTTCGGAATTTGCAACACCGATTTCAATGTCTTTCCGTCACTATGGTAACGTTCTTTCCGGTTCTGTTATTTCCGCACTCGTTGCGGCAGGACTTCAGGGTGCTTCAAAGGCTCTGTTCGGCTGGTTGCCGGGTCAGATAGGCAGTTTCCCGTTTTTGCAAATCGGTTTACCTGCTGTATTGTCGCTCTACTTTGACATTTTCAGTGGCTGTCTGCAGGCGTTCATTTTCGCAATGTTAACAATGCTTTATGTTTCGGGCGGCTTCCCAATGGACGAATGGGAAAAACGCATGGCCCGAAAAAAAGATAAAAAATTAAAGAAACAAAATAAGCTAAGTGCTTAATGGAGGTAATTTTATGTTAGAACTCGCAATCGGTATTATTTTAGGTTGTTGTGCACTCGGTGCAGGTATGGCGATGATCGCAGGTATCGGCCCCGGTATCGGTGAAGGTAACGCAGTTGCCAAGGCTTGTGAAGCTATCGGCCGTCAGCCTGAATGCAAAGGTTCAGTTACAACAACAATGATCATGGGTTGTGCTATCGCAGAAACAACAGGTCTTTACGCTCTTGTTATCGCTATCCTTTTGATTTTCGTAGCACCGTCAAGACTCGTTGACATCCTTATGGAAATCGTAAACAAATAATTGTCGGGAGTGTAGCAAATGCAATCTTTAGATGTCATATCCATAAACATATGGCAGATTTTGATTTCTCTTTTGAATCTGTTGCTTATATTCCTTATCTTCAAAAAATTCCTGTACAAGCCTGTTAGAAAGTTTTTAGACCAGCGTCAGAAAGCTGTTGATGACCAGTACAAGCGAGCTGAGGAAGCTGAAAACAGCGCAAACAAGGCTAAGGATGAATATGAAGAAAGACTCCGAGGTGCAAAAGCCGAGGCTGACGATATTATCAAGTCAGCTACCGCTACTGCAGACCTTCGTGGAAATAAGATTCTCACAGACGCAAAAGAAAAAGCCGACGGTATGCTCAGGCAGGCTGAGAGCGAAATCGAACTCGAAAAGAAGAAAGCCGAGGATGATATTCGTAAGGAAATCGCCGACGTTTCTTCCGTTCTCACAGAAAAGGTTCTTGAGCGTGAAATTAACAGAGATGATCATCGTGAGTTTATTGACTCCTTTATTAAAGGAATAGGTGATAACAATGACTCAAACGATTAAGGAATACGCCGAAGCATTATTCTGCCTCGCACAAGAGGAAAACAAACTGAATGACATTTCGGCTTCACTTGATACGGTGTCTCAGATTCTTAACGAAAATCCCGAGTATCTTGATTTCATCTCCTCCCCTAACATCAAAAAAGAGGAACGAATTCAGGCAATTGAGGATGCTTTTTCGGGAAATGTTGAGGAATATGTTGTATCATTCCTCTGCCTTCTTTGCGAAAAAGGAAGATTTGACAGCATCCATATCTGCATTGCCGATTTCAAGGCATTCTGCGATATGGTCAATCGTATCTCTGTCGCTCAGGTTACAAGCGCCGTTGAGCTTGACGAAAATGAAAAGTCTGCTCTTAAAACAAAATTAGAAGCTGTCTGCGGTAATTCGGTCTTACTTGAATGTCACGTTGACCCGTCGATTGTCGGCGGTCTTATCGTTAACATTGATGGTAAAATTATCGACGGCAGTATTAAGAATAAGTTGCATGAATTGAAGGGAGTGATGTACGGTGAATTCAAGACCTGAAGAAATCAGCAACATCATCAAGCAACAAATCAAGAATTATAAATCCAAAATAGAGATGAAGGAAACAGGTACTGTTATCCTCGTCGGTGACGGTATCGCAAAGGTTTACGGTCTTCGAAACTGTATGTCAAGTGAGCTTCTCGAATTCGATGACGGAAGCTTCGGTCTTGCACAAAACCTCGAAAACGAAACTGTTTCAGTCGCTGTTTTGTCAAACCAGAACAATATCAAAGAGGGTTCAACCGTTAAAAGAACAGGCAAGGTTTTGTCAGTTCCGGCAGGTGAAGCACTTTTAGGCAGAGTTGTAAATGCTCTCGGTGCTCCGATTGACGGCAAAGGCCCTGTCAATACAACCGAGTTCCGACCAATTGAGTCGGAGGCTCCGGGAATTATCAAAAGAAAGAGTGTTTGTGTTCCTTTGCAGACAGGTATCAAAGCTATCGACAGCATGATTCCTATCGGCCGTGGTCAGCGTGAGCTTATCATCGGTGACAGACAGACAGGTAAAACACAAATTCTTGTCGATACTATTATTAATCAGAAAAACACAGATGTTATCTGCATTTACGTTGCAATCGGTCAGAAGTCAACTTCAGTTGTTCAGCTGACAAATATGCTTCAAAAGGAAGGCGCAATGGATTACACAATCATTGTTTCCGCTTCCGCTTCCGAGAGTGCACCGTTACAGTACATCGCACCATATTCGGGTTGTGCCATGGCTGAATATTTCCGTCAGCTCGGCAAGGATGTTCTCATCATCTATGATGATCTGAGCAAGCACGCTGTTGCTTACCGTGCACTTTCCCTGCTTATCCGTCGTCCTCCCGGACGAGAAGCATACCCCGGCGACGTTTTCTATCTTCATTCAAGACTTCTTGAAAGAGCCGCCTGTGTTGCAGATGAGTACGGCGGAGGTTCAATCACCGCTTTGCCCGTTATCGAAACTCAGGCAGGTGACGTTTCCGCTTACATTCCGACTAATGTTATTTCTATCACAGACGGTCAGATTTTCCTTGAAACAGAGCTTTTCCATTCAGGCGTTATGCCGGCTATCAACCCCGGTATTTCAGTAAGCCGTGTTGGTGGTTCTGCTCAGCTCAAGGCTATGAAAAAGGTTTCCGGTGAATTGAAGCTCCTCTACTCACAGTATCGTGAGCTTAAAGCCTTCGCACAGTTCGGAAGTGACCTTGACGCAGATACAAAGAAGCGTCTTGCCCTCGGTGAAAGAATTGTTGAGGTTCTCAAGCAGGACAAGAATGCTCCTGTTCGTGTTGGTTGCCAGGTTGCAATTATCTATGCGGTTATTCACGGCTTCCTTGACAGCGTTCCCGTAAACAAGGTCAAGGAATATGAAAGCGACCTTTATGAAAAATTACAGCTTGATTACAACGAGCTTTTAGTAAGATTCGAAAGCGGTTACTTTGACGACACTGATGTTCAGCAGCTTGAAAAGGCTTTGAACGAAATGCAGAGGTGACAGTAAGTGGGTGCAAATACAAAAACACTCAGAAGCAGAATCAAAAGTGTTGATTCAACCTTACATCTTACCAAGGCAATGGGACTTGTTGCCTCCTCGAAAATAAGAGGTGCAACTGCAGCGATGATGAAAAGCCGTGACTATTCCGGTGCGGTTGACTGTATTGTAAATCAGCTCACACAAAGTCCCGAATGTGCTAAAAGTCCGTATATGCAAACAAAAGAGAACGGCAAAATCTGTCTTGTTGTTATCGCAGGTGACAGAGGTCTTGCCGGCGGCTATAATGCAAACATTTTCCGTGAAACAGCTCAGTACAATGATGCTGTGATTGTTCCAATCGGCAAGCGTGCGCATGACCGTTTCGGCGGAGAGCTTTATTCTTCGGAGAAATTCTCTGTTGAGGATTGTCACGAGCTTTCCAAAAAGCTCTGCAAGCAATTCTGTGACGGTGAGTTTGACAGACTCGGTATTGTTTGCACGGAGTATGTTTCAATGCTCACGCAAAATGCATACACACAATGGATTCTCCCTCTTGAAAGAAAAGAGACGGAAAGCGGCACAGGTGTAATATTCGAGCCGAGTGAAAGATATATTCTTGACAGAGCCGTGCCCGAATATGTTACAGGTAAAATATTTGCAGCGGTGCGTGAAAGCTACGCAAGTGAAGTAGTTGCCCGTCGAATGGCTATGGATTCGGCAGGTAAGAACGCACAGCAGATGATAGATGATCTCCAGCTTCAGTATAACAGAGCCCGTCAGGGTGCTATTACTCAGGAGATTACCGAAATCATTGCCGGCAGCGGCAGCTAATGAGGTGAAATAATGGCAAATAATATAGGATATGTTGCTCAGGTCATGGGACCTGTTGTCGATGTCAGCTTTGAAGAAGGCGGACTTCCTGCAATCTACAATGCTCTTACTATGAAAATCGGCGACAGAACTCTTACTGTTGAGGTTTCTCAGCACATCGGTGACAACACCGCAAGATGCATTGCTATGGCATCAACTGACGGACTTCAGAGAGGCGCTGAGGTAACAGACACAGGTCATGCAATCAGCGTTCCCGTCGGCACAGAAACACTCGGCAGAATTTTTAATGTTCTCGGTGAGGTTGTTGACGAGGGCGAAGAAATCAAAACAAAGGAGAGATGGAATATCCATCGTCCTGCTCCGGAATATGACGAACTTGCTACATCAACTGAAATTCTCGAAACAGGTATCAAGGTTATCGACCTTATCTGCCCTTACTCAAAGGGTGGTAAAATCGGTCTTTTCGGCGGTGCAGGTGTTGGCAAAACAGTTCTTATCATGGAGCTTATTAACAACATCGCTAAGGAACACGGCGGTATTTCTGTTTTCACAGGTGTTGGTGAGCGTACACGTGAAGGTAACGACCTTTACAACGAAATGCAGGAATCCGGAGTTATTAACAAGACCGCACTTGTTTACGGTCAGATGAACGAGCCACCGGGAGCCAGAATGAGAGTCGGACTTTCCGGTCTTACAATGGCTGAATACTTCCGTGACGAAGAAAATCAGGACGTTCTTCTTTTCATTGATAACATTTTCAGATTTACTCAGGCAGGTAGTGAGGTTTCAGCTATGCTCGGTCGTATGCCGTCAGCCGTTGGTTATCAGCCCACACTTGCTAACGAAATGGGTGCTTTGCAGGAAAGAATCACATCAACAAAGCGTGGTTCAATCACATCTGTTCAGGCGGTTTATGTTCCTGCCGATGACCTTACAGACCCTGCTCCGGCAACAACATTTGCACATCTTGATGCAACTACGGTTCTTGACCGTGGAATTGCTTCTCAGGGTATCTACCCTGCTGTTGACCCGCTTGAATCAACAAGCCGTATTCTTAATCCCGACGTTCTCGGCCAGGAGCACTATGACGTAGCACGTGAGGTTCAGCGAATTCTTCAGAGATACAAGGAGCTTATGGATATCATCGCTATCATGGGTATGGACGAATTGTCGGACGACGACAAGCTCCTCGTTGCCCGTGCAAGAAAGATTCAGCGATTCCTTTCTCAGCCGTTCCACGTTTCGGAGAAGTTCACAGGTATCGAAGGTACTTATGTTCCTCTTTCGGAAACAATCCGTGGATTTAAAGAAATTATCAATGGTGAGCATGACGATATTCCTGAGTCTGCATTCCTCTTCGCAGGTACTATTGATGACGTTATTGCCAAGGCAAAGCGAGGCTAAACTATGAACACTTTCAAGCTCATTGTTTCCTCACCCGACGGAAACAAATTCGAGGGTGATGCGGAAATGCTGACAGTTCGCGGTATCGAGGGTGATTTGGCTGTTTTAGCAGGTCACATTCCGTTTGTAACCACCTTAAAGCCTTGTGATTGTAAGATTTTTCTTCCCGACGGAACTGAAAAAATCGGCTCTGTTGACGGAGGTTTGCTCACAGTTTCAAGTGAACGGGTTACCCTTTTGTCGGGCAGCTTTAACTGGAAATAAATATTTACACCGATCAGCTTATGCTTTTCGGTGTTTTTTTATTGACTAAAAAGTTACAATATGTTACAATGTTGCATATTATTCGGAGGATAATGAGTATGGATAAAAAAGTAAGAAGTAATAAAATAGTTGCTGTGATTCTGTCACTGACAATTCTTTTGACAATGTTCGGTGTCGGAGCAATCCACGCAGCCGCAGCAGCATACCCCTCTGTAACTCTCGACGTACCGAGAATAAGCCAGCGACCGAATACAGGTGACTGTGCTATCGCCTCAATAGCTACTGTCGAAGCATTTATGTATGGTTACCCGTCGGGTGACTACACTTCGAAAATTTACAATGCAGTTTACGAAGCAAACGATTATTCAATCGGAGCTAACTGGTATCAGCTCGGCTATTATTCAGCCGGTAATTTTAATATGAAAACAGCCTACGAACAGCTTGCTTCAGGTTACCCTGTTATCGCTTACAGGTCAAGCTCTCATTATTCGGTTGTATATGCTTATGTCGGTGACCCGAACAACCTTGAGCTCAGCGGATTTATGATTGAGGACGTTGATGACTCATACAACGACACAAATGCAAAGAAGACCCTTACCAAATGGGTCGGAAGCTACCAACTCGGTCAGATGGTTATAAGAAAAGACGGACTTCCTGTTCCTCAGTCAAAAATCACAATTACCTGTAATCATCCTCCGAGATATCTCATTAAGGGACAGACTTTCAGCATTTGCGGTAACATTGTTTCAAAGTACACTATCAAGTCGGTTTCTGTTTCGATTCTCGATTCTGCAGGCAAGGTTGCAAATTCTTCAACATACTCTGGTTCTTCATCTTCAAATGTATTTTATATTTCGAATGCAGATTCCTCAATGAATTTCAGCAAGCTGGCTGTCGGCGATTATACATATAAAATCGTTGCGAAGGATTCTTCGGGCGACAGTGTAACATATTCATTCAAATTCTCAGTCGTTTCGGGTGGCTCATCCATTCCGTCAACACCTACCACCTACGCTTCGCAGAGAGCAACATCTGAAACAACGAAGGTTGTTTCATACACAGCCAAGGTTACTGCAGACCCGAGTCTTAATCTTCGTTCGGGCGCAGACGAAACATATCAGGTTCTCGACTCAATTCCAAAGGGCACAACAATTACAATCAGTGCAGTTACCAAGGAATGGGGTAAAACAAGCTACAACGGTCATACAGGCTGGGTTAAGCTCTCATACACGCAGGAGGTTGTAACCCAGAGAACAACGACTACTACCACAACAAAGCTGAGTACTACTCAGCCGACAACAAGACCAAGCACATCTACAAGCTCCTATGTCAGAACAAATACAGGTGCTGTGATGCGTTCAAGTGCAACAATGTTCTCATCTAATCTTTTGACAATTCCGACAAACACCATTCTCAGAGTATTATCAATTAACGGAAACTGGTACAAGGTTTCCTACAACGGAAAAACAGGCTGGATTCTTTATTCCACCTGCGTTCTCAAAGTCGGTGACGTTGACTCCGACAGCAAGATATCCTCAACTGATGCGCTCGTTGTACTAAAAGCTTCAGTTGGCTCAACAAAATTAAGTGATGCTCAGAAAACTGTTGCCGATCTCGACGGAAACAGTAAAGTTAATTCCGCAGATGCACTGATAATTCTTAAAATAGTTGTAGGAAATTACAACTGAATTACAAAAAACACTTGAAAAATTCACAAAAATAGTTTATTATATTACCAATGATATTTTGATTTTAAATCGGAGGAATTTTATATGGTATCAGCAGGCGATTTCAGAAACGGTGTAACATTTGAGGAAGACGGCAACGTACTTCAGGTTGTTGAATTCCAGCACGTTAAGCCGGGTAAGGGTGCAGCATTCGTTAGAACAAAGACAAAGAATGTTCTTACAGGTTCAGTAGTTGAAAAGAGCTACAACCCGACTGCAAAGTTCCCTACAGCATTTATTGAGAGAAAAGACATGGAATACTCATACAGTGACGGTGATCTCTATTACTTCATGGATCCGGAGTCATATGAGCTTGTTCCAATTAACGGCGCAGATCTTTCTGACAACTTCAAGTTCGTTAAGGACGGAATGGTTTGTAAAATCCTTTCTTACAAGGGTAAGGTTTTCGGCGTAGAGCCACCGACATTTGTTGAGCTTGAAATCACACAGACAGACCCTGGCTTTGCAGGCAACACAGCTACTAATGCTACTAAGCCGGCAACAGTTGAAACAGGCGCTGAAATCAAGGTTCCACTCTTCATCAACGAAGGTGAGAAGGTTCAGATTGATACTCGTACAGGCGAGTACCTCGGCAGAGCATAATTGAAAGGATGATTTTATCATGATGACAGTTACAGAAAAGGCTGCATATCTTAAAGGTCTTGCAGAAATGGCTCATTTCGACAAGGAAACAGATGAAGTTAAGCTCATCAAGGCTATGATTGATGTAATCGACGAGATGGCACTTTCTATCGCTGATCTTGAAGACGAGCTTGCTATGGTTACAGAACAGCTTGACGAGGTTGACGAGGATCTCGGCGATCTTGAAGAGTACATCTACGACGATGACGATGATTGTGACTGCGATTGCGACTGTGGTTGTGATTGCTGTGATGACGAGTATTTCGAGGCTGAGTGCCCGAAGTGCGGTGAGGTTATCTGCCTTGACGAAAGCATTCTCGACGAGGAATCAATTGAGTGCCCTAACTGTGGCGAAATCCTCGAATTCGATTTCGATTGCGAATGCGATTGTGAAGATTGCGAAGACTAATCATTAAACACTGAAAGGGTAACCATCCGGTTGCCCTTTTTCTTTTACGGAGAATTATTATGAATCTTGATGAAAAAACCGTTCGGAAAAACTACATATATAACGGAAGAATTATTAACGTCCGTCGTGACGATGCGCTTCTCCCCGACGGGAATCCGTGCATAAGAGAGGTTGTTGAGCATCCAGGTGGAGTGTGTATCGGAGCAATTACCGACAACGATGAATTATTATTTGTCCGTCAGTTCAGATATCCTTATATGGAGGTCATCTATGAGCTTCCTGCAGGCAAGCTTGAAAAAGGTGAAGACCCGTTTGAAAGCGGAAAACGTGAGCTTGAAGAGGAAGCAGGCTGTGTTGCAGATGAGTACAGAGATATGGGTAAGTTCTACCCTACCCCGGGCTATTGCGGAGAGATAATTCATCTTTATGCCGCAAAGAAGCTCACATTCACTCAGCAGAATCTTGATATTGATGAATTTCTCAGCGTTGAGAAAATACCACTCGACAAAGCTGTCGAAATGGTACTCAACAATGAAATTCGTGACGGAAAAACTCAGGCTCTTGTATTAAAAATAAAAATGCTTCGTGATAAGGGGCAGTGGTGATGAAAAATATTATTTTGGCCTCAGGCTCTCCACGTCGCAAAGAGCTTATGACTCTTGCAGGACTTGATTTTGAAATCAAGGTTGCAGACGTCGACGAAACCTTGCCCGAGGGCATTGCACCGTTTGATGCAGTGAAAATGCTCTCACTAAAAAAGGCTAAGGCTGTTGCAGATGAATACACAGACAAAATCGTTATCGGTGCAGACACGGTTGTTGCGTTTGACGGTAAAATTTTAGGTAAACCGACAGACAAAAACGATGCTTTTGAAATGCTTCGTATGCTTTCGGGTCAGACACACAAGGTTTATACCGGTGTTGCGATTATCTGCAATGACACGATATGCAACTTTTACGAAGAAACCGACGTTGAATTCTATCCCCTCACCGATGATGAAATTATCAGCTATATAAATACAGGTGAGCCGATGGATAAGGCAGGTGCCTATGGTATTCAGGGCAAGGGTTGTGTTCTTGTTAAAAGAATTAACGGTGACTATTCAAATGTTGTCGGCTTGCCGATTGCAAGATTATCAAGGGAGTTGAAAAATTATGGAGGAAATTTTATTAGCGATTAGCTCAAATTCACGTGAAATTTACAATTATGCAGAAAAGCTCAATGAAACAAACAGCCAATATGAAATAATTGCATGGGTCATTGTTTTAGTTGCAGTTATCGCTGCCTGCGTTTTTTTCAGCCTTGGATGGCCTAAGTTAAGCGAAAAGCTCAAGCAGAAAAAGGAAGAAAAGAAATCAACCGAAAACGCTGAGAATCAGAAGGCTGAGCTTGACAGACTTCATAAAATTAAAGAGCAGAATAAAAGAAAATAATTAACAGAACATAAAAAGAAGAATTCCAGATAAACTCATCCGGAATTCTTCTTTAATTTTATTTATCGCTTTGAATTAAAATCCTGCAATATGTCTTACTGTCTGAATAAACACATTAAGAACTCCTGCAAGAACGCCTCTGAGCTTCGAAATAATTGTCTCGAAAACTGACGGCTCTGTTGGCTCGTCCGGTGTGTCAGGTTCATCAGGTGTGTCCGGGTTTGTTTGCTTACCAGTACACTCAAAGGTCAATTTAAGTGTTGCAACCTTATTAGCCTCATCAATTTCAATTCTGTCAGGTGCCTGGTCATTGATTGTAGCTACAAAATTGCTGAACTCGTAGCCTTCGTTAGCAGTTACAACAACTGTTACTGTGTATGTTTCACCCTTAACAAATGTGAAATTCTCATCAGTAATATAACCGCTGACATCGTTCCATTTTACTTCTGTAACAGTACAACTCGTAACATTAATGTCTGACTCAAAGCTGATTTTTTCGTCCTCTACAGGCTCATAAACTGCAATTGCTGCTGAGCGGACATATGTAACAGGTACGTCCTCTGCAAATGCTGCCATCGGAATAATCGTAAGAAGCATAATTACACTGATAAGTGCAGCAAGAATCTTTTTTGTTGCTTTCATAATATCTATCTCCTTTATTAAGTTTAGTTTTATTATACCATATTATTTTATTTTGTCTATCTATTTTGAAAAATACTTTATTTTATATAAAAAAGAGTTGTTTATTTCAATGTACTATGATATAATATTCATAAATATATGCATATATACATTTTCAGGGAACCTTATAGAGTTAATATCGTTTAAAAAATCCAATTCCCTTGTATATTTGCAAGGGAATTTTTTTGAAAGGACCATTATTATGAGTTCAAAACCAATCAGCAGAAGACAGTCAAGAGAACAGGCATTTATCCTTTTGTTTGAAAAGTCATTCAACGAGGATATGTCGCTTAACGAAATCATTGATATTGCCGTTGAAACCGAAGTAATTGAAAAGAACGAGTTTACCGATGAAATCGTTACAAAGGCTGAAGCGAACATCAATAAAATTGATGACGAAATCAAGAACAACCTCAAGGGTTGGACTATGTCAAGAATTTCAAAGGTAAGCCTTGCTCTTTTACGTATGGCAATCTGCGAAATTAAATATTGCGAAAATGTTCCGACAGGTGTTTCAATCAATGAGGCCGTTGAAATTTGCAAAATTTACGGTTCCGACGAGGACAAAGCATTCGTAAACGGTGTTCTCGGCTCCGTTTCAAGAAAGCTCGAGGCATAAATTATGCCGTACTATCTCGGTATTGATACAAGCAATTACACAACCTCGTGTGCAATTTACGATTCACAAAATGATACTGTTTTGCAGAAGAAAAAGCTGTTGCCTGTAAAGAGTGGTGAATTGGGACTTCGTCAGAGTGATGCGGTTTTTCATCACACTGTTCAGCTTCCCGTGCTTATTGAAGAGCTTTTCTCGGATTTTGACGGTAAAATCAGCGCAATAGGTGTGTCGGATGCTCCTACTCGTGAAAAGGGTTCATATATGCCGTGCTTTTTAGCAGGTGTAAATGCGGCAAGAGTAAGCGCAAGCGTAATGGGTGTTCCACTTATGAGATTTTCTCATCAGCAGGGACATATTATGGCAGCATTGCATTCAGCAGGCAAAAAAGAGCTTATTAGCGAAACCTTTCTCGCTTTTCATGTTTCGGGCGGAACAACACAGGCATTACTTGTCAGACCACAGCTTGACGCAAAACTGATTGCAACCTCTCTTGACCTTAAGGCAGGACAGGCTGTCGACAGGGTCGGTGTTATGCTCGGCTATCCATTCCCTGCAGGAAAATATGTAGATGAATCAGCTCAGAAGAGTGACAAAAAATACAAAATAAATATTAAGCTCAAGGACGGAAACTGCTGTCTTTCGGGTGTTGAAAACAAGTGCAAAAAGATGCTCAGTGACGGCGAATGTGAAGAGGATATCTGCCGATACTGTATTGATTATATTCTTACCGCACTTTATAAAATGGCATTGGATGCTAAAGAAAAATACGGCGATTTGCCTATGATTTTTTCGGGCGGTGTAATGTCAAATTCAATAATAAAAGCGGAGCTTACGCAGTCGCTCGGTGCATTCTTTGCTGAACCGATTTACTCCGCAGACAATGCCGCAGGTACGGCAATATTAACATCAATTAAAGGTGACTTTTAATGAAAACATCTGTTTTGACGGTCACACAACTAAATACATACATCAAATCAATCATTGACGGCGATATGCTTTTGCACAATGTTTTTGTTGTCGGTGAAATATCTAATTTTACCAATCACTACCGCACAGGTCATTATTATCTGACTATAAAGGACGAAAATTGTGCAATCAAGGCAGTTATGTTTCGCTCGGCAAATCAGCGGCTTCGCTTTATGCCCGAAAACGGTATGAGCGTTATTGTCAGAGGAAGAATTTCTGTTTTCGAGCGCGACGGACAGTATCAGCTTTACATTGACGATATGCAACCCGACGGTGCAGGTGCACTGAATTTAGCCTTTGAACAGCTCAAAGCAAAGCTCGGCGCAGAAGGTCTTTTTGATGAACAGTTCAAGAAGCCTGTCCCCTCACGCAATTACAGAATCGGTGTTGTCACCTCGGCAACAGGAGCTGTAATACAGGACATACGAAATGTTGTTGAAAGACGTTTCCCGCTTGCGAGAATCATACTTGCTCCCGTACAGGTGCAAGGTGCTTCAGCCGCAGGACAGATTGCGCAGGCAATCCGTGATTTTAACAGCGGAGATTACGCAGATGTTCTGATTGTCGGTCGTGGTGGCGGCTCACTTGAAGATTTGTGGGCATTCAATGAGGAAATCGTTGCCCGTGCTGTTTTTGAAAGCCGAATCCCCGTTATTTCTGCGGTCGGACATGAAACTGATTTTACAATCTGCGACTTTGTTGCGGATTTACGTGCTCCGACTCCATCAGCGGCGGCAGAGCTTGCTGTCCCCGACATCCGTGATGACTATGCGTTCATTCAGACTGTATGCAATCAGTGTGAGTCTATTCTTCTTGAGCGGATTGCCGACGATGAGCAAAAATTAGAAATAATCAGAGAACGACTTAAATACAGAAGTCCGTCAAATTTGATTGATGAGCGAATTGTGCTCGTTGATTCACTTCTGACAAAGGCTCTGACAAATATACAAAATAAAATCTACGACGAGCAGGCAAAGCTCTCAGCCGTTTCGGCAAAGCTCGATGCGCTGAGTCCGTTGAAGGTTATGGCTCGTGGATATTCACTTATAAAAAAGGACGGAGAAGTTATTACCAGGTCTGCAGATTTAGTCAGCGGTGACAGACTCGAAATTTCGTTCTCCGACGGCGAAAAAATGTGTGAGGTGCTTTAAATGGCAGCTAAAATGACATATGAAGAAGCAATGGCAAGGCTTGAAGAAATCGTTGCCAAGCTCGATGATGGAAGTCTTCCGCTCGATGAATCATTAAAATTATTTGAAGAAAGTACAAAGCTGGCAGTTTTCTGCAACAAAAGTCTTGAAAAGGCCAAGCTGAAAATTACTGAGCTTTCACAGGAGCAGGCAGAATGAAATATACAGATTTAATTAACGAAGCTCTCCGTGGATATATGCCAAAAAGCGATGATATTGTCAGCCGTGCTATGAAATACAGCATTGAGAACGGCGGAAAGCGAATTCGTCCTGCACTTGTGCTCTCTTTTTGTGAGATGTGCGGCGGTGACATTGAAAAGGCAATTCCACTTGCGTGTGCGCTTGAAATGATACACACCTATTCTCTTATTCACGACGATTTACCATGCATGGACAACGATGATTTCCGAAGAGGAAAGCCGTCATGTCACATTGCATTCGGCTACGAATACGCACTTCTTGCAGGTGATGCCTTGCTTACTCTTGCATTTGAAACCGCATTAAAAGCTGACCTGCCGCCCGACAGAATTATTGACGCAACAAAAGAGCTTGCCATAGCCTCCGGCTGGAAGGGTATGGTCGGCGGACAGGTAATCGACCTTCAGAATGAGGGTAAAAGGGTTACGGTTGAAGAAATCGAAAATATGGACAAGCTCAAAACAGGCGAGCTGATTCGAGTTGCCTGTGTTATGGGTTGCATTGCCGCTGGTCGCAGAGATTTAATTAAAAGCGCTGAGGAATATGCACGTTGCATCGGAATTTCCTTCCAGATTGTTGACGATATTCTTGACGTTACCAGCGACACCGCTACTCTCGGTAAGCCTGTAGGAAGCGACAATGAAAATGAGAAATGCACTTACGTTTCATTGTTGGGAATCGAAAAATCAAAACAAATTGTTTCTGAACTTACCCAAAAAGCAAAGGACGAATTACAGAATTTTGACGGTGATACTTCATTTCTTGAAGAATTTGCCGATTTGATGGAACAGAGGAAAAATTAAAATCTACGAAGTGAGTTTAATGGATATAAAATACCTCAACAAAATACATTCCCCCGAAGATTTGAAAATGCTTAATCGTGATGAACTGGCACCGCTTGCAAAGGAAATCCGTGAATATATGATTGAAACGGTTTCCCACACAGGCGGACACCTTGCATCTAATTTAGGTGACGTAGAGCTTACTATTGCCATTCATCTTATGTTTAATTCTCCCGAGGATAAAATCGTCTGGGATGTCGGTCATCAGGCTTACACTCACAAGCTCCTTACAGGCCGATATGAGGATTTCCCCACTCTTCGTCAGGAGGGCGGAATCTCCGGCTTTTGTCATCCGAATGAAAGTGAACACGATACATTTTACAGCGGTCACAGTGGAACCTCTATTTCTTCTGCATACGGAATTGCACAGGCAAACAAAATACGTAAGAAAAATAATTATACGGTTGCCGTTATCGGTGACGGCTCCTTCACGGGCGGTCTTGTGTATGAGGCTCTCAATAATGCAGGACGAACCGACACGCATCTTATTGTTATCCTCAACGATAATGAAATGTCAATCTCAAAAAATGTCGGCTCAATTTCAAAATATCTTACTAAAATCCGTTCAAAAAAAAGATATGTCCGACTCAAGGCAAAGATTGAACGCGGACTTGAAAAAATTCCGTTTTGCGGTCACAGTCTAGCAGTTGGATTTTTCAAATTAAAGACCGAAATTAAAAACGTAATTTACGAAAGCACCATTTTTGAGAAAATGGGATTTCGATATATGGGACCTGTTGACGGCTACGATATTGAAACAATGTGCGAGGCTCTTGAAACTGCAAAATCAGTTAAAAAGCCTGTACTTCTGCACGTAAACACAGTTAAGGGCAAGGGCTATGATTATGCTGAAAAAGACCCGAGTCACTTCCACGGTGTTTCAGAATTTGTTGTCGGCACGGGTGAAAGTCATTCAAGCGGTGATACCTTCTGCAATGAATTCGGTAAGCTGATGTGCAAAATGGCTGAAATGGACAAAAGAATTGCACTTATCACTGCAGCAATGTCACTCGGCACAGGACTTACGGAATTCAGCAAATCGTTTTCCGACAGATTTTTTGATGTAGGTATTGCCGAGGAACACGCAGTCACCTTTGCTTCGGGACTGTCAAAGGGCGGAATGCTCCCTGTCTTTGCTGTTTATTCAACATTTTTACAGCGCTGCTATGATGAAATTATTCATGACGGAGCTTTGCAGGACCAAAAAATGGTGCTTGCCATTGACCGTGCAGGCTTTGTCGGTGATGACGGAGAAACTCACAACGGACTATATGACGTTGCGTTTTTGCAGAGCATCCCGAATGTTACGGTTTATTCTCCTGCCACCTTCGATGAAATGAAACACGATTTCGGAAACGCATTCTATCGTGACAGCGATGTGGTTGCCGTACGTTATCCGAGAGGCGGAGAAAAGGATATTCCCGAGGATTTTGAGCCTTCTTACGATTCGTTCGATATCTACGGTAGCAGTAATGCAAAGGTTGCGATAGTGACCTACGGAAGGATATTCGGTCAGGCTGCAAAGGCTGTAAAAGAGCTTGAAGAACAAGGTCTTTCTGTTAAGGTACTCAAGCTCAACAGAATAAAACCCATTGATGAAAAAGCTATTCAATCCGTTCTGGATTGTGAATATATCTTCTTCTTTGAAGAAGGCGTACGCAGTGGCGGTGCAGGTGAAAAATTTGCCGCTACCCTTCTTGAAACAGGCTACAAGGGCAGCTACCACCTTACTGCGGTTGAGGATTGCTTTGTCAAGCAGGCCTCTGTTATGTCGCAAATCAGACAAAATCATCTTGATTGCGACAGTATGGTTGAAATTATTAAAACTCGCATCAGCTCGGAGGTGTAGGCATTGTCCGAAAAAATAAGACTTGATATAGCGCTCACTCAGCAGGGACTTGTTGAATCAAGAGAAAAGGCAAAGGCTCTCATAATGGCAGGACAGGTTTACGTCAATGACCAAAAGGAGTTAAAGGCAGGAACTACAATCAAGCCCGACGATAAAATTGAAGTACGTGGAAGTCAGAATCCTTTCGTCAGCCGTGGCGGTTTAAAGCTCGAAAAAGCGGCGAAGAATTTCAGCATCGACCTTACCGATTGCGTTTGTATGGACATCGGTGCATCAACGGGCGGTTTCAGCGATTGTATGCTCACACACGGAGCAAAAAAGGTTTATGCAATCGACGTAGGCTATGGTCAGCTTGCATGGAAATTGCGCACAGACGAGCGTGTTGTTAATATGGAACGTACCAATTTCAGATACGTTACTCACGAGCAGATTCCCGAAGACGTTGACTTTGCGAGCGTTGATGTGTCATTTATTTCACTTAAAATTATTTTACCGGTTCTTCGTGAGCTTCTTAAAGCTGACGGACAGGCAGTTTGCCTTATTAAGCCTCAGTTTGAGGCAGGCAGAGAAAAAATCGGCAAAAAGGGTGTTGTTCGTGACCCGTCTGTACACGTTGAGGTTGTCGAAAGCATCGTTAATTTTTCAATTGAAACAGGCTTTATAATAAAAAATCTTGATTTTTCTCCTATTAAAGGGCCTGAAGGAAACATAGAATATCTTATGCACATAGAAAAATCGGAAGCACCCGAAAATATCAGCGGTGTTCTTCCCGAGGAATTGGTTGAGCGGTCACACAATACTCTCGACAAAAAGGAGTGACGATATGAAAATTGCACTTCTCCCCAACCTTACAAGAGCATCTGCACTTGAGGTTACCGTTTCGGTTTGCAGAGAACTCGATAAATTAAATACAGAATACTACATCAGCAATGACATAAAAGACAGCCTGTCCGACACAAATGCAATTTTTGACGAAACCGATAAAATCGTCAGCTTATGTGACGCAATCATCGCTGTCGGCGGTGACGGTACAATTATTCATGCCGCAAAGTTCGGCAAACCCATTCTCGGAATTAACGCAGGTCGAATCGCCTTTATGGCAGGACTTGAACCGAGTGAGCTTAATATGCTCAGCAATCTCGTCAGCGGAAATTATGAGCTTGACCGAAGAATGATACTTAAGGCAGAGCTTTGTGAAGAAAGCGGCAGTGTTATAAGCACACATTATTGTATCAATGATGCAGTTATTGCACGTGGCTCACAGATTGTTATGGCTGATTTTAAAATCGAGCATAATGGTGTCCCACTCGGTACATACACCGCTGACGGAATCATCATCTCCACTCCCACAGGTTCAACGGCATATAATCTTTCGGCAGGTGGTCCCGTAATCGACCCACAGATTGAAAGTATGCTCCTTACTCCGATTTGCACGCACTCACTTTTCTCACGTTCACTCATTTTTAAGCCCGATTCTGAATTTAAAATTTACAGTAATTCTCAAACGGAAATCGGTATTTCATGTGACGGAGAGAGCACTATTACAATCGACAAAAACTGCTTTGTTCGCATTTCAAAAGCAGATGTTAAAGGCGAATTCATAAGAATAAAGAACGAAAATTTCCTGGAAATATTAAACAGCAAGCTCGCAGGCCGACGCTTGTAAAGGAGAATTAATTATGAAGAAAAAAAGACTCAGCATGATGCTCAAGCTAATCGAGATGTACGAAATCGGCACCCAGGAGGAAATGCTTGAAAAATTAAAGGAAAACGGCTTTGAGTCTACTCAGGCAACAGTTTCAAGAGATATCAAGGAGCTTCGTCTTATCAAGCAGATGAATGACAACGGTGTTTATCGTTATGTTCAGGGCAAGAGCGAGGCAGACGAATATCTTTCCAAGTTCAATGCTATTTTCTCTCATTCGGTTATTTCCTCGGATTTTGCAGGCAACACTACTGTTATCAAATGCTATCCGGGTATGGCTCAGGCCGCCTGTGCGAGCTTTGACAATATGGAGTGGGAAGGTCTTGTCGGCACAATTGCAGGTGACGATACTATCTTTGCTCTTTGCAGAACAGATGAGCTTGCAAAGGAATTGAAGGAATCAATCGACAAG
Source organism: Ruminococcaceae bacterium UBA1767 (assembly GCA_002315505.1). GTDB lineage: Bacteria > Bacillota > Clostridia > Oscillospirales > Acutalibacteraceae > CAG-488. The sequence goes on from DCGX01000057.1 coordinate 38,522, forward strand.
CTCGTAAAATAATTCGGATGTGATTTTATGCTTACAAGTTTAAAAATCGAAAATGTAGCTATTATCGAAAGCGCCGCTATTGAATTCGGCTGCGGACTTAATGTCATGACAGGTGAAACCGGCGCGGGTAAGTCAATCGTTATTGACTCGATTAATGCAATTTTGGGCGAACGCACATCTCGTGACCTTATCAGAACAGGTACTGATTGTGCTAAGGTATATGCGGTGTTTGAGGATATCAATGACTCCGTAAAGACAGAGCTTTCCGAAAACGGAATTGATTGCGACGATGATGTCCTTATAATGAACAGAATCATTAACCGTGACGGTAAAAACACCTGCAGAATTAATGGCGTGCCTGTTACTGTTTCCATGCTTAAGTCAATTGGTAAGGAATTGATTAACATACACGGTCAGCATGATAATCAGACACTTCTCTCCCCAGAGAGTCACATCACATTTGTTGACAGCTTTGCAGAAGACTCGGAATTAATCGAGCGTTATCAGAGTGCATATTCAGAGCTTTGCAAGGTCAGAAACGAATTAAAAAATCTTACAACAGACGAAAGCTCAAAGGCTCAGAAAATCGATTTGCTGACCTATCAGATTGACGAGCTTGAAAAGTCCGACATTAAGGTCGGCGAACGTGATGAGCTTATCGCACGAAAGAATCTTATCAACAACTCTCAAAAGGTAATCGGCTATCTCAACGAAGCCTACAACGCATTGAGAAATGACGGTGCGGCTCTCGATTGTATAAACTGTGCCGAAAGCGAAATAAGTCAGGCTGCTGCTTTTCTTGACACAATGAGCGAAGCATCGCAAAAAATAACAGACTTAAAATATGAGCTTGAAGATGTTGCGGAAGTTGTGCGTGACGCTCTCGGCGGGCTTGATTATGACGAAAGCGAGCTTGATGAAATTGAAGAAAGGCTTGATTTGCTCTATCGTCTTTCAAGAAAATACGGTGAAACAGAAGAAGAAATGCTTGAATACCTCGACAATGCAAGATCCGAGCTTGACAAAATCAGCTTTTTCGATGAACGTGTAAAAGAGCTTGAACATCTTGAAAATGAGCTTTTAAAGAAAGCGGAGAATCTTGCCGCAAGGCTTACATTAACTCGTATTGAGGCCGGTGAGAGCCTCAGCAGAGCTATTCGTGGCGAGCTTGAATTCCTCGATATGCCGAATGTCGAGTTTATTGTAAATCGTGAGGAAACCGAGCTTACGAAAAGCGGACAGGACAACATTGAGTTTCTCATCTCCCCTAACGCAGGCGAAGAGCCGAAGCCACTCGCAAAAATTGCATCGGGCGGTGAATTGTCAAGAATTATGCTTGCAATCCGCAATGTTCTTGCAGGGCTTGACAGCGTTGGCACAATGATTTTTGATGAAATTGATACAGGTGTCAGCGGTCGTGCCGCACAGAAAATCGCTTTGAAGCTCCGCAGTGTTTCAAAGGGTAGACAAGTTATCTGCGTTACTCACCTTGCACAGATTGCCTCACAAGGCGACGTTCATCTGCACATCAGCAAGGCTGTCAAAGACGGCAAAACATATACGAAAATCAAATCACTGCTCGACGAAGAAAGAGTCAGCGAAATTGCACGAATTATGGGCGGTATGGAAATCACTCAGCTCCAGCTTGAGAGTGCAAAAGAAATGCTTTCTGCGGCAGGGAATTAAGACAACAATAAAAGGATTTTAAGAAATTATCAATCAAAGATAACTCTTAAAATCCTCTTTTGTTTGCCGTATTTTATCTGTCAATATAATCGCAAGCGGCAAGAGCTGCAATTGCGCCGTCTGCGGCGGCAGTAGCAACCTGTCTGATTTTCTTGCTTCTGCAATCACCTGCAACGAAAATACCTTCTGTTACAGTTGTACAGGTTTCATCGCTGTCTGCGTAGCCGTAATCATTTAATTTCAGAACATCTGCAAAAGGTTCATTCTGCGGAACAAGTCCGATAGCAAGGAAAATTCCGTCAAGCTCAATCGTTTTCTCTTCGCCGTCGGTATTGACAACTTTTACTCCTTCAATTCCGTTATTACCGAGATACTCCTTAACAACAGTTGAAAGAATAATTTCAACATTTTCCTTTGCTTCAAGCTGTTCTGCGAGCTTCTTTTCACCCGTAAGGCAGTCAAGATTCTGAATTACATAAACCTTGCTTGCGAGGTCGGAGAGCAAAAGTGCCTCCTGCAAAGCGGAATTACCGCCGCCGACAACTCCGACAACCTTATCCTTATAGAAAGCACCGTCACATACGGCACAGAACGAAATGCCTTCGCCGAGATATTTTTCTTCGTTGTCAAGACCGAGCATACGATGCTTTGCGCCTGTTGCAATAATAACAGCCTTTGCCTCGAATTCACCATCATCTGTAACTACGGTTTTAACTTCGCCGTTCTTTATTTCAAGAACCTCCATACTCTCAACGTCTGCACCCTGCTCGAGTACCTGTTCAACGAGCTTTTCTGCAAATTCATTGCCTGTAAGCGAAATAAAACCGGGGATATTCTCAACCTTTGGCGAATATGTTATCTGTCCGCCGAATGTTGCTTTTTCTATAACAAGCACGGATTTGTTTGCTCTGCGGGCATATAATGCGGCTGTAAGTCCTGCAGGGCCTCCGCCGATAATAATTATATCATACATAGCTATTCCTCATTAAGGCAATACCGCACATTAGATTTGTGCGGTATTGTACTGATTATTTATTTAAATATTTTTTAATATCCGAAACTCCTGCGAATTTCTCATACTCGCCGTTCTTAACAACTACGAGCGTCGGAGCCTGTCTGATTCCGAACTGCTCTGCAACCTCAGGATTTTCGTTTGCAAGAATCTTTGTGTATGCAACTCCTGCCTTATCAAGTGTTGCACAGGCAATCTTACAGTTAGGACAGGTAGCTGTTGTGAAGATATAAAGTCCGTCATCAACATTCGGTGTGTCGTTCTTTGACTCAGTGATTATAGCTTCCTGTGCTACACCGTTTCTTGTAAGATGTGAATTTGCGATGTCATAAACCTTACGGTCTGCATACTCCTGGCTCTTACCATCGTTCCAGTTCTGTACAGGACGATAGTAGCCTGTTATACGGCTGTAAACCTCTGCAGGCTTACCGCAATGCGGACAAGTGAACTGCTCACCTACAAGATATCCGTGGTCACGACAAACTGAGTATGTTGGTGACATTGTGTAATACGGGAGCTTGTAATTTTCGGCAATCTTTCTTACGAGGGTTGCCGCAGCCTTCCAGTCAGGCAGCTTCTCACCGAGGAATGCATGGAATACAGTACCTGATGTGTAAAGTGTCTGAAGCTCGTCCTGAATGTCAAGAGCAGAGAAAATATCCTCTGTGTAGCCAACAGGAAGATGTGAGCTGTTTGTATAATAAGCTGTGCCGTTTTCATTAGCACTGATAATATCAGGATAATATTTCTTGTCGTGCTTTGCAAGACGATATGATGTTGACTCGGCAGGTGTAGCCTCAAGGTTGTAAAGGTCGCCGTACTCTACCTGGTAATCAGAAAGTCTTTCACGCATATGGTTAAGAACATTCTTTGAGAATTCCTGTGTCTTCTCATTCGTCATATCAGCCTTAATCCAGTTAGCATTAAGACCCGCCTCGTTCATACCAACAAGACCGATTGTTGAGAAATGGTTGTTGAATGTACCGAGGTATCTCTTTGTGTACGGATAAAGTCCGCTTTCAAGGAGCTTTGTGATAACTGTACGCTTAACCTTAAGTGAACGGGCTGAAATATCCATCATCTTATCAAGACGCTTATAGAAGTCAGCCTCATCGGTTGCAAGGTAAGCAATTCTCGGAATATTGATTGTAACAACACCTACAGAACCTGTTGACTCACCGCTTCCGAAGAAACCGCCCGACTTCTTACGAAGCTCACGAAGGTCAAGACGAAGACGACAGCACATTGAACGAACATCGCTCGGCTCCATATCACTGTTGATGTAGTTTGAGAAATACGGTGTACCATACTTTGCAGTCATCTCAAAGAGCAAACGATTGTTCTCTGTGTCTGACCAGTCAAAGTCACGTGTAATCGAATATGTCGGAATAGGATACTGGAAGCCACGGCCGTTGGCATCGCCCTCAATCATGATTTCGATAAATGCCTTGTTGACCATATCCATTTCTTTCTTACAATCTTTATACTTGAAGTCAACTTCCTTACCACCGACAATACAGTTAAGTTCTGCAAGGTCATTAGGAACTGTCCAGTCAAGTGTAATATTTGTAAACGGTGACTGTGTACCCCAACGAGAAGGAGTGTTTACACCGTAAATGAAGGACTGAATACACTGCTTAACCTCTTTATAAGAAAGGTCATCAGCTTTAACGAACGGAGCAAGATAAGTATCAAATGAAGAGAAAGCCTGTGCGCCTGCCCACTCGTTCTGCATAATTCCGAGGAAATTAACCATCTGATTGCAAAGTGTTGACAAGTGAGTAGCAGGTGAAGAAGTAATCTTACCCGGGACACCGCCGAGACCCTCCTGAATGAGCTGCTTAAGTGACCAACCTGCGCAGTAGCCTGTAAGCATTGAAAGGTCATGAATATGAATGTCGCCCTTTCTGTGAGCTTCTGCAATCTCGTCATCATAGATTTCCGAGAGCCAGTAGTTAGCTGTGATAGCACCCGAGTTTGAGAGAATAAGTCCACCTACGGAATAAGTAACTGTGGAATTCTCCTTAACACGCCAGTCAGCAACATTAAGATAATTATTTACAATTTCAGTATAATCAAGGAATGTTGTGTTGATATTACGAATCTTTTCTCTCTGCTTACGATAAAGGATGTATGCCTTTGCAACATCATCGTAGCCGGCCTTGATAAGAACAGACTCAACACTGTCCTGAATATTTTCAACGGTAACCTTACCGTCCTTGATTTTGCCTTCAAAATCAGCAGAAACCTTCAATGCGAGGAAATCTACTGTGTCCATATTGTACTGCTTGTTACAAGCATCGAATGCTTTTGTTATAGCATCCCTGATTTTATGAATATTAAATTCTACAACCTTGCCGTCTCGTTTAATAACTTCGTACATTAAAATCCTTCTCCTCTTCAAAAATTAGCAACACATAGATTATAGCAATCATTAATTCAAAAGTCAACTATATATTGTGTTATTTTTAATAAAATTTATTTTATATCCCCCTAAGTATTGTGTTAGGCACATATTTCAGCGCAGCCTCACGCATTTTCTCCATTTCTTCCTTATCAACACCGCAGATGTCAGTTCCGATAAGATTTCCGGAGTCGGTAAAATTCTGCAAGAAGTATCGTTTTGCACCGCTTATCCACTCTGCGGCAGACTCAATACTCTCAACAGTGTGGAAATTCTTAACAACTGTTGTGCGGAATTCGTAGTCAACATTATCAGCAAGAAGAAAATCAACCGTCTTTTCAACATCAGTTAAATCATAGGTTTCAAGCCCTATTGTCTTTGCGTACAATTCCTTTGAATTTTTAATATCAACCGCAACATAGTCCACAAGTCCGTCACCGACAAGCCTTCTTAGCATATCGGGATTGCTTCCGTTTGTGTCGAGCTTAACTTCAAAGCCGAGCGCTTTTATTTTTTCAATAAATTGTGGGATATCATTGTTAATCAGCGGCTCACCACCGGTAATTGCGACTCCGTCAAGCAGACCTGTCCTCTTCTTTAAAAAGTCGATAATATACTCTTCCGTATACGTTTCAGCCTCGTCAAGCTCTGTAACAAGCAATGCATTATGACAAAACGGGCAACGGAAATTGCATCCGCCCGTAAACACCGTACAGGCAACTCTGCCCGGGAAATCAAGTAATGTCATCTTTTGAAAGCCATGTAACAACATAATATCACCTCTTTGCGCATCGAAAAGTATTGTATCACAATATAATGTGTATTTCAAGCGAACAAACCGATAATTTATTCCAAATATTGTATTTTAATTTTGTGTAAAATGATAACAAAAAAGAAGGCCGACAAGCGACCTTCTTAATATTGTGTGTTATTTTATCTTGTTACAAAAGCATTTCTGATTGCCTGTGGAAGAAGAACTGCGATGTAGCTCTTAAGCATATTAACAAATGCATTAACAAAATTTGTGATAAATGAGCCTGCATTCTCAACTGTACCTGTCTTAAGGTCACTTTCCTCTGCCTTTGCAGTACCGATATCCTTCTTGATTGCGTACTGGTCAATCTGTGTGATTTCCTTTGTATCATCATCAACAAGGTAGCTCTTAACGATGAGCTTATCGTTGTCAATTTCAGTTGTGAGGAAGCATCCGCCCATATCTCTTGTTGACATTCTGAATGCACAGCACTCTGTAATCGGGTCAATACCATCATGAACTGTGTATCTCTTTGTGCCTGCTGTTGACGGAAGAATATGAACTGTTCCCTCAGGATTTACTGCGAATGTAACCTCTTCGCCCTTGTAATTCTCTGTTACATATGTAACATTGCTTACAACTGCGTCACCCTTAACCTGCTGTGAACGATAGTAGCAATGGTCATGACCTGCATATACCATATCTATGTCAAGCTCATCGAAGAGAGGAAGCAATACATCACGCATGATGATTGTGTCAGGCTTGTTGATGTTCTTACCCTCAGCATAAGCTGCACGATGCATGAATACAAACTTCCAGTCTGCATCTGACTGCTTCATATCGTTGATGAGCCAGTTTCTCTGTGACTGTGTCATCGGATACATATCGTTAGTATTGAGAACTGCAAAATGAGCGTTGCCGTAATCGAATGAATAGTAAACACCGTTAACCCAGTTTGTGCTTGAATCTGTGTTTGCGTTGCTGAGATTGAACATTGAATCAAATACACCGATATTAAGCTTGTTTGTTATATTGCCGTCATGGTTACCGGCAACAGGTGCAAATGTTGTGTTCATATTTGAGAATGCGAAGTTGGCGAAATAATTATCCCACTCTTCGTTTGTATTATCATTTACGAAGTCACCGAGGTTAACTGTAAACTCTGAATCCGGAAGAACCTGAATTGCTCCCTTCAATACGCAGGCAGCCTGTGCGAAATTCTCATATGAGCTTGCCTGAACGTCAGCGATAGTGATAAAAGAGAACTGATTGTCGCCGTCATCTGTTTTGAATGTACCAACTTCGCTCCAAAGATTATTTGCAGCGTCACCGACACGATACTTGTATTCTGTACCTGCTGAAAGGTCACTAACTGTAACCTTATGGCAGAACTTATTGCGGAACATTTCTTCTGTTCCCGAATAAGTTGTTGCTGTATCAAAAGAGCCTGTAAATTCAGCAGCCTTTACAATCTGAACATCTGAATCAGACCAGTTATCTGTGTACCAGCAGAAGCCTCTTGATGTTTTGGAATCTCCGTTAAATGTGCATGATACTCTTGTCACCTTGTCTGTTGCTTCACCTTCAGCACTTGCAGAGAATGCGGCACCGCCGATAATCACACAAAAGCAAAGTAAAACGCAGAGTAATTTTTTAGAAATATTTTTCATAACATTCTACCTCCTAAATAGTTAGTTAATTATAACACATTTTTTAAATTTGGTAAATACAAAAATTTGCATTCATTTTTGGCTATAATATACAATAATAATAGTCCTCGACATACTTCAAAAATCGTGATATAATATGTACATAATGTATTAGGAGCGATAATAATGGATATGAAAATTTCTCCGTCAATGATGTGCGCTGACATCGCAAATTTAAAATCAACGCTGACGGAATTTGAAGAATGCAAAATCGAATATCTTCACATTGATATAATGGACGGCCACTTTGTGCCGAACTTCACACTTGGTACAGATTATTGCAAAGCACTTAAAAAGCTGACAAGCATTCCACTCGACATTCATCTTATGATAAATGACCCTGAGCTTAAATTGGAATGGTTCGACTTCGGTGAGGGCGATATTGTTTCTGTCCACGCAGAAAGCACAAAGCATTTGCAAAAAGCTCTTGCGTTCGTAAAATCAAAGGGTGCAAAGGCTTTTGTTGCAATCAATCCCGCAACTCCGCTTTGCTTGCTTGATGAAATAATCAATGATATTGACGGTGTTCTTGTTATGGCGGTAAATCCCGGCTTTGCAGGACAGAAAATGGTGCCGAATGCACTCGAGAAAATCCGCAGAGTACGTGATTATCTTGACAATAACGGATATAATGATAAAGAAATTGAGGTTGACGGAAATGTCAGCTACGAAAATGCCATAAAAATGAAGCAAGCGGGTGCTAATATTTTTGTTGCAGGAACATCGAGTGTGTTCAATCCGAATTACTCGCTTACTGATGGTATTGAAAAAATGAGAAATCAGCTGAGGTGACAATATGAAAGCTCTTGTATTCGGCTCACTTAATATTGATAAGGTATATTCACTCCCCCACCTGCCCGAAAAGGGTGAAACGCTTTACTGCAAAGGCTATGAGCTACACGTCGGTGGAAAAGGACTTAATCAATCCGTTTCGCTTAAAAAATCCGGCAGTGACTCATACATGGCAGGTCTTGTCGGCACAGACGGAAAAATGCTGACGAATTTTCTTGAAAACGCAGGTGTAAACACAGACAATGTCGGCACAACAGACGGCTTTACAGGTCACGCTGTGATTGAGGTTGATACGGACGGACAGAATCAGATGATTCTTTTTCCCGGTGCAAACGGAGAAATCACTCCGGAATATTGTGACAAGGTTCTCGAAAACTTCGACGAGGGTGATTTGATTCTGATGCAGTATGAAATTTCAAGTGTTGAATATCTCATACGTCTTGCAAAGAAAAAGAAGATGCTTATCGCATTTAATCCGTCACCATATGTCGATGAAATCAAGTCACTTCCGCTTGAATTAATTGATTATCTCATCCTCAATGAGTTTGAGGGACAAAGCCTTGCGGATGAAAACGATTGTGACAGAGCTGTTGACAAACTCCGAAAGCTAAACGAAAACGGTGCAGTTGTTATGACTCTCGGTGGCGACGGTGTAATCTATGCAGACAAAAACGAAAAAGTAAGAGTACCTGCGTTCAAGGTAAATGCCGTTGACACAACAGGCGCAGGCGATACATTCACGGGATATTTTCTTACAGAAATTCTCAGCGGAGAAAAACCGAAAGTCGCTTTAAGGAAAGCAAGTGCCGCTTCGGCAATAGTTGTTCAAAAAACAGGTGCGGCAGAAACCATACCCGAGAAAAAAGAAGTAGAAACATTTCTCAATAATATATAAAAATAATCTCAGACTTTCCAATCGGATTGTCTGAGATTTTCTTATTTTATAAGTTCATTAAATTGTTCTTCTGTCAGAACGGTAATTCCGAGGTCAGTAGCCTTCTTGAGCTTACTGCCTGCCTCCTCACCTGCAAGAACATAGCTTGTTTTCTTTGAAACTGACGATGCGGTCTTACCACCGAAGCTCTCGATAATTGCGCTTGCCTCATTTCTTGAATAAGTCGGAAGTGTTCCTGTAAGTACAAAGGTCTTACCCTCGAAGCGCATATCCTTTACTTCCTTAAGTGACTTCATATTAAGTCCCGAAGCCATAAGTCGGTCAACAAGCTCGATGCACTGTGGCATTGAAAAATAATCCACAACACTGTCTGCCATAATTTTTCCAAAGCCGTCAATGGTCATTATCTCATCAAAATCTGCATTCATCAAGGCTGTCATTGTCTGAAATTTTTCTGACAGCAGCTTTGCCGCCTTTTGTCCGATGTGACGAATTCCAAGTGCAAAAACCAGCTTTGATAAATCGTTTTTCTTTGATTCATTAATAGCACTGACCAGATTATTTGCAGATTGCTCTGCCATCCTTTCAAGCGGCATAATCTGTTCAGCCGTTAACGAATAAATATCCGCAGGCGTGCTAATAAGTCCCTCACGCACAAATAATTCAAGGTTGCTTTCGCCGAGTCCCTCGATGTCCATTGCATCTCTTGAGCAGAAGTGAATAAGGTTTCTTAAAAGCTGAGCAGGACAATCCGTGTTAAGACATCTTACCGCCGCTTCATCATCCTCACGGACAACCTTTGCTCCGCATGACGGACAAAGCTCCGGCATCGAATAAGGCAGTGAATTTTCACAATGCTCAACAACATTGAGCACCTCGGGAATAATATCTCCTGCCTTACGAATTGTAACGGTGTCACCTATTCTTATATCCTTTTCGCTGATAAAGTCCTGGTTATGAAGAGTTGCACGGCTGATCATCGAGCCTGCAACAAGCACAGGTTCAAACACCGCTGTCGGTGTAAGCACTCCTGTTCTGCCGACATTGATTTCGATATCAATGACCTTTGTCTGCTTTTCCTCGGGCGGATACTTGAATGCAATCGCCCATTTCGGGAATTTTGATGTGCTTCCAAGCTCTCCACGATGTGAAAAATCGTCAACCTTTATTACTGCACCATCAATGTCAAACGGTAAGGTATAACGAATTTCACCGATACGATTAATTTCCGCAATTGCCTCGTCAATCGTCTTGCAAGGAGTGTAAAACGGAACTGTTTTAAATCCAAGCTCCTTGATATAATCAAGTGACTGCTTATGTGAGGTCAGCACCTTTCCGTTGACCTTCTGAACATTAAAGACAAAAATATCAAGCTTTCTCTGTGCGGTAATCTTAGGGTTCTTCTGTCGAAGTGAGCCTGCCGCCGCATTTCGTGGGTTACGAAACGGCTTTTCCTCGTTATTTTCCTGCTGTTCAACGAGCTTAATAAACACCTCACGAGGCATATACACCTCGCCACGTACTTCGATTTCCTCTATCTCACGTGTCAGCTTTAACGGAATTGTATTTATCGTGCACAAATTAGCACTGATGTTTTCACCGACATTTCCGTCGCCACGGGTTGAGCCTCTTGAAAAAATGCCATTTGAATATTCAAGTGACACGGAAAGTCCGTCAATCTTCGGTTCAACAACATATGTTGCATCAGGTACTGTTTCACGAACTCTGCTGTCAAACGCCCTCAGCTCCTCGATGCTGAATGCGTCCTGAAGACTTTCCATTCGAACATCGTGTGCTACAGGCTCAAACTGTCCGTCTGCAACACCGCCGACACGCCTTGTCGGCGAATCAGCGGTTACAAGCTCGGGAAATTTTTCTTCTATTTCCGACAGCTCACGCATAAGTCGGTCATATTCAAAGTCCTCTATTTCGGGACTGTCTTCCACGTAATATTTACGGCTGTGATAATTGAGCAAATCTCTTAATTCAGCCGCTCTTTTCTGAGAATTTTCAAATTCTGCCATAAAATCACTCTTAATTTGAAAAATTAGTCAAGGAAATCCTTGAGCTTTTTGCTTCTGCTTGGATGACGGAGCTTTCTGAGAGCCTTAGCCTCAATCTGACGGATACGCTCACGGGTAACATCAAATTCCTTACCAACCTCTTCAAGAGTATGAGGATGTCCGCCCTCAAGTCCGAAACGGAGAGCCAGAACCTTTGCCTCTCTCGGTGTAAGTGTCTTCAGCACATCGTCGAGCTGTTCTTTAAGAAGGAGGATTGATGCTGCATCTGCCGGTGCCGGAGCATCGTCGTCGGGAATAAAATCACCAAGATGGCTGTCTTCCTCTTCACCGATAGGTGTTTCAAGTGAAACAGGCTCCTGAGCAACACGAAGAATTTCTCTTACCTTTGAAACAGGCATACCAAGCTCTGCCGCAATTTCCTCAGCACTCGGGTCTCTGCCGTTCTTATGAAGAAGCTGACTGTTTGTTTTCTTAACCTTATTGATTGTTTCAACCATATGAACAGGAATACGGATTGTTCTTGCCTGGTCGGCGATAGCTCTTGTGATAGCCTGTCTTATCCACCATGTTGCATAGGTTGAGAACTTGAAGCCCTTTGAATAATCGAACTTGTCAACAGCCTTAATAAGACCGAGGTTACCCTCCTGAATAAGGTCAAGGAAATGCATTCCTCTGCCGACATATCTCTTTGCGATTGAAACAACAAGACGAAGGTTCGCTTCTGCAAGACGTTTCTTTGCCGCTTCATCGTCATCGTTAATTCTCATAGCAAGGTCAATTTCTTCCTCAGCGGTGAGAAGCGGAATACGTCCGATTTCCTTAAGATAAACCTTAACAGGGTCGTCTGCACCCTGATTGTTATCATCAACATCTTCAGTTGAAAGCTCAGCTGACTTCGGCATATCCATATCAAAGTCAACGATATCAATGATACCTGCTGTAAGGTCATCAACAACCTCGATATTCTGATTCTCGATAGTTTCATACAGCTTTTCAAGCTCATCAATATCAAGATCAATATCAATGATAGCCTGGTCGATATCCTGTGTAGTGAGTTTACCTGTAGCCTTACCTTTTTCAAGTAAGGTCTTCAACGCTGATTTCTTGTCACCAACAGGTGGCATTACTAAGTCTTTGTTTTCTTCCATAATATACTCCTTTGTTTTACTTCCGAATTTATTTCTTTATAAACAGATTCTTAAAATCTTCATCGCTCATATTTGACGGGTCAACATCTGACAGTTTAGTTTTTTCTTCTTTAATGACTTTTATGCAATCCTCGCATTCCTCAACCGTGTTGCTGAGCATCGAAGTCATTGTCATAAACTGTGCAAGTCTTCCCATTTCCACAGGTGTAAACTCTGCGCTGAAATGTGCAAGCTCAATACCCTGTCCGTTTTCTAATTTATAACTTATACTTTCAAAAATTCTGCGGTTAAATTCCGTAACAAAATCATCCGGGCTGATTTTATCCTTGATTTTCTTATAAAAATCGGGATTATGAAGAATCAGCGCAAGCAAAATATCCTCAGCTCTTGCTGCTCTTTGATGCTTTGCCCTTTCGGGATTGATATCGTCCTTCGGAGATACTGTTTCACGCATAATTTCCTTAAACTGTTCTTTCTTTTCGGCGGCGGCTCTTCGTGAATAAGATTTCCGTATCTGAGTTATTATTGCATCCTTGCTGACTCCCATTTCACTCGACAGCTTTGTTGCATACATATCCTGCTCTATAGGATTTGCCTTTGAAAGAATATCTGCAACAGCCGTAAGAAATTTTGTCTTTCCGTCAAGCGAGTCAAGGTCATATTTGTCCCTTTCACGCAAGATTCCGTATTCAATGTCATTTGCCGCACCGTCAAGCAAACTCTGGAATTTTTCCTTGCCGTAGGTCTTGATAATTTCATCGGGGTCCTTGCCTCCTGTCAGCTTGAGGACTCTGATTTTAACACCCGTCTGAGAGAAAATTGAAATCGCTCTCTTTGTAGCCTTCTGTCCTGCCTCGTCTGAGTCATATGACAAAATAACCTCATCGGTGTACCTTGCAACGAGTCTTGCCTGCTCCTGCGTCAGAGCTGTACCAAGACAAGCTATTGAATTTGTAAAGCCTGCCTGGTGAAGTGCGATAACATCCATATAGCCTTCTGCAACAATCAGCTTTGACGGGTTGCCGTTTTTAGCAAAATTCAATGCAAAAACGCCGTTACTCTTTTTATAAACAAGCGTGTCTGACGTGTTGATATACTTAGGCTTCGAATCGTCAAGCACACGACCGCCGAAGGCAATAATGTTTCCTCTCAGGTCGATAATCGGCACCATTGCACGATTACGGAAATTATCATAATAGCGAACTTTTCCGTCCTTTTCGCTCTTTCGAACAAGATTTGCATCAAAAAGCTCCTGATTTGTAAAGCCCTTTGAACGCATATATTTCAGCAACGCATCCCACGAATCGGGCGCATAGCCCAGACCGAAATGCTTTATTGTTGACATACTTAACCGGCGCTTGCCGTAAAAATAATCAAGACCGATTTTGCCCTGCGGTGACATCATTGTCGAATAGAAAAACTTTGCCGCTTCTCTGTTTGCCGCAAGAATTCGCTGTCTGTGCTTGGCGAGAGTATCGTCATAGCCGTCATCAGGCATCCTCATTCCCGCTCTATCAGCAAGGTTTTTGACAGCCTCCACGTAGTCGAGATTCTCGATTCTGCGCATAAATGTAATTGCATCACCGCCTGCACCGCAACCGAAGCAGTAGAAAGACTGACTGTCGGGATAAACCGTAAACGATGGCGTTTTTTCACCGTGGAACGGGCACAAACCCTTTGAAAGCCGACCCCTTCTTGATAAATTAACATACTGCGAAATTAAATTTTCAATATCCGTTCTTGCCCGAAGCTCGGTCAAAAACTCTTCACTTATTGCCAAAGTATCACCTACACTTTCCACGAACGTGGTACAAACAATGCTTCAAAAGTCTGCACCGCATACCTGTCGGTCATACCTGCTATATAATCACAAGCCGCACGCTCAACTCCCTCATTTTCACGAATGTGCCTGTATTCATCGGGCATTTCGTCGGGATTTGTCAGAAAATATTCGTACAGCCATTTTATCATCTCAACAGCACGTACCTCTTCTCCCTTGCATTCGGGATTTGTGTAAACCCTGTCAAACATAAACTTGTGTAGCTCCGCAAATGCGTCAGCACAATCGTCACCGACTATAATATCGTCGACGCTGTTATCAATAACCGATGTGACGAGCTTGTTAATTCTTTCGGATTTTGAAAATCCGAGCTGTTCTTTGATGTAAATCGGAATATCTCCCTCTGTGAGTATTCCTGCGTGAATTGCATCATCAATATCATGATTAATATATGCGATTCTGTCAGCAATTCGTACTATTCTTCCCTCGAGAGTAAATGCATCCTCGCCCGATGTGTGTCTTTCGATTCCGTTGCGGACCTCCTCCGTAAGATTTAGTCCCTTACCGTTTTTTTCAATGACATCAATTACTCGAAGACTCTGCTTATAATGCTTGAAGCCGTCATAAAAAACGGAGTCAAGCGCTCTTTCACCGGCGTGACCGAACGGAGTATGTCCAAGATCGTGGCCGAGTGCAATAGCCTCAGTCAGGGATTCATTAAGTCTGAGCGCAACGGCGATTGTTCTCGCAATCTGCGAAACCTCAAGCGTGTGAGTAAGTCTTGTACGATAATAATCTCCTTCGGGAGAAAGAAAAACCTGAGTTTTGTGCTTTAAGCGACGGAAGGAATTGCAATGGATAACTCGGTCACGATCTCGCTGAAAGCAGGTTCTGACATCATCCTCTGTTTCTTCACGAAGACGACCTCTGCTATTGTCTGCAAAGCAGGCCTTATCGCACAGCAAAATATGCTCATTTTCGCATAATCTTTCACGAACTGTCTTAGCCAAAGTTATCCCTCCTTACCATCTCTGATTAATATATACTTCTTAAATATTAAAATTCCTTTAAAAAAATTAAAAATTTTCAAAAATTTCTCCGATTTCGACACTTTTGAACTTTCCGAGGCTCATATCGACAAGCTTTGCGTCAAAGCTCTGCACATCGTCAATCGGCATTTTAAATGTAACAGTTACATTATCTGCAAATTCTGTATCATCAATCACTCCGCCTGTTTCGGGAATGAGTGAATTCAATCTTCCGTAAAAATTATAGTCACAGGTTACCTGAAGAATTTTACACATCTTCATTGTAATTATCTTTCCTGCCTCAACGGCAATTTTTGCCGTATGGGAGTATGCACGGACAAGTCCGCCCGTACCTAAAAGTGTGCCTCCGAAATATCTTGTTGCAACTACAACGCAATCCGTGAGATTTTCTTTTAAAAGAACATCAAGAACAGGAATACCTGCTGTACCCTGCGGTTCTCCGTCATCCGAATACCTTCTCGTCTGTCCTTCACGAAGAACATAGGCATACACATTGTGAGTTGCATCCCAGTGCTTTGATTTAATTTCGTTGATAAACTCAACTGCCTCTTCCTGCGTTGTGACAGGCTTGATGTAGCCGATAAATCGGGATTTTTTCTCAACAAATTCATCCTTCGACTGCTCTTTTATTGTCTTGTACTCCATAATCTCACCTGCGCTTTTTAAAAATAAAAAATCCATAAAACAAAAATACGGCGGTGCAAATTACACCGCCTTATCTTTATGCAATTATTTCGACAGATTGAAACGCTTATTGAAGCGGTCAACACGTCCGCCTGTATCAACAAGCTTCTGTTTACCTGTAAAGAACGGATGACATTTTGAGCAAATATCAACACGCAAGTTCTCCTTTGTTGAACGAGTTACAATCTCATTACCACAAGCACAGCGAATAACTGTTTCTTCGTACTTAGGATGAATTCCTTCCTTCATGTGTTGTCACCTCTTTCGATATATTCACGCAAAAAGTATTTTAACACAGCTTTTGCTAAATTGCAACTGTTTTTTTAACTTTTTTTAAATTAGAGGATATAAATCGTTACGCCACGTCTGCCGAAATCATAGCAGGTTGATGACGAAGAGAAATAAAGGTCGCAAAGCGTTGCACTGCTTCCTGTCCAGTAAATGAATCCACCTGTATCCTCTGCTGAAGCATAGCCGTATACATACTTACCGTCATTTGATACAATCCACATCTTTGTATGATACGGAATCTGATTCGGATTAACAGCAATGTAGCCCGGTCTTACATTCTTGCCTGTTGCTGTAACTCCGCCGCCGGAATAAGCAGAAGCTGTACCTGTTAACTTTTTGGAATATGATACAGGAACCAAATCCTTTGTGAGCTTTAATCCACTCGGAACCTCAAGTGTTGAATACGCTCTGACATTGCTTGCAAGAATTGTGCTGACAGCTGTTGTTGTCGGTCTTGTTGTTGTAATCTTTGTAGTGGTGGTTGTAGTTGTTTTCTTTGTTGTTGTAGTTGTTGTTGTTTTCTTAGTCGTAGTGGTAGTTGTTGTTGTTTTCTTTGTAGTCGGAGTAGTTGCGGCAGCAGCGCTCTTCTCCTTGTACGAAACTGTGAGCTTAAGAATTTCAATAGCATCAACCGAATTAATTTTAAGGTCTCTGTTAACATCGGCCTTAATTATTGAATTTACTTTCTTTGTTGCACCAACAACATACTGTAATACATGCAAAGCATCCTGTGAGTTTACCGCTCCGTCATCATTTGCATCGCCCTTGAGGTCACTCGCATAACCTGCCGATACACTTGATACAATAATTAACATAGCCACGATGGCTGCAATTACTCTTTTCATAAAAAATTCTCCTTGATTTAGAAATCGAGGAGAATTATAGCATATATATTACATTTTGTCAATAAATAGTTACAAAAAGTTACAACTACTGTTTTATTTCTATGAATCTCGGTAAGTCCCGTGACGTAATCTGATAAATTCCTGCATACTCACCAACGAACACTACGGATATCTCATTTTCACCCGGAGCAAGTGTAAATTTATTGTTATCGGTACTCTTTTCGTACGCAACAAGCGTCGGATTTGTGAGAAGTCCGATTTCAACATCTTCCTTATCGTAAGCGGTTATTTCAACTGTTTTTTCGGATGATGAAATATTTACAACATTGAGTACGCACTCTATATAAACCTTATCCTCACCCGTGTAAAAATCAACAAAATAGCTTTTATCGCTGTTGTCAAGAATCACTGCATTTTCACCGCAGGATGAAAGTGCGAACATCATAACCAAAGAAAGAAATACAGGTAATAATCTTTTCATATTACTTATCAGAAACAACCTTAATGTACTCTCTGAAGAAAATTACACTTTCGCCGAGGGCCTTAATTGGCACTCTTTCGTTTGTTGCGTGAGTATTAAGGAAGAGTGCAAGCGAAACATCAAACGGAGCGAAACGAAGAATGTTATCGCAAACCTCACCATAGAAATATGAGTCTGTACCGCCCATAACAAGATACGGTGCAACAACAACGTGGTCGGGATGAAGTCCGTTTTCAACCTTACGGATTGCCTGGAAAGCACGTGAGCTTGTCGGAGAGAATTCAGATGCCTCTTTCGGGTTCATTCTTTCAATGTCAATGTCCTTATATCTTACAACCTTGCGGATATGCTTTTCAACATCATCAATTGTGTCACCCGGAAGTGTACGGAAGTTACAGGTGATATTCGGTCTTTGCGGAAGAACGTTTGCAGCAGGACTACCCTCACACATTGACACACTTGTAACTGTACGAAGAACGCTTGCTGCAGCTGAAATTCTTGTCAATACAAACTTAAGCAATGGTCTCAGAATAGGAAGATTGCACATTACAACTCTTCCGGGATATTTTGCCTGTCTGCCTATTGTATCAAAAAGCTCTGTCATAAACGGAAGCCAATGTGATTTAAACTGATGTGATTCAAGGTCCTGAACAGTATTTGCGAGCTTAGCCATACCCGAGTGAACAGGAGCGGCAGATGTGTGACCGCCTTTATCGTGCAATGTGATTTTCATATCAACATAGCCTTTTTCAGCAACACCGACAGCGGCGAGCTTTGTATCAATAATGCCCTTAACGTCAAGAGTAATCAAGGCACTGCCTTCATCAAGAACACTGTCAAGATGAATTCCTCTTTCCTTAAGCAAATCAGCTATCTTCTTGGCACCACAATACTCTTCGGAGCAAGATTCTTCGTTATGACCGAAGCAGAGATAAACATCTCTTTCAGGCTGGAAGCCCTGAGCCATAAGTGATTCAACAGCCTCCATAACGCATACAAGATGGTTCTTCATATCAAGTGCGCCACGACCCCATACGAATTCATCATCAATAAATCCGCTGAATGCATCGTGTTCCCAATCGCCTTCTGTGCCCTCTGCAACAGGAACAACGTCCTGATGAGCGAGCATTCCCATTGGTTCAAGATCCGGATTCTTTCCCTTCCAGATGTAAAGAAGGCTACCCTTGTCAACAATTTCTTTTGTAGTGTTTTTTGCAATAAGAGGATATTTTTCGTCAAGATAATTTCGGAGCTTTTCAAACTCTCCCCAGTCTACACCCTCGTCCTTTGCACGGGAAATAGTCTTGAATTTAATGACATCAGAAAGATGTTCCGCAACCTTCATTTCATCAACGTCATACTTTTCAATCTTATGCTCTTCAATTTTCTCCGGCTTATAAAATGCAGCTCTGATTAATGTGATAACAATAAACACTGCAAGTATAGCCAGAACGCCGAGTAGAATTTTCAAACCCACAAAATCAAATCCTTTACATATAATAGTCACAATTTTATCATAAACTAATAATAATGTCAATCTAAAAAAGCAAAACAAAAGAGCGGATAACCGCTCTTTTAAAAACCTAATTATTCTTCAGTAACCTTATACTGCTCCATATCAGCCTTGATAGCCTCAAGTGCTTCCATGTCGTATCTCTTAACACCGAATTTCTCAACGAATGTGTTGTAAGGAACTCTGTCAACATATGTTTCCTTATACTTAACATTGACACCCTTAACCTTAGCAACAATATTAATAGCAAGAACGAGAGCAAATGCCACAATTGTGAGGTAGGCACCGATTCCAACTGAACCGCTAACGAGGTCAGGAAGAACCACTTCAATGTTATCAATGAACTTGCCGTAAGCTACGATCGAAGTAACTGTACCGACAATACCGAGAGATGAAAGAATTACGTTTCTTGAGAAGCCGTGAGGTGAGCAGGAAAGGAAGCTGAGAATCAATCCGAGCAATGCACAAACAGCAGCAAGTGCAATACCAACAATTGCAACCGCAAAGAATGTGAAACCGGTTCCCATAATTTTCGAACCGATCATTGCGAAAAGTCCGTCAAAGTCCATAGCCGAAACCTTGTTATAAACCTCAAGTACATTAATGGTAGTATCCTTATTGTAATAAGGAGCTACAATATGCATAGTTGCAAGCGGAAGGAAAAGCATTCCGACTGTAGCAAGAAGGAAAACAAGTCTTACAATAGTAAGAGCTGAACCAACCATAGAAGCCTTTGCTCTGTCAATCCTCTGCTGAGTCTTAGCATGTTCAAGCTCAGCATTGATAGCATCAACTTCAAGACGCTCCTCAATTTTGTAGTAAAGAAGATTAACTCCGCAACCGGGACAAGTAGGTTTTAAATCAAAAAGTTTGAGCTTTCTGCCGCATTTCGGACAATTAGCCATCAGGATCCCTCCAAAAATTTTTACATCGAGTGGCACAAATCCACATTGCATTTATTTTATCACACATTTTTACATAAATCAAGATAAAATTAATCAAAATTCATCAAATATGTAAATTGATTTTTCAAAATCAGATAAATCCACCGTCAACACCGAGAATCTGACCTGTAATAAAACCGGAGCCCTTATCGGCAAAAAGCATTACAGCCCCTGCAACATCTTCAGGAGTACCGATTCTTCCGACAGGAGTTTCATTTTTCAATTCGTCCATCGTTTCCGAATCAAAGCCGCTGTTCATCGGTGTATCAATTACTCCGGGAGCAATGGCATTCACCGTAATGCCCGAAGGAGCAACCTCCTTTGCAAGAGCCTTTGTCATACCGACAATTGCGGATTTCGATGCCGAATAATGCACCTCGCACGAAGCTCCGCTGATTCCCCACATCGAAGTAATGTTTATAATTCTGCCGTATTTATGGTGAATCATCTGCGGTAACGCCCTCTGCGAACAATAAAATGCACTTCTTACATTGCAGTTGAACATCCGGTCATAATCGTCATCTGTAATATCCGTAAAGAGCTTTTGCTGAGCAATACCCGCATTATTCACGAGCACATCGACAAAGCCGAAATTCTTTTCAGCCTCGCTGAACAATCTCTCAACATCTTCTCTTACAGAAACATCAGCCTGTACTGCAATAGCACAGGCTCCGTTTTTCTTTAATTTATCAAGAAGCTCAATTGCTTCTTTTTCGCTCGATTTATAGTTTATTACAACATTATTATTTTCAGCCGCAAAAGCAGATACAACAGCCGCACCTATTCCCCTTGCCGAGCCTGTTACAATTACGGTGCTCATTGACCGAGTGCGCCTGCAAGTGCTTCTTCATCAATCTTTGTGAAGCCCTTGAGTGAGAACAGCTTTGAATCAGCCTCATCTGTAAATGACGAAACCTCAAATACGGTTGCTGTGCCTTCTGAATCAACGCTCTCCCAGCGAACCCAGTTTTCGTCTTTATCAAAGTAATACTTAATTGTTGCGCCCTCTGAAGAATATTCCTCACAGGTATAATCCTCAACCTTCGTTGTCTTAACATATGTCTGCTCAGAATTCAAATCAGCGAAATTTCCGAGAGTATCATCAGTATCACCTGATTCGGCATACATCTTCAATGCAGGGAAAATGAGATACATCTTTCCGTCAAGTGAAAGAAGACGCATGTTCCATCCGCTGTAGGTTACATCCATACAAAGATTATCATTGTCAAAAGCAATTGTTGCGGGAATTTTAGTGTCACCCGAAATAATATCTGTCTTAAGAGTGAATTTTTTGCTCTTGATAACCTTCTCAATAACTGTTTCACGAAGAGTCTTCTTTGAAGTCTGCTTAACTGTTGTTCCTTCGGGAAGAGTGTTTTCCGGTGCAGCAGTTACAACCATATCGCTGTTTGCGAGGTCCTCAAGTCCTGCAAGACCTGTTGTGGTTGTTTCACCCTTTGAGTTTTTCTTTGAAGCGGAATCCGAGCCGTTCTTTTTCTCGGATTTGCTTTTTTCTTTTTCAATCTTTTCTTTTTCTTTATCAGAAAGCACGGAAGTTACTGTTTCACCGCTTGCATCAGTAACCGACTCGCCGTTTTTATCTGTAACCTCAACATAAGCTGAGCCTTCAGCATTAGTCATCGTAACGTCTGCATCGGCAACGTCCTTCTTACCGCAGGCAGCAAAGCTCATTACAGCGAGCAGCGTTGCCAATATAATACAAAAACCCTTTTTCATAATCATTACCTCCAGTTGGTTTTGTTACAATATAAGAGTACAATATTTTCGCAATAAAATCAAGTGAATAATTTGTTAATTTATTATGTATTTTTTAATTTTCAAAAATACTTGAAATTTTGTGTAGAATATATTATAATAATCTCCACAATGCTAATATGGCTCAGTTGGTAGAGCAGATCATTCGTAATGATCAGGTCGTCGGTTCGAGTCCGACTATTAGCTCCACGATATAAAGCACGAAGAATAGCCATATTTCCCTAATACCAACGGATTTACGGCTATTCTTTGTATTTTATAGTTTTAGCTTGTTTTAGTTAGGTTTAGTTGGTTGTGCTAGTCAAAAGGATATTAATAATGAGCAATGAAATTAATATAACAATAAGGGATACGAAAGAGGAAACAAGGATTATTCTATTATTCCGAAAACTACCCGAGAAAGTCAAGCAAAAAATCTTGAATATGATTATTAAAAAAGAATAAAACATTTTCCGCAGAGTTTTAAAACTTTGCGGATTTTTTTGACAATTTTCAAATTATTTTAAAAAAAGTGTTGGCTTTTCACGCATTGCGTGATATAATATAGACACAGTTAAGGAAAGGAGGATGCCGAATGTCAAACAAAAAAAGCAGTGATAAGAACCTTCTTCAAATCGCTCTTATCACCGCTATAGTCAGCTTGATAAACAGTTTGATAACTTTAATTGAAAAGATTATCGAAACCTTTAACAAGTAACTTAACAAGGGGAGTTGGAAAGCTCCTTTTCCCCTCTGTTTACATTCTAATGTTTTGTTTGATATTTGTCAAGTTAATTATGATTTTAGATATTATTCAGATTACCTTGTCAGTTATTTCAATCATTTTATCTTGCGTAATTATTTTCAAAATAATAAGAAAGGACAAAAAATGAATATTAAGGAACTCAGACAGATAACCGGATTAACTCAGCAAGCATTTTCAGATAAATACGGTATTCCAAAGCGAACTATTGAAGATTGGGAAGCCGAAAGAAGAACACCACCGACCTATGTTATCGAGCTGTTGAAATTCCGAATTGAACATGAATGATCAGGTCGTCGGTTCGAGTCCGACTATTAGCTCCAGAGCACCGCAGGAATGTGGTGCTTTTATTTTTACACAAAAGCAGCTTCCGACTCATCATCGAAAGCTGCTTTTTACTTAATAAGGAAATACGCAGACAGAACAATTGAATACTGTCCGAAATAATATAAAATATGATTAAACACTATATCCTTTTTAGTGTTTTTATTTTTACCGAAATATGTTCCGTTCAGTACGGCATCCGAACCGAGTATTGACAGTAAGCCCAGGTAAATCAATATGTTTTCCACGTCAAATCCGTTTGTGGTAATATTCAGAATAGATACATTTACCGCCAAAAAAATAATTCCCGAATACAAAGCCGCAATCGGCTTATATTTTCCGAATTCAACCCTCAGAATCTTTTCGATATTTATTGTTATGAATGCAATAATAACCGAAACACCAATTAAAATCAAAATAACTGTCTTTTTCTCAAACAGATTTCCCGAATAAATCAGAGATATGGTATAAAACAAATGCCCTAATATGAACGAAGCGAAGCCACGTTTCAGAAAAAAATCACTTTCTTTACTGTACACGCATTTTAAATCAAGAAGGACATCTCCGACAAATCCAAAAAACATTCCGACAGTAAGCAAAAAAACAGCAATACCGTTATTTAAACAAGCAGGATTATCTGCAGTAAATTTTGAAAGAGAATACAAAACAATAGTTGATGATGCCATAACAAACGGCAAGCTGGCAACCGCCTTCATTCCGACATCCTTAACTGTCGGCTTTGGTGTGCGATGAATAATAAATCTGACCACTGAAAAAATACCAAAAGTAAAAAACAACGCAAAAATTCCCTTGAACAACATTTGACTGTCTCCTTTTGATTTTGCTTTAGTACATTATATACTAAAACATATATAAAATCAACTGATTTTTATTTATTGTTTATAAAAAATTCTACTTTGAATTAACGAAACATAGTAAAAATTATTAATATATCAATATTTATTCAATTATACAGACAAAACAAAGAGTCATCCTTCACGCATTTTTTAATATTTCGGTAGGATGTATCACTGTGTGCACCCGATAAATTTTCAGCAAAGTTAAGCCAAAGTTTGTACAGACCTCAGGCGACAGGTTGTCGCCACTACAAAACATACAATAACATATTCGCATCAATAATTTATAAGTTCGTATTTAAAGGAAAGTATACTTATTTTGTGAAAGTGATATAAAGCATTGAGCCTGCTTCAATTTTTTCAGGAAGCGGAATTTCAACCCATTCACCATTTTCATTTACCGTCCAGCATTTGTCAGCTGTGTACTCCCCTGCGTCAAATTTGAGCTTTCTGTCCCTTTTTTCCGAAACATTGGAAATAAGAATCGCCGCACTTCCGTCATCGCCCTTTGCGGCAACAGCATACATATCATCACGGAGCTTATTCTTTATTTCAACCTGGTTGCCCATTTCATAAAGCTGACCGAAGGCATAGAAGCCGTAATAAGCAGATGTCGGCTTGCCGCCCTTATAGAACATTCCTGCGTGAAGAGCGCCTGTTGCAATCGCGCAATAATAATACGCCTTATCAAGACCTTCATTCTGGAACATAAGAAGCATTGAGGTCTGATTTGCGCCGTAACGGCGGTCTATCTGGTCATTTTCCGTAGGATTGTAGTTCCATTCATCGCAGATAACTTCCGCATCGCCGTAGCCTGCTTCCTGAAGATTATCGTTTACATATTCAATCCAGCGTGTATTTACCTCGGTTGTCGAATAGCTGTGCCATGAGAAGAAATCCATAGGCGGTTTATTTTCTTCAATGTAGTCAAGAAATCCCTGGAAGAACTCAACAAAGTATTTATTGTATGCGGGAGCGCCCGACTTTACGTTATTTGTCTTTGTTAATGCATAAAATCCGCATGAGCCGTAACCTCCGATTTTGAGGTCGGGGAACTTTTCTTTGAGATACGTTGCGGAAACATCGTAAAGGCGGTAGAATTCCTCGGGAGAGCCGTGCCAGAAAACATTTTCTGTCTTATATTCGGTTTCGGAAATTTCTTCGTATTTGCCACCATCGGGTTCATTCCATATTTCCCAGTATTCGATATTATAGTTATATCCGTTTGCCCAGCCTTCGTTATAGTGACGGATTATGTGCTCGCAAATCTGCGCCCATTTGGTGTAATCCGTCGGCGGCAGAAGAAGCTCGTGGTCTTTCTGTGCATTGCTGTAGCTTATTCCAAGACGGAAGAAAGGTGTCATACCCGTATCAACAATAGCCGCAAGCACTTTGTCGCACTCCGTAAAATTATATGATTTTTCATCATTTACATCCGCCGAAAAATCAGGAAAAATGTTGTGAATATCAGTACAGTTAATATCATGCGTTCTGCATGATGTCATATTTGCATCGGTGAAACATTTATTTATTTCACTGTCAAGCTCATATTCGGGCATTCTGCCTACATTATGAACGGGTCTGATTTCGTCGATAACATTGTCAAAATCAATTCTGATAACATTCGGTGTAAAAACCATCTGCGAAAACGAAATAATAAATGCAAGAATTGATGCAATTGCTCTGTTAAACATAATACCGCCTCCGATTATACTTTTAGTAATTATCTCATAAATCTGTTAATTTATCAACATAATTATTTGTTATTCACGGGAACTTACAGGCAAACAAATCGATTGATGAGATTTTTTCGCTCTACTCCTTGAAATGACGTAGCTTAGTTTATTTTGTAGTTTTCGTAGAGGACGATGCCCACATCATCCGTGAATTACTCCCTCAGTCTGCTATGCTCTCTCACGAGGGAGCCTTAATTGTAAATTGTGCATTGAACAAGTCGGAATTGTTATCTACACAATTATAAAAAGATAAAGCTGTGACAAAAGCATCATTACTCTTGTCACAGCATATTTAATTATTTTATTCAGCCTTTGCTGCTTCTGCCTGAGCGAGAGCATCACCGAAAGCTGTTGAAGGTCTTTCCTCTGTTGAACGAAGCTCAACCTCAGAATAGCACTTCATACCTGTACCTGACGGAAGGAGCTTACCGATAATTACGTTCTCCTTAAGTCCGAGGAGCGGGTCTGACTTGCCCTTGATAGCGGCATCTGTAAGAACTCTTGTTGTTTCCTGGAATGATGCAGCTGAAAGGAATGACTCTGTTGCAAGAGAAGCCTTTGTGATACCCATAAGTGTCGGGCTTACTGTTGCAAGATTCGGCTCTGTGCCTTCCTGTGCAGCCTTTGCCTTAAGAGCATCGTTTGCTGAGTAGAACTCGTGCTTCTCGATGATTGAACCCGGAAGGAAATCAGTATCGCCTGCGTCCTCAACCTTAACCTTACGCATCATCTGACGAACAATAACCTCGATGTGCTTATCGTTGATATCAACACCCTGTGTACGATATGTCTTCTGAACTTCACGGATAAGATAATCGTGAACAGCTTCAACACCACGAATTGCAAGAATGTCGTGCGGATTAGGAGCACCATCTGTAAGTGCCTGGCCCTTCTTAACGAAGTCGCCTTCCTTAACAAGCTCACGGAAGCCGTAAGGAATAAGATATGTCTTAGCCTCACCATCTTCGTTATTAGTAATAACAACGTGACGGCTCTTCTTGATTTCTTCAAATGAAACTACACCGCTGATTTCTGAAAGGATTGCGAGTGCCTTCGGCTTTCTTGCCTCGAAAAGTTCTTCGATACGCGGAAGACCCTGTGTGATATCGCCGGCATCCTTAGCACCACCGGTATGGAATGTTCTCATTGTAAGCTGTGTACCCGGCTCACCGATTGACTGAGCAGCGATAATACCAACAGCCTCACCTACTGTAACAGGCTGACCTGTTGCAAGGTTTGAACCATAGCACTTGATACATACGCCGTGCTCTGACTTACAGGTAAGAAGTGAACGAATTACAACTGAAGCAGATGAATCTGCATCCGCCTTGCCTGCGTCAATAAGTGCCTGATGCTTTTCCTTTGCATTATTTGCAACTCTTTCTGCATCCTCGCCTGTCATCATCTTATCGCAGGTCATAATAACCTCGCCTGTTTCCTCATCAACGTAATCGTTGAGAAGATAACGACCGGTAAGACGCTCTGCAAGACTAACAATCTTTCTGCCGTCATGGAAGATATCATATACTTCGATACCCTCATCGCATCCGCAATCTTCATCGTGAATGATACATTCCTGTGAAACGTCAACAAGACGTCTTGTAAGGTAACCAGAGTCAGCAGTACGAAGAGCTGTATCTGCAAGTCCTTTACGAGCACCACGGGAAGAAATGAAGTATTCAAGAATATTCAAGCCTTCACGGTAGTTAGCCTTGATAGGTACTTCGATTGTCTTACCTGCTGTATTTGCGATAAGTCCACGCATACCGGCAAGCTGACGAAGCTGTGAATCATTACCACGGGCACCGGAATCAAGCATCATGTTGATTGGGTTATATTTATCAAAGTTTGCCTTGAGCTCTTTAGCAACTTCCTGTGTGCACTGCTCCCAAACTTCGATGATTTTGTCTGAACGAACTGTATTTGTGATAAGACCACGCTCATAGTTACGTGTAATCTTATCAACCTTTGCCTCTGCTTCTGCAAGAAGCTGTTTCTTTGCAGGCGGAATTGTTGCATCGAATGCAGCAACAGTGATACCGCTTCGTGTTGAGTGCTTGTAGCCCTGTGCCTTGATATCATCAAGCATCTTAGCGGCTACTGATGTACCGTGAACACGGATACATTTATCAATAATCTTACCGAGGTTGCCCTTCTTAACGAGGAATTCAACCTCAAGGCGGAACATACTGTCGATATCTTCAGGATTACGCTCAACAAAGCCAAGATCCTGAGGAATAGGATTGTTGAAGATAACCTTACCGAGTGTTGTCGGAATAATACGGGTATACTCAACACCGTTGATTGTCTTAGTCATACGAATCTTGATTGCCGAGTGAAGAGTAATATCACCCTCATCGTATGCCATTGTAGCTTCATCAACGCTTCTGAATACCTTACCCTCACCAGGCTCGCCCGGCTTCTCAAGTGTAAGATAATATGAACCAAGAATCATATCCTGTGTAGGAACTGCAACAGGACGACCATCTGATGGTTTGAGGAGATTATTAGCGGCAAGCATAAGGAAACGAGCCTCTGCCTGTGCCTCTGCTGAAAGTGGTACGTGAACAGCCATCTGGTCACCGTCGAAGTCAGCGTTGAAGGCTGTACATACGAGCGGATGGAGCTTAATTGCACGACCCTCAACAAGTACAGGCTCGAATGCCTGAATACCAAGTCTGTGAAGTGTCGGAGCACGGTTAAGCATAACAGGATGGTCTTTGATTACGATTTCAAGTGCATCCCATACGTCAGGATGTGCCTTTTCAACCATCTTTCTTGCAGACTTAACATTTCCTGCCTTTTCTGTTTCAACAAGTCTCTTCATAACGAAAGGCTTGAAGAGCTCAAGTGCCATTTCCTTAGGAAGACCGCACTGATATATCTTAAGCTCAGGACCAACAACGATAACCGAACGACCGGAATAGTCAACACGCTTGCCGAGAAGGTTCTGACGGAAACGTC
>DCGX01000057.1:67058-68388 GCA_002315505.1 Ruminococcaceae bacterium UBA1767
GCATTCTCTTCTCGTTACGAACAATAATTTCAGGTGCGCCAAGCTCAAGGAGCTTCTTAAGACGATTATTACGGTTGATAACACGTCTGTAAAGGTCATTAAGGTCAGATGTTGCGAATCTGCCACCGTCGAGCTGAACCATAGGACGGATTTCCGGCGGAATAACAGGTACAACATCGAGAATCATCCATTCAGGCTTCTGACCTGATGTACGGAATGCCTCGATAACTTCAAGACGCTTGAGAGCCTTAGCTCTCTTCTGACCTGAAGCACTGTTGAGTTCCTCATGAAGCTCTGCTGAGAGCTCATCAAGGTCAACCTCGCTGAGGAGCTTTTTAATGCACTCAGCACCCATGCCTGCTTCAAAGTCATTCTCATATCTTTCACGATACTCGCTATATGCTTTTTCGTCAAGAATCTGCTTCTTCTCGAGCGGTGTATCGCCCGGGTCAGTTACAATATATGATGCAAAATAGAGAACCTTTTCAAGATTTCTCGGTGTGATATCAAGAACAAGACCGATTCTTGAAGGAATACCCTTAAAGTACCAGATGTGTGATACAGGAGCAGCAAGCTCAATGTGACCCATTCTCTCACGACGAACTTTAGCCTTTGTAACCTCAACGCCGCAACGGTCACAGATGATGCCCTTATGACGAACTCTCTTGTACTTACCACAGTGACATTCCCAGTCCTTTGTAGGTCCGAAAATTCTCTCGCAGAAAAGTCCGTCTTTTTCAGGCTTAAGGGTACGATAATTTATAGTTTCCGGCTTTGTTACCTCACCGTAAGACCATTCTCTGATCTGATCCGGTGAAGCAAGGCCGATTTTTATTGATTCGAAGGTATTGTTTTCCAATCTAAATGCCCCATTTCCTTAAATCTATTATTGATGATTAATAGTCTTCTTCGCCGTTTTCGTCGTCGAACATATCGTCCATGCCGGCAAGCTCACTGTAAAAATCATCGTCATTATCTTCTTCGTCATTGATGAGGTTTCCTTCTTCATCCTCAAGCTCATATCCTTCTGCATTCTCAGCGTCATTAACGTGTGTGAATGCCTTGTCATCGGACGGAGCGAAACCAAGCTCATCATCGAAGTTCTGTTTAAGGTCAATCTCGTTCTTTTCGTGGTCATAAACTCTGACATCAAGACCGAGTGACTGAAGCTCTTTAACAAGAACCTTGAAGGATTCAGGAATACCTGCTTCAGGTACGTTATTACCCTTAACGATAGCTTCATAAGTCTTAACTCGACCTACAACGTCATCTGACTTAACAGTAAGAATTTCCTGAAGAGTATAAGCAGCACCGTAAGCTTCAAGTGCCC
>DCGX01000057.1:68417-68877 GCA_002315505.1 Ruminococcaceae bacterium UBA1767
TGACCACCGAACTGTGCTTTACCACCGAGCGGCTGCTGTGTAACGAGTGAGTAAGGACCTGTTGAACGGGCATGAATCTTATCATCAACAAGGTGCAACAATTTAAGATAATACATGATACCAACTGTAACAGGGTTATCGAACTTTCTGCCTGTACGACCGTCGGTAAGAATTGATTTACCATCAGGGCTGATGCCTGTTTCTTCAAATGCAGCCTTGATATCTTCCTCGTGAGCACCATCGAATACCGGTGTCATAACCTTCCAGCCGAGATGACGGGCAGCAAAACCGAGGTTAACCTCAAGTACCTGTCCGATGTTCATTCGGGAAGGAACACCAAGAGGATTCAGAATAATGTCAACCGGTGTACCATCTGCCATGAATGGCATATCTTCCACTGGAACGATCTTTGCAACAATACCCTTGTTACCATGGCGTCCTGCCATCTTATCACCAACGG
>DCGX01000070.1 GCA_002315505.1 Ruminococcaceae bacterium UBA1767
TTACATACAGAATACCTAACAGCATCAAGCAGATTGCTATGCAGGGACAGTTTGACGAATTTGACCTAAACATATTCTTCGGCGCGAAAGAAACAGAAAAAGGTAAGCCGGAAAGTTCAAAATTCACATACGAAACAGAAGTCAATAAGTGGATTCAGCTTATCAGAGGCGCTTACCTTCCGAGTAATATTGACGATTTAAAAGCCGGTCAGGATAAGCGGCCGCCAATGCCGTATTCAGATGCAAGACTTATGGGAATACTTAACCATACACTGTGGTTCTTGCCGAATGTTGCAGCTTGTTATGCGATGTACAACTTGCTTAAACAGGATAATTTTTTCCGTGATTACCAGATTATTGTATGCGCCGGAACTAAAGCCGGAATTGGTTTGGAGGCTCTTTATCCAGTCCAGCAGGCTATGGGTGACCCGTTAAAGACCAAGACTATTACTCTTTCCTGCGGTAAGCTTACAACAGGCGTTACAGTTAAACCGTGGACCGGTGTGTTTATGCTTCGTAACCTTTCCAGTCCTGAAACATATTTCCAGACTGCATTCAGAGTTCAGTCACCGTGGACTGTAAAAGACGAAAACGGAAATACCGTTATCATGAAGCAGGAATGCTATGTCTTTGACTTTGCTCTTGACCGTGCTCTCCGACAAATATCAGACTACAGTTGCAGACTGGATGTAAATGAGGCTAACCCTGAGAAGAAGGTAGCGGATTTCATTAATTTCTTGCCTGTTCTTGCTTATGACGGTAGCTCTATGCGTCAAATTTCTGCACAAGAAGTTCTTGATATAGCTATGGCTGGTACATCGGCTACACTTCTTGCAAAGCGTTGGGAGTCAGCACTTCTTGTTAATGTTGATAACGATACACTTCAAAGGCTGCTTAATAATAAAGAGGCCTTGGATGCGCTTATGAAGATTGAAGGATTCCGTTCTCTCAATTCGGATATTGTTACTATTATCAACAAGTCAGAGCATGTAAAGAAAGCAAAGGGTGAAAGCGGAGAGAAAACCAAGCAGGAGAAGAAAGAACTTTCAGATGAAGAAAAGGAATATAAGTCTCTTCGTAAACAAATACAGGAAAAGCTCATCAAATTTGCGACGAGAGTACCTGTATTTATGTATCTTACCGATTACCGTGAGCGCAGCCTGAAAGATGTTATTACTCAGCTTGAACCGGGACTTTTTAAAAAGGTTACCGGCCTTGATGTCAAAGACTTTGAGCTTTTGTGTTCGATTAACGTGTTTAACGCAAGTCTTATGAATGATGCTATCTATAAATTTAAGCGTTATGAAGACAGCAGTCTTTCATACACGGGCATCAACAAGCACGAAAATGACGAAACTGTCGGTGGTTGGGATACTACTATTCGTAAAGAAGAATATCGGCAGATGTTCTATAACCAGCAGGCATCAATGGAAATGACCGAGGAAGAAGAAAAGAAGCACAGTCAAATTCCGGATTTTGTTGAAGTTGTAACGACACCTAAACCGCATATAATTCCGCAGTCGGCTATACATAAGCCAACAGTAATACCCGTTGCAAAAGAACCGCAACCTCAAAAACCAATTGCAGTTGCACCAAAAGTTGAAAAGCCTAAAGAACAATTTGTTATTCCGTATTTTGAGGTTGGTATGATAGTAAACCATAAAAAGTTTGGCGAAGGTGTAATTATATCCATAAACCAGAACAGAACAAAGCTTTCTGTAAAATTCACTCAAGGTGGTATGAAAGATTTTGTTGTCGGCGGCGACTACTGTGCATTCAGAAACGGATACCTGACTATAATAGAATAATTGTTGTTGTTAATTTGAGCCGTGCAATAAAGCATGGCTCTTTTTCTTTTAAAAAACATTTTTCTGACATCATGTATATAGATGTGACAGTAAAAGGAGTTTAA
This sequence comes from Ruminococcaceae bacterium UBA1767, assembly GCA_002315505.1. Lineage (GTDB taxonomy): Bacteria > Bacillota > Clostridia > Oscillospirales > Acutalibacteraceae > CAG-488. The sequence goes on from DCGX01000070.1 coordinate 1,913, forward strand.
ATTAATGAACACCCTTTCTTCTGTATCATCAAATAATATTTTACGGAGGAACATAATGAAAAAGTTCTATAACATCAATGAATTATTCACACTCGCAGAAAATGAAGAGGAGGCAATGAAAACCTATGTGCAGCGTCAGCTTAAGCTTGATGGTAACAAAATAACATCATTTAAAGGCGAAAGCATATACGAAGCAATATTTCCGTTTTTCAAAGCATTGGCTAACCGTTTCGATGGTTATGTGGTCGACTTATATACCGAAGATAAAACAAAAGTTCCGAAGGTTATTTTGGACGGATACATTTTCGGCAAAGAACTCTCGGTACAAATTTGCAAGGATTACAACTCCGATGGATTTGTTTTATCGCTGGTAGTGTTGATAGTCATAATGGAATAACAACTTATGACCTTGATATATGTGGTGCTTATCATTGAGTGAAGAATTCACAACAATGGTTGCAGAAAGAGTTAATTCAGCTATTGATATATCCGACTTGGAAGATGAAAAAGATAGGCTTGAAAGTAACCTCAGAAGTCTAAAAAAAGCACTTAAGCAGCGAGAATTTGAGATGGACCATATAAACTATGATGAAGAACCTGATACAGTCAGGATAAAAGAAGAGAGACTCCAAAGCCGCATTGAGTCACTTTACAGGGATATATCAAAAAGCAATAATGAAATAAAAAGCATTGAAGCAAAAATTGCAGCAATTCAGCAAGCAAAATATAAAGAAAAACAGATTTTTGATATTCTGAAAAATTTCAGTGTAATGTATTCCACTTTGGATGATGAAGAAAAACGTACCTGTATGCAATTATTGATTGAAAGTATCGAAATTCAAAATTATGATACAAAAGTAATTGATTATAGCAAGCTAATTAGTAATATTACCTTTCGCTTTTATTTATCTGATAACCCGAACGAGCTTACAAAAATTTACCGTACAAACGAAAAGCACGATGAGACGGTTGTCCTTTTGTCCAGGAAAATGCCCGACATACATATCGACATTGATGTAGATGTGGATGAATTAGTGCAAGATAAGCGCGGAATAGCAACATATGCGCAGATAAAGGATTATGTTTTGAAGCAAACCGGACTTAATGTATCAACGCTCTATATTTCACAGGTAAAGCGCAAGTTTGGAATTGATGTCGGTGAAGCGTTCAATAAACCGAAATCGTCGAATTCACGACAACCGCAATGCCCCAAAGAAAAAGAAAAAGCTATTATTGATGCTTTAAAACATTATAATATAATTTAAAATCTTCATCCAAAACAGATTTATTTTGTCAGAGATTAAGTTTACGAAAAAGAAAAGAGGGTTTATAACTGCAATCAGTTAGAGGCCCTCGTTTTGCTAATTCGTTAGGAATTTTTTTATCAGTAAAGTAAACATAATAATATGGCCTTTTCAGAGCTAATCTTTAATCGATTGGAACAAAAGAAAAACGCCCCAATAAATGGGGCGTTAAAGAAGAAATGTTTTGTTACAGAATATTCTGCAGCGCTACATGTCGAGCGATGAGATGTTGTAATTCAACAAGCATATCATCAACGTTCTCGGAGATGTCAATTATGTTGACAAGTTCTTCACCGTTTTTCTCGCGGATAAGCTTCACGCAAAAAGTTCCATTGCCGACGTCTTGTGTCACCAGCTCAAAGTTTCCTCTAATTTGCAAGTTTTCAAACACAAACCTGGGCAATTTATTCTTTGTTGTTGACAAGCATCCGGAATACCTGTCAGCAACAGCTTGGAAGCAAGGCTGAAGCAAATTGGAAATGTCATTTTCCTGAACCTCAACTGCACTTTCGTTTGTTACTTTCATAACATTTTCCACAAATGCTCTGAAAGCATCTTCTTTTGTCTTTGCATCTACAATAATACCTGAAATGTTGTACATATGATGTACCTCCATAAAAATAATATTTGATGTCAAAGAAAAGTCGTTTCTTTCATTTAACTCCTTTTGTTTTAACATCAATCAAAATATGAAATAAAACTGTTTTTTAAACCAATGCACAAATAATTGAATTTCTAAAGGTGTATTTCAAACAATTTTAAAAGCTATTTTTCAGTTTTCAATCTAAATAAAAGCAAAAAACTCCAATTGGAGTTCGTTTTATTATTGATTATCTAGGTATCATCTCTACTTTTGTTCCTAAATGATTATTATTTACAAAAATCACAACGCCCCTGCAGTTACTCTGGTTGCCTCAATTTGTGTGAAGATTGTTTGCTTGAAGAGAAAAGACACCCGCCGAAGAAGTACATCACATTGTACCTCTTGCAGCGGGTGGTAAGCCTTATGCTTTCAGTAATCTCCGTTCACTATGTCGTTCCTGTCATTTGAATGAGCATCATAAAATTGGAGACAGGTAATTATATTTGGTTGGAAATATCACGATGAGAATAAATGATTCTGCGAACTTCCATAACATTATCGAGCACAACATAAAAAATCAAGTAATTCTTAACTTTAATATAGTAATACGGATTTTTATGATTGACTATACTGTTATACGGTTCAAAAGATTCTGCATAAGGAAGTCGATTAAAAATTGCGTTTTCCACTTCATTTACCAAGTTGTTTGCCGCTGTTGGGTTTTGAAGCTGTGTAGAAATATAGTCAACGATTGAGTTTAAGTCATCTTCAAACAACGGAAGAAAACGCAGAGTGTATTGTTTCTTATCCATTAATACGACCTCTAACTCTGCTGAATACTTCTTCGGCATTGTAACGTATATCTGTTTCCTTTGCCGCATTATCAGCTTGAATCAGTTTCATTTCAATATTGTCAGTAAGTGAAGCATACTGTTCAAGACTTAGCACTACCATCGAACCATAACCATTCTTTGTAAGAAAAACAGGCTCGCCACTTGAAAGAACAGCATTTTCTATTTCAGGAAATTTGTTTCTCAAATCAGAAACCGGTCTGATATTAATCATAATTAAACACCTCTAATATATATTCTGATAATATTTTATCACAACTTTATCAAAACATCAAGAAAAAAATCATCTCGCGAGTGGTCAAATTCAAGATAAAAAGACACCCGCCGAAGAAGTACATCACATTGTACCTCTTGCAGCGGGCAGTGAGCCTTATGCTTTCAGTAATATCCGTTCATTGTGCCGTTCCTGTCATTTGAAGGAGCATCACAGGATTGGAGATAGATAGAATGGAAGAATTTGAAAATCAAATAGATTAATTTATTCTTCAAAAGACGCATAATTACAAAACTGAGAGTCTGTAAAATGCGGAAAACGATTATTAATATAAGAAACTGCTTGAAACCAATATAATTTTCTCTTATTGATCTCTTTTGTCAATTCAATAATTGATAACCGATTTTCAATTAACCAATCTATCAAACAATTTACGTATTGAGATAATCGTGATTCAGTCAAGCTATATATTTCACCAGTATCTTTTTTGACAAGTAAAAGAGATTTACAAAGTAGCAAGAAATTGATTTGATGACACTCCTCAGTAGAAAACTCCTTATTGTTATTATAATCATAAAATTTTTCAGATAAGAGACCAATATAGTTAATTTTTTTCTCCATAAGTTTTAATGTGGTTGATAGTGGTAAATCAATTATTCTTTCTTTACGAGCATTTTCATTGTAAATAATGGAAAATAGTTTGTTAAATAGTATTTCTCTAATATGATTATTAATAACATCACATTTAAACGAGTATCCCATTTTTGAAATTGTCTTTTGTAAATCGAAATATATAATATCGTTTGCTGAAAAATTTAACAATTTCTCAGTTGAAGTATGGAGTAAATGATTTAATGTTGTGATTTTCAATTCGTTTAATAATTTATTAAAAGGTTGCAACTCATCAAATTCTAAAACGGAAAGATTTAATTCATCACAGATTTGCGATGGAGATTTATTACTACTCTTATTTTTATCAACAATTGTAAAATCAACGCCTAGCAAGATATCAAATCCTGTTTCTACGTTCCATAAGTCTTTTAGTATTAGACCATAATAACCATTTGGATCACAAGACATAATATCAAAAATGAAAGGTTTAATGTATTTACTTCTTGTGGGATATCTTAACTTTCTTAGTATAATAGATTCAAGTTGACGAACACGTTCATACCCGAGGCCCACTTCTTTACCAATAGTAGAACGATTTTGAATTTCACAATAATATCCATACCGAAATTGCAATATTCGTTTTTCCCGAGGTTCAAGTAAATCAATAGCTTTATTAAACAATAATTTGATACAACAATCATAGTTTGCACAACAACACTTATAAAACTCACAAATGTTGTGACAATAATTATAAGTTGCAAACAGAGGCTCTGTTTTTTTTATTTTTTCATCGGTTTCTTCGGTTAGGCTCTTTTTAATTTCGATTAAATTCTCAGATTCTTCACAAGAATCAAAATCATCTTCATAATCATTGACATCTAAATCTGTATCATCAAAAAAGTCAAAATCGTATTCTTCATCATACATGATTTCACCACATTTACAATAACAATTAATATTTTTATTATAACATAAATAAATTAATTTTTCAACTTTGGTAGGGGCGGTCAAAATCTCAAAAAATCAATCAGAAGAAGACCGGCCCGGGGTTTCGCGTGTAACTTTGCAATTTCAAAAGGGGTGTTAACCCCATATTTTTCCTCGCGCGCATTATGCACGTGCGCGTGAGGAGTCTAATATAATACCGTTAATGATATCATCATCGTTCATGGTCATAATATCGCGTAGCTTCTTGCTTTGAGCCACTTGCTCTGCTTAAAATGTCTGCTATTCCTCTGACCATTTTTCTAATGTTACTATAATACCTTATGTTCGTGTGTTCGTCCAGGAATTCATCAAGGGCCTTCAGTGCCTTTGCCGCATCGGCGACGATGCTCTCGAGTAACGAAAGTCGGGTGCCTTGTTCGATAGCTTTAATTTTCTTCGGTACATTTTTGTCAATATATTCCCGTAGTTCTTCCTTTTCTTCACGCATTTTCGGCAGTTCTTTTGCGAGCATTGTATGCTCGATTTCTTCTGCCTTTTTCAAATTGCTGACTCTTGATAAATAAGGACTTTAGCCGTTTTTGCGTTCTATAATGGGTGTTTTGTCCACGATTTGTCCACGCATTTTTTACTTGGTGGACAAAGGTGGTCAAACGCCCTTTGTGATTTTCTCAAAAACATCAACAGCATTTTCATCCATTTAGTCAGTGTTATGAACATAGGTTTGAAGTGTCGTTTCAATTTTTTGGTGTCCCAATCGGTCTTGAACTGTTTTCGGACTGATACCAGCTTCAATCAACCGGGTTGCGTGGGTATGCCTTAAACTACGAAAATCAAATGCTATCAGAATTTTCAGTTACATTTTGCATATGGATATTAAATTTTACAATATTCTACCATTATTCGACATTTATGCTCTTGAGATAATACATTAATTGTTGTATACTATATTTACAAGGAGCAAGTCTAATGAATGATTATTCTTTCGGCAATTTTATATTTTTAAAAAAGTCAGACAGGATATTCTCAGAATGAATTTGGTAAAATGATCGGTGTATCGGAAAGGCCGTTTCAAAATGGGAAACAAGCTCAGCAAAGCCGAAAACTGAGATCATTCGTAAGCTTGCCGCTTTATGGAGAATCTCGGTTGATGAGCTTCTTGAAATGAAGGAGGAAAAGAACAAAATGACAATCAACAAAATTGTTATCACAGGTGGTCCATGTGCAGGAAAAACAACAGGTATGAGTCGGATTCAAAATGCATTTACTCAACGAGGATATACCGTCATCTTTATTCCGGAAACTGCGTCCGAGCTTATTTGCGCAGGTGTGACACCACGAACTTGCTCATCAGTCGCAGAATTCCAGAAAAGTCTTTTGAAATTACAGATAGAAAAAGAAAAAACATTTGAGTATGCCGCCGGTACCATAGACACAGATAAAATTCTGATTGTTTGTGACAGAGGTGCTCTTGATGGTAAAGCATATCTGGAAGAAGATGATTTTGCTGCCGCCTTAAAATTTGTCGGTACAAACGAAATTGAGCTTCGTGATAATTATGATGCGGTTTTTCATCTTGTAACCGCTGCAAAGGGTGCAGAAAATTTCTACACAACAGAGAACAACAACGCACGTACTGAAACTATCGAACAGGCATCAGCACTTGACGATAAACTTATTTCAGCATGGACAGGTCATCCGCATCTGAGAATTATTGATAACGAATACGGTTTTGATGGTAAAATGAAGCGATTAATTTCCGAAATTGCAACCTTTCTCGGTGAGCCTGAACCTTACGAAATCGAAAGAAAATTCTTAATCGAATACCCCGACCTAAAAAAATTAGAATCACTTCCGAATTGTGAAAAGGTTGAAATCATTCAGACATATCTAAAATCAGATACAGATGAAGAAGTACGAATCCGTCAGAGAGGTTCAAAAGGAAACTATATCTACTTTGAAACCCGAAAGAAAGCAATCAGCGGTCTTAAACGAGTTGAGGTTGAACGCAGACTGACTAAGGATGAATATCTTGAGTTGCTTATGAATGCTGATTCAAATAAACGTCCGATACGAAAAGACAGATACTGTCTTGCTGACGGAAATCAGTATTTTGAAATCGATGTATATCCTTTCTGGACAGATAAGGCCATAGTCGAAATAGAGTTATCTGACCCCGATGAAGAAATAAGATTTCCAAAGATACTGAAGGTTATCAAAGAAGTCACAGACGATATCGAATACAAAAATTCATCACTTGCCAAAATTAAATAATTATTTAATACGCTCTTTATTTTCGACGCAGGATACATATGGACATCGATATGTTTTCACCCGGAAAGGAATTTTAGAATGAACAAGGTATTGAAAATACTTAAAAACATAATAAAAAATCCACGAATACTATTCAGCTATGCTAATGCGTTAGGCTTGTTTAAATGGCTTTCCGACGAGGCTCACATAAAGCTTATGTGGTGGGTTGTCATCGGTACAAAACTTGATTTAGATAATCCACGTAGTTTTAATGAAAAACTTCAATGGATTAAACTATACGACAGACAAGAAAAATATACCATGATGGCTGACAAATACCTTGTCAGGAATTTTATTAAAGAAAAAATCGGCGAGCAATATCTTGTTCCGCTTTTAGGTGTATGGGACAAGGCTGAGGATATTGATTTTTCTGAATTGCCGAATCAATTTGTGCTTAAATGCAACCACAACAGCGGTACAGGAATGTGCTTCTGTCACGATAAAGACAAGCTCAACATTGCTGAAGTTCGCTCTGAGCTTACTAAAGGTCTTGCAGAGCAATATTATTGGAGCAGAAGAGAATGGGTTTATAAGAATATTAAGCCGAAAATTATTTGTGAGAAATTTCTTATTGACCACGATCCGCAAAACACTGCAAGTGCTATTGTTTCATACAAATTTTACTGCTTTAATGGTGAGCCTAAGTTTTTGTACACACAGATTGACGACAATTCAAGCGGTAAAAAAGGAGAAGCTCTTCTGACCTACCGAAATCTTGATTGGAGCGAGCCGGAATTTTCAAGACCCGACCACACAAAGGTACCTTTTGAAATCAAAAAGCCCGATTGCCTTGATGAAATGATTGAATTATCACGAAAACTGGCGGAAAGCATTCCATTCGTAAGAGTCGATTGGTTTTTGGTTGACGGAAAAATTTATTTTTCTGAAATGACCTTCTATCCCGGCAGCGGAACAAGTCCGTTTACTCCCGTTGAATGGGAAAACAGAATGGGTGATTGGATTACCCTTCCGAAAAAGAAACAATAAATACAGTTTTTACATAATCGAGCCGAATTTTCGGCTCTTTTTTCTTTACATTTTGCTTGCATTCGCAAATTATATGTGCTATACTGATTTGCGAATCATTCGCAAATTGGAGGTTCGTTATGACAAAATATTCTACCGACCAGCGAAAAAAAATATTGAATTTCTTCTCAACTCATCCGCACGAGATTTTTTCTGCAAGGCAGATATTCGATATGCTCGATGACAGCCATATTAGTATCAGTACCATTTACCGCAATCTTTCCGAGCTTGAAAAAGCGGGTAAGATAACCCGTTGCAACAAAGCAGGCACAAGAGAAGCATTTTTCAAATATACTCATCTTGAGGAGTGCAAGCATTGTATTCACCTTTCGTGCAAAAAATGCGGAAAGATTTTCCATATGGACAAAGCTCAAAGCGATGATTTGATATCTAAAACAGCACAAAATGAACAGTTTTTCATTGAGCAAACCGACTCTGTTCTATATGGAGTTTGCGGAAACTGTCAACATTGTAAATAAATCGGAGGCACGTATGAAAAAAATAATTTCGATTCTTCTCGTAGTTGTAGTTGTGTTATCGGCATTCAGCGGTTGCGGTACAACTAACAAAAAAGATAACGATAAAATTAAAATTCTGACAACAATTTTCCCGATTTATGATTGGACAAGAAACATTGTCAGCGAAAATGATAATGTCGAGTTGGATATGCTTCTTGACAACGGAGTGGATTTGCATAGCTTCCAGCCGACAGCCGACGATATAATCAACATTTCAACCTGTAACGTGTTTATCTACGTTGGTGGAGAATCCGACAAATGGGTAGATGACGCTCTCAAGGAAGCTGTTAATAAGGATATGATTGTAGTCGACCTTCTTGATGTTCTCGGTGCTTCTGCTAAGGAAGAGGAGGTCGTTGAGGGAATGCAGGCAGAGGAAGAAGAGGGCGAAGATGAAGCCGAATTTGACGAGCATATTTGGTTGTCGCTGAAGAATGCTTCTATTCTCTGCAAGGCAATCGAAGAAGCAATTTCAAAGGCTGATACGGTAAACGAAGCTGAATACTCTGCAAATGCAGACTCGTATATTGAAAAAATCAACGCATTAGACAAGCAGTTTGAAAGCACGGTCAATGAATCCGCAAACAAGACTATTCTTGTCGGTGACCGATTCCCCTTCCGCTATCTTGTTGATGACTACGGAATTAATTATTTCGCCGCATTTGTCGGTTGCTCAGCAGAAAGTGAAGCAAGCTTTGAAACAATTTCCTTCCTCTCAAAAAAAGTTGACGAGTTAAATCTCAACACAGTTCTGACAACAGAAAACAGCAACCAAAAAATCGCAAAAACAATTGTCGCTTCTTCAAAAAACAAAAACGCAAAAATTATGTCAATGTATTCAATGCAATCCGTCACAAAAAATGATGTTGACGGTGGTGCAACATACTTAAGCTTTATGGAACAAAACCTTTCAACACTGAAAGAAGCTCTTAAATAAGGAGATAAAAAATGGCTCAGCTAACTTGCCGTAACCTTTGCATTGGTTATGACGGCATAGAAATTCTACACAATTTAAATTTTGAGATTAACAATGGTGATTATTTATGCATAGTCGGTGAAAACGGCTCAGGCAAATCGTCACTGATGAAAACAATCCTCAATCTTCAATCACCTGTTTCGGGTAAAATCATCTTCGGTGATGACCTCACTCAGAATGAAATCGGCTATCTTCCCCAGCAGACTCTTGTGCAAAGAGATTTTCCTGCTTCGGTGTGGGAAATTGTCCTTTCGGGCTGTCAGGGAAGACGTGGTATTCTTCCGTTTTATTCAAAGGAAGATAAAGCACTCGCTAAAAAGAATATTGAAAAAATGGGTATTACTCATCTTACTAAGCGATGCTATCGTGAGCTTTCGGGTGGTCAGCAGCAAAGAGTTTTACTCGCCCGTGCATTGTGTGCAACGAAAAAAATACTTTTACTCGATGAGCCTGTTACAGGTCTTGACCCAAATGCCACAAACGAAATGTATCAGCTCATCAAAAAGCTCAACAAGGACGGAATCACAATTATTATGATTTCGCACGATATTGACTCTTCGTTACAGTATGCAAGCCACATTCTGCACCTCGGCAAAAAGATATTTTTCGGTACAAACAGTGACTATATTCGTGCAAATGTCGGCTTTAATCCGAACGGAGGTGAGTGCTGATGATATTGGAAAAATTATCACTTTACCTTGAATATCCGTTTGTTCAGTATGCGCTCATTGTCGGTGTTCTTATTTCACTTTGCTCGTCACTTTTAGGTGTTATTCTTGTGCTTAAAAGATTTTCATTTATCGGTGACGGACTTTCACACGTTGCCTTCGGTGCAATGGCTGTTTCAGCCGTACTCGGACTTACAAACGATATGACAATCGTTTTGCCCGTTACAATTATATGCGCTGTTTTGCTTCTTCGCACAGGTCAGAATGCAAAAATAAAAGGTGATGCCGCAATAGCAATGATTTCCGTCGGTGCGCTCGCACTCGGTTATCTTATAATGAATATCTTCTCGACATCCGCTAACCTTTCGGGCGACGTTTGTTCAACTCTTTTCGGTTCAACCTCAATTCTGACACTTACAAAAATCGAAGTTGTTCTGTGCATTATCCTTTCTGCGCTCGTTATACTTGCATTTGTATTCTTCTATAACAAATTTTTCAGCGTAACCTTTGACGAGGCTTTTGCAAAGGCAACAGGTACCAAAACAAGTGTTTACAATCTTCTTATTGCAATCGTAATTGCAGTTATCATCGTGCTTGCGATGAATCTTGTAGGCTCTTTGCTGATTTCTGCACTTGTTATCTTCCCTGCCCTTTCGGCAATGAGAATATTCAAGAGCTTCCGCTCGGTAACAATTTGCTCTGCAATCCTTTCAATCGTCTGCTCGCTTCTCGGAATTTTAGTTTCGATACTTGCAGGTACACCTGTCGGTTCAACAATCGTTGCAGTTCAGATTGCGGCGTTCCTTTTATTCTGGATTTTCAGTTTTTTTAAGAGAGGAGTAAAAAAATGAAAAAATTAATCGCTGTACTTTGTGCATTAACCCTTGTATTTTCCTGTACTGCCTGTACCTCAAAAACGTCTAAGCCTGCTGACAGTGGAATACCTGAAACAACTACAGCTACACAGAAAATTGATGTTGATTTAACTTTGCTGAGCAGCACAATGATTTATTCCGAAGTCAGCAATATGGTAGCAAACCCAAATGAGTACATCGGAAAAACAGTTAAGATGAACGGCAATTTTTCAACAGATGAAAATAATTTTTATTATTTCTGCGTTATCGCAGATGCAACCGCCTGTTGCTCACAGGGACTTGAATTTATTTTAAAAGGCAATCCGTCATTTCCGGACGCTTATCCGGAAATAGGCTCCGAAATCACCGTTACAGGCAGATTTGAATCCTATAATGAGGGTACAGAAGTTTATTATCATTTAGTTGATGCTGTACTGGATGCATAAATCTTAATTTAAAATAAAACTAAAAAGAAGAATTTTCGGTTCAAAGCTGATTTGATAATCCGTAAAATTCTTCTTTATTTTTATATTTTCAGTTTGTGAGAAACCCATTATTCGCCGTGCATCTGAGTTACTTTATTTAATACTTCCGTTTTGAAGTCACCGTGAATTTTATATTTTTTAATAAATATCAGACACGAAATGATGATAAATACAGGAGGAATAGCGAACATCATAAAGCTGATAGCAGTGTTTGATGCAGGATTTGATGTCTTATTTAAAACATTGTATTTTGTGATTGCAAATGTTCCGAACATAATAATGCTCTGAATTGTGTAAGCCATCTTCTGCAGAAAGCCCTTCATTGAGAACGTAAGGGATTCATTACGCTGACCGGTGTGATATTCACCGTAATCAACAACATCGGCAAGCATAACCGTCTGATTAACAAACATACTTGCAATTCCCGTTGATGCAATAAGATAACAAATCCCGATTGCAACAATATTGTGATGTGTAAGTGTATCCGCAATAAACATCGTGATGTAGCCGAAAGCCGCCATTGAAAGCGAAGCGATATATGTTTTCCTGTTATTCATTTTGAACACATTTGAGCACAAGGGAATTACACCAAGTCCAAGCACAGAGCCTGCCGCACCGAAAATGAAAAACTTTGACTGTAGCATATCGTTTCCGCAGACATTATCAAAATAATAAAGGCTGATTCCCGATGTCATATAATAGCCTGCATTTGAAATCATTGCAAAGAGCATAAACACCAAAAGCTGGTCATTACTCTTAATTACCCGTAACGATTCTTTAAGCGAGAATTTTCCGCTTGTCGGTGGCAAATTAACACGTTCCTTTGAAGAAGCAACACTTATCACAGCGAAAACAACAAGCAGAATTGCACAGATAATTGTCCATCTGCCATAGCCCTGTGCATTTGCTTCTGTCCCGTCACCGAGCTTCTTAATAAGCGGAACTGTAAGCACACCGATAATTCCCTGACCAAGACCCGAGAAAATTCTCGCAATAGTTGAAACCGAATTTCGTTCCTTTTCCTCGCTTGAAAAAGACGGAACTCTCGACCAGAACGGAATGTCTGCAAGTGTATTCGTCATACCCCACAACACGTAGAAAATTGTGACATAAATATACATCGAAACCGATTTTGTATCTATTCCCGGATTGTTAAACAGGAAACACAAAACAATTGCATTGAGTACCGCTCCGATTAAAATCCACGGGCGGTATTTACCCATTTTTGTACGTGTACGGTCAACAATCGTTCCCATCATCGGGTCATTTATTCCGTCCCAGATTCTTGCAAGCGGTGCAAGAATCAGCAGAAAAACAACACTTATTCCGACAACATCGGTTAAATATTTTGACAAGTACGAATAGAACAAGCCATAGCTTAAATCAAGTCCTACCGCACCGATACCATATCCGATTTTTTCTCTGAATGATATTTTTTTACCCATAAGATTTACCTCGAACAAAATTATTTTTTCTTAATCTTATCCCAGTAAGCCTTTGCGGCTTGTTCATTTTTATTGTTTCCGAATTCGTAGTATTTCGCATTCTTCAATGCATCGGGCAGGTATTGCTGCTCAATCCAATGGTTCTCGTAGCTATGCGGATATAAATAGAACTGCCCCTTATTCGGATTATCTTCACCATCAAAATGCTTGTTCTGAAGCTGACGTGGTATCGGCCCGCTTTTACCCTTCTGAATATCTGCCATTGCCGCATCAAGTGCAAGATAAGCCGAATTGGATTTCGGTGAATTGCACACAAGTACAACCGCATCTGCAAGCGGAATTCTTGCCTCGGGAAGCCCGACAGCCATTGCAATATCAACGGCAGATTTTACAATCGGAATAATCTGCGGATATGCAAGTCCGACATCCTCACACGCACAAACCATAAGTCTGCGGCAGGCTGACGGCAAATCACCCGCATTCAGAAGACGTGCAAGGTAGTGAAGTGCCGCATTCGGGTCAGAGCCACGCATTGACTTCTGATATGCCGACACAATATCATAATGTTCGTCACCCTCACGGTCATATTTCATTGCACTTCTCTGCGTAAGTCCCTGTGCTGTTTCAAGTGTGATTTCAATAATATTGTCCTCATTCGGTTTTGTTGTAAGTACACTCAATTCAACCGAATTCATAGCTTTTCGCACGTCACCGCCGCAAGCAGATGCAATATGCTTCTTCGCCTCATTTGTTGCGGTGATTCTAAAGCCTTTTTTGTTTTCAAGATATAATAATGCCCTGTCAACGGCCGGGATTATTTCAACCGCATCAACAGTTTTAAATTCAAAAACAGTTGAACGGCTGAGAATTGCATTGTAAACATAAAAATACGGGTTTTCGGTTGTGGAAGCAATCAATGTGATTGAACCAACCTCAATAAATTCAAGCAAGGTCTGCTGCTGTTTTTTGTTGAAATACTGAATCTCATCAAGGTACAAAAGAATGCCGTTTGGTGCTTCAAGTGTATCGATTTTCGCAACAATATCCTTGATGTCGGCTGTTGAAGCAGTTGTGCCATTGAGCTTATACAGCTTCCTGTTCGTAGTTTTTGCAATAATCGAAGCGACCGTTGTTTTGCCTACACCCGACGGACCGTAGAATATCATATTCGGCAATTCACCCGATTCAATTATGTTCCTTAGCGGCTTGTTTTCACCGATAAGATGCTTCTGTCCGACAACCTCGTCAAGAGTCTGCGGACGTAATTCCTGTGCTAACGGTGTTGACATACAGTCACCTCCAAATCTTTAAAAATTATATCATACCTGCATTTTTTTTGCAAGAAAAAGCGGTATTCACTTTTCGCATACAGATAATTAAAATGCAGAAATATTGACATTGACTTCAAATTAAAATATAATGTAGTTTGTATAAATATGATATATGAGGTAATAACATGAAAAAATTCTTATCTATAATTATGTGTGCGGCTTTGCTGTTAAGCTCGTTGTACTTCACTGCAAATGCTGCAGGTGTAATCAGGTACGCCGTTGATGATAAGCCGAACGGAGTCTACGAGCAGAGCACAGGTACACTTCATATCCTGGGTTGGGCATATGACTCATCAGGTGCAACTGTGCATTGCTATTATACTATTGACAATGGAGCAGAAAAAGAAGTTGAGTTGACAGCCCGTTATGATGTTGCATCGTTATTTGCAACCGAATGTTCACAGACTAACTGCGGATTTAACGCATATATTCCTGTATCAACTCTCAGTCATGGTGAGCATACATTTAAGTTTATTGCAAGAAGCAGTATTAATGAAACTGTCCTTTGCGAAACTACTTTTTCCGTTTCGGGTTTTCAATCCGACATAAATGAGATTCCGTCCGGTACATATAGTGTTGATAGCACAAATGTACTTGTTGTCAGCGGTTGGGCATTTAACTACAGCGGTGAAGAAACTGATTGTTACTATCAGATTGACGATAATGCAAGAGTGCTTACAACTCGAATTAACAGAAGTGATGTTCAGTCGATTTTCGGTGGCTGTTCTCAGGTTGATTGCGGATTTTATGCAGCTATTCCAATCTCGGAATTTTCAATAGGAACTCATACCTTAAAACTGATTGCCGTTAGCGGAACGAGTGAAAAAGTAATCGGTTCATCAGAGGTTGTTATTAAAAGTGATACCTCGAGCTTTGTCATTTCAACCGATTATTATCCGTCCGGAAATTATACATTAGGCTCAACAGAAACTGTTCGTATTGGTGGATGGCTTTTCTGCACCGACGGAAGTACAACCCGTTGCTATTATCAGATTGATGATGAAGATATGGTGCTGATACCATCAAATAACAGAAGCGACGTTATGGCGGCATATCCCGCCACATGCACACAGCTTGATTGCGGTTATTACACTACTGTTTCATTTGAAAATCTCGAAAAGGGAGCACATACATTTAAGTTTATTGCCAAAAACAGTAAAATGTCCGAGGTTGTAAAGGAGTACACCTTCTATATTGTCGGTGACGAAAATGAATTAACATATAATTCCGAAATACTTCCAAGCGGAACATATACACTCGGTCAGGTTAATTTCACTGATGTACAGGGTTGGGGCTTCAGCTCTTCGGGCGAAGCAACAAAATTCTACGGTCAGTTTGACAATGGTTCAAAGTTCATTCTTGATATAATCGAGAGAACCGATGTTATGAATTTGTTTGAAACCTGTTATCGTTCCGATTGCGGATACCACAGAGCGGTAAATCTTGAAAATCTTTCAGCAGGTACACATACTTTTTCCGTTTATATTGAATGCGGAAGCAAGACTCAGAAGATTGCCACAGGCTCATTTGAAATCGTAAGACCGACTTATCAAATCACCTTTAATGCGAACGGCGGATCAAATGCACCTGCCACGATGACAAAAACATTCGGTCAGAATCTTAATTTACCGACAAGCCTGCCGACAAAGAAATACTATAAATTTGTCGGTTGGAACACAGATGCCGATGGTAGCGGAGAAACCATTGAAAACAGCTACAAATATGAAGCTGACGATGTTTTGTATGCTATGTGGGAGCATGAAGAATTTGAGTTGAAGTCAGATTCTTCACTCAGCTTTGATGCTAAAAACAAGCTCATTTACGGTGAAGAACTGACGGACATCACATCTACCGAGCTTAAAAATAATTTTTCAAATACAAGTGTATCAGTTAATAATTCTTTTGTCGTTACAGGTACAAAGGTTTATATTTCCGATGATAAAGGCGTGTATGATTCAGCATCTGTTGTAGTTATCGGTGACATTAACTGCGACGGAAAAATTGACGGTATGGATGCAGTAATGGCAAACTGCGTTGAGAGCGGAATGCTTACTGATAATGAGCTTAGCTCTGCTTCATACTCCGCCTGTGACTGTGCACGTGACGGAAAGGTTGATACAGACGATATTAACAAGTTATTTAATGTAGGAATCGAGCTTGATGATGTTGACCAGAGTGTTGTTAAATCCCGTGGGATTTACGATACCGATTTCACAATTGCCGAGGGCGAAAGCACACAGAACACTGTTATGCTTAACAGAAAGAACACTCCTGCCGAAATTACTACATCAACGGATAATGTAAGCATTGCCCTTAATGCTGATTGTGAAAGCTTCAATTATTTCGGCTTGAAATATTCGTCCACAGCTTATACAAAGGGTACAATCACATATTTATTAAACGGTGAAAACTATTCAGAGGATTTCTTCCTTGAGCCTGGTAATAATCAGATATTCAGGTCATATATCGACGGAATATTTGATAATGTAACAAGTGACGGCATTGTTTCAATCACATTCACACCGAAGAATACCGACAGCTTTGAATTGTCAGTTTCGGGTATCGCAACATTTTATCGTGAGGTCCCCGATATTGTTACATACTATGAGAATGAAAGTATCAAAATCGGTCTGAATATGGAATGGGGCGGTGCACTCAGCTATTACGAGGATACTGACTCGAATATACAGGCTGTTTCCGACCAGGGAATAATAAGAATTGAAAGCAACGGCGCTGACAAATTCAATACTGAATCACGTAATGACAATGTAAATCTTATTAACTGTCATGACACAGGCCGATTGGTTCAGCAGGCATATTACGGCACACACAATTACGACAGAGGCTTCTTTAACGGAAGCTACTTCCCGTACAATCCTGTTCAGGGCGGAAATATGTACAATGACAACAGTAAAATTGTTGATTTGCAGTATGTTGATAACGGAATTTATGTAAAATGCCGTCCGCTCGACTGGGCAAAGGAAAAGGAATGTATCACAGAATCATACATGGAAGCAACTTACACTCTTGATGGTGATACAATGAGAACTCAGTGCCGATTTGTTGATTACTCAGGTCACGATTCAAACTTTGCATCGCAGGAGCTTCCCGCATTTTACGGTCTTGCAACAATGGATAGATTCGTTTATTATAACGGTGATGAACCGTGGACAGATGGCGAGCTTACAAGCGTGACAGGAATTGATGAATACGAATTGGGAGCTTATCCGATCTTTACTCCGACCGAGCATTGGGGTGCTTTGACAGGCGAAAACGAGGACAGCTTCAGTATCGGTTTGTATGTTCCTCATGCAGATTATATGGTTGCAGGTGTATACGGAAGAATTGCAGAAGTGAGTGAAAATCCCGACACATCAGACCCTTCATCATACCTTAACGGCGGAAAGAAACTTCTTTTCGATAGCTATGTCACAATTTCGTATGATTATTATATTTCAACGGGAACGGTTGACAATATCAGAAATAGCTTTAAAGAAATTGCTGAGAATTCTACATCAAACTAAATTGAGTAGCATTTTCAGATATCGTAATATTAACAGTACTTTCGTTTTGTGTTTCGGTGACACTATAAAACTGCAGTTGAATTTACGTTAAAAATTTCGTTAAGTATCCGTATTGTTAGACAATTAAATATTTGAATAAAATAAACAAGGACTTCGGAAATCCCCGAAGTCCTTGTTCTGTATATAGTTTTTATTAGCCGAAGTATCTCTCTAACAAGCCCTTAAAAGCCTTGCCGTGTCTTGCTTCGTCTCTTGCCATCTCATGAACTGTATCGTGGATTGCATCGAGGTTAGCTGCCTTAGCTCTCTTAGCAAGGTCGAACTTACCAGCTGTTGCGCCATTCTCAGCTGCAACTCTCATTTCAAGATTCTTCTTTGTTGAATCTGTGATAACTTCGCC
>DCGX01000067.1:0-21597 GCA_002315505.1 Ruminococcaceae bacterium UBA1767
GGAGCAGAGCCCCTGCCCTACATACAGAAAAAGGAACACACTTAAAAGATGTCATACTGAGCGAAGCGAAGTATCTCATAGTGAAGTTTGTATCATTATTTAATGTATTCTTTTTATTCCCCAACTTTCCGTGAAGAGGCAAAAAACGAGTACAAAAATGTACCCGTTCAAAAAACAATATTAAATTAAAATGCCGGATATTATTTCAGAATTTCTTTCGCAATATAAATAGGTCTGCCCTTCCCCTGCATATATGTTCTTGCAAGGTATTCTCCGATAATTCCGATAAACGTGGCATTCATGCCCGACAGGAACAGCAACAGGAATATAACTGCAATCATTGCGGAAATATTGTATGTAACTGCACCGACAATGAGTGCAATAATAAGGTATAAGAATGATACTGCCATCAGTCCGATACCTGCAAAGGTCGGAATCTTCAGCGGAGCAGTTGTAAAGCCGACAATACCCTCTATTGCGTAAATAAAGAGCTTTGCAAATGACCACTTTGAAGTACCTGCCGCTCTCTCCTGAACCTCATAAGGAATGAATTTAGTGTTAAAGCCGACAAAAGAGAAAAGTCCTTTTGAAAATCTGTGGTACTCCTTCATGTTCAGCACAGCTTCAACCATCGGTCTTCTCATAAGTCTGAAATCACTTGCACCCTGATAGAATTCAACATCGGATATCTTATTGATAATCTTATAAAAGCTGTCCTTGCATAAGGTCATTATTTTGCTTTCCTTACGCTCATCCTGATAAGCCGCAACACAATCAATTGATTTGTCTTCGTCAAGAATCTGCATCATTTCAAGCACAACCTCAGGTCTTTGCTGTAAGTCAGCATCAATTACACAGGTATAATCACCCTGAGTCTGCTCAAGTCCTGCATAAATTGCCGATTCTTTTCCGAAATTTCTTGAAAAGCTGACAACCTTCACGCAATTTGTCTTTTCGTATAAAGCCTTAAGAAGTAAGAATGTTTTATCTTTACTGCCATCGTCAACGAATACAATTTCATAATCGTCAACCTTATCCTTAAAAGCCTTTGTTGTTTCTTTAAAAAATTCAATTACGTTTTCTTCCTCATTAAAACAAGGAACTACCAACGAAAGCTTCATATATTATTCAACTCCTTATAATATCTGTCTAACGCATCCTGCCATGTCGGCAATCTTTCGATTCCGATTTCGTCAAGGCAAGTCTTACTCAATCTTGAATTAAGCGGTCTTTCTGCCCTCGCAGGATATTCACTCGATGGGATAGGAGTAATTTTACAGCTTCTTTCCCATTTTTTCATAATTTCCTGTGCGAATTCCGCCCATGAGCAGTAATTTTCATTTGTTCCGTGATAAGTGCCGTAGCTTTCAGTCACAATCAGATCACAAATCAGTCTTGCAAGGTCAGGCGTGTAGGTCGGCGAACCAATCTGATCATCAACAACACGCAATTCGTCATGTGTTTCAGAAAGTCTGAGCATCGTTTTTACAAAATTATTACCGTTTATACCGAAAACCCACGAGGTTCTGACAACATAATACCTTGTCAGAAGCTCCCTTACAGCATTTTCTCCATCGAGCTTTGTAAGACCGTAAACGCTTTTCGGATTGGTTTTATCTGTCGGCAAAAATGGTTCACTGCCTTTTCCGCCGTAGACATAATCCGTGCTGACATAGAGCATCTTTGCATCAATTTCCTTACACGCAAGTGCAATGTTCTCAGTTCCGAGCACGTTAACCTTACGGCAGGTTTCTTCATCGTCCTCTGCCCTGTCAACAGCCGTATATGCCGCACAATGCACAACCGCATCGGGTCTGCATTCACAAATAAAAGACAGAGTTTGTTCCCTGTCTGTAATATCAAAGTCATTCAGATCTGCACCGACGCATTCAATATTTCTTTTATTCAATTCTTTGACAACATCATATCCGAGCTGTCCGTTTACGCCCGTAACAAGTACCTTCATACTGACCTCTTAATAAATAAATTCAACATCGCTGTCTTTCAAAAGCGGTGCATTCAAATCCTTCTGTGACATAATCGGATTTTCAACATCCCACTTTATTCCCAAAGCAGGGTCATCAAACCTGATACTTCTGTCATCCTCTTTGCAGTAAAGATTATCAACCTTATACATAATTTCAACATTATCCGAAAGTGTAACAAAGCCGTGAAGGCATCCTCTCGGAATAAAGAAGAATTTCTTGTTTTCCTCGGTAAGGATAACCGAAACGGACTTCATATATGTCGGTGAGCCTTTACGCACGTCGACAATCACGTCACGGATTTCTCCCTTAAGGCAGGTGATGAGCTTTGCCTGAACTGTGGAATTAATCTGACAATGCATACCTCTGATAATACCCTTTTCAGCTGAAAAGGAACGATTATCCTGAACAAAATTACAGTCAATTCCCAATTCCTTAAATTTCTTTTCAGAGTATGACTCCATAAACCATCCGCGATTATCACCGAAAACATCAGGTTCAATAATAATCGCTCCATCGATTTCTGTGTTATATGATTTCAAATCGTCATCTGCTTTCAATTATTTTTCATTAGCTGTTTCTTTGCCCCAACGTGGACGCTCGCCCGGAATCTCAGAATACATAATCTTACCCTCGGCAACGCTGAGCAAATGCTGTCCATACGGAGATTTTCCGTACTTCTGTGCCGAAGTAATGAGATTTTTCTTTGAAATCCAGCGGTTATTATATGCAATCTCTTCAGGTGCCGAAATCTTGATACCCTGAAGATTTTCAACTGTTCTGATAAAGTTAGCGGCATCCGCAAGTGCTTCTATTGTGCCGGTATCAAGCCACGCAAAGCCTCTGCCCATGAGCTTAATATCGAGCTTACCTTTTTCAAGATAAATCTGATTGATATCTGAAATTTCAAGCTCGCCTCTTGCTGACGGCTTAAGATTCTTAGCATATTCAACGACCTTGTTATCGTAGAAATACAAGCCTGTTACAGCATAATTTGACTTAGGCTCCTTCGGCTTTTCAACAATCGAAACAGGTTTACCCTCTTTATCAAATTCAACAACGCCGAATGCCTCGGGGTTATCAACGTAATAACCGAAAATTGTTGCGCCGCACTTATTTTTTGCAGCCTGTCTGAGCATATGACCGAAGCCGCTGCCGTAGAAAATGTTATCGCCAAGCACCATCGCAACACTGTCCTTGCCAATGAATTCCTCACCGATAATAAAGGCCTGAGCGAGTCCGTCAGGACTTTCCTGAACAGCATATGAGAGCTTTAATCCAAACTGACTACCATCACCCAGAAGTGTCTTGAATTTAGGTGTATCGTCGGGAGTCGAAATAATCAAAATATCTCTGATGCCTGCAAGCATCAATGTTGAGAGTGGATAATATATCATCGGCTTGTCATATACAGGAAGCAGCTGTTTACTTGTAACCATCGTAAGTGGGTAAAGTCTTGTTCCTGAGCCACCGGCTAATATAATTCCTTTCATGCCAAATCCTCCAACTGTATGTAATACTGTAAATATAATACTTTTTTACTTTTTTGTCAATAATTATGCCTTGAACATAGTACCGCCGTGGCAATCGATTCCGACTACAAGCGGGAAATCTTCAATAACAATTCTTTTTACGGATTCACATCCAAGATCGAAAAATGCTATCTCTTTGCATTCCTTTACGCATCGTGCTGCAAGAGCACCTGCTCCTCCGATTGCACAAAGATAAACCGCATTGTTTCTGACAATTGCATCGCAGACTGACTTGTCACGTCCGCCCTTTCCTATCATACAGGCAAGTCCCTTATCGAGAAGCAACGGAGCATACGGATCCATTCTGCTTGAGGTTGTCGGTCCGCAGGAGCCAATCGGCAGTCCCTCGGGTGCAGGAGTAGGCCCTGCGTAGTAAATACAAGCACCGTCAAGCTCATACGGAAGCTCGCCGCCTTCGTTAATAAGTCCGACAATTCTTTTATGAGCCGCATCACGTGAGGTGTATACAACACCCGACAGCAACACTCTGTCGCCTGCGTGAAGCTCAATTGCCCTTGTTTTTAATTCATCTGAATTCATTTTATATTCTGCCATAAGCTGTCTCCCGATTATTCTGCATAAAGAATGTTTACTGCGTTAGAAGCAATCTTTTTCGTTTCTCCGCCAAATACACAATTATACATATCTCCGCCAAACTTAGCGGTATAATTTTTCATATAAGAGAATGATTCCTCAGTGTACATAAACTTATCAAGTGATATTTCAGTGTCGATTGCCTTGAATGATGTTGAATCAAATGCACCGACATCAATTGTGTCACGCTCTGTGTTTCGTGACATTACAATAACATTTTCGCCTGAAACAAAGTATGAGTAAACATTGTCCGCAATTTTTTCCTTGCCTGCATCCTTTGAATATCTGTAAAGGGAATTCGAGGAATCAGACTCTTTTTTCAGATAATAAATAAAGTTTTCCTCTACCGAATACTCATCAACATCAGTATCAACAAGGACTTTCTTCGACAATTCAAGTGACGAAATTTCATTGCAATACAAATCACCGTCACAAACAGCATACATCATATCCCTTGAACCAAACAGGAATGTTGTTTTATTGAGAGAATAGTCCTTTATTTCATAGGAAAGAACCTTATTTGAATCAAACCACGCATAATTGCAGTTATTACTCAATTCATATGAATCGTAAACAATGTCGTTTACGTAATTCATTGCACTGTCAACACCATCACTCTTGGTAATTGACACGAGCTTGTCCATAGAAATTTTATTATCAACACCGATAGTGGATTTTCTGTAAATAATTCTCGGTTCACCCGTCGAAGTAAATTCAATTATATTATCGAGAGTCACACCATTGACGAGCTTGGTGGATTTTGAATCTGAATAAGCATAGCAGGTGTATTCGTCCTTTACCGCAAGTCCGAGATCAAGATCACTCAATGCCGCACGAACAGTGTCACGAATCATTTTTTCATTGTATGCACTGACAGCCTTATTGTATGCATCTGAATCAAGAACATATCTTTTAAAGATAAAGCCCTTTTCAATCATATAATCGCCTTCAACAGGCTTTTCGAGAGTTGCATCGGTATCATAAAGGCTGTCATCAATGAAGTCCTGCCAGTTAACATTCGCATTATCCTTGATGAAATAATACAGATTTCCTCCGTAAACATAATTATCCAGGTATACCTCAGAAACATTTTTGCTGACGAGCTTAGGCTCACTGACTCCGTCAGTCATATAAACATCAACATTAAGTGATGTTCCCGACGGAATTGTATAAATGACCTCAAATCCGTCATCGCCCTTTGCCATTCTGACAAAGCTGACGTTGTTAGCAACAAGCTCAGCCTTCTCCCCCAGTCTTTTTCGCTGAAGAGAATTATTGGCATCGCCGTGTGTGAAGTAAACAACATCACCTGAATAAGGAAGATAAGCCTGCTTTACCGAATCCGAAATAAGCTCTGAATCCTTCCTCTCAGCATCAAAAATGTAATATGATTTTTCACTATTCTGTGTAACACCGTACAAAGCAACAGAGCCGTCGGAATTAATCTGCCAGTCATCATCCACACCGATTTCGATAATCTGTCCGCCCTTTTTAACGGACTTTCTGCTCCACGAATCGAGCAGGTACAAATCATATTTTCCTGTTTTTGAAGCAGTTGACCTTGTGTAATAAAGATATCTTCCGTCATCGGAAACCATAGCCTTCTGTGCTGACGGAACTTCCTTTGTAGTGCCATCGGAAAATACCATAACAGCAGAATTAGTCGGGGTTGTGTAGACATCAACAACTCCTGCCTTATTTGCATCAGCCTTCTGTGAAGCCACATTTGCAACCGCAAAGCCTCCGCCTATTACAGCAAGTACGAGAATCGCAACAATAATAATTTTCGGAACGCTTGTTATTTTAGGCATTCTGAAACCGCTGAATTTTTTCTGCTTGTGCTTTTTCTTTTCAATTCGGTTTTCGGTCTTTTTACCTAAAATACTAAGCTTAACCTCATCGGGAATTTCAACATCCTCAAGCGGCTGAATGTCCCCTGCAAATCCCATGTTTTCATAAATCGGCAAAAGCTCAGACTTCTGAACAGCCTGAGATTCATCTTCATTTATTTCTTCTTTTTTAATTAATTCATCATTATCCATAGACTTTCTCCGTTTGATTTCTGATTAAAACACCGATTTTTGCTTTAATCAAAAATCAAGCTATTCCGCCTGAGAAAAAACAGGCGGAATAGAAGCACTGATTTTATTTCATAGAAATAGCTTTCTTTGCCTTTTCAACAATGTTTGAAGCACAAAGTCCGTAAATCTTAAGCATCTCAACTGCAGGACCGGAACCGCCGAACTTATCCTCAACGCCTACTCTTACAACAGGAACAGGCTTGCCCTCACAAACAACCTCAGTAACAGCTGAACCAAGACCGCCGATGATGCTGTGCTCTTCAGCAGTAACGATTGCACCTGTTTCCTCAGCAGCCTTAAGGATTATATCCCTGTCAATAGGCTTGATTGTGTGGATGTTGATAACTCTTGCATTGATGCCCTCTTCCTTGAGCATATCCTTTGCAATCATAGCCTCATTAACCATAAGACCTGTAGCAACGATTGTAACATCGTTACCGTCGCAAAGCTCGATACCCTTGCCAATCTTAAATTCATATGTGTCAGGGTCATTGAATCTTGGAACTGCAAGTCTTCCGAATCGAAGATATACAGGACCTTCATACTCTGCAACTGCCAAAACTGCTGCTCTTGCCTCAACATCATCTGCAGGGTTAATGATAACCATACCCGGAATCGTTCTCATAAGTGCGATATCCTCGCAGCACTGATGGCTTGCGCCGTCTTCGCCGACTGAAATACCTGCATGAGTTGCGCCGAGCTTAACATTAAGATGAGGATAACCGATTGTATTACGTACCTGCTCAAAAGCTCTGCCTGCAAGGAACATTGCAAAGGAGCTTGCGAATACTGTATGACCTGTTGTTGCAAGACCTGCGGCAACACCGACCATATTACACTCAGCAATACCTGCATCGTAGAATCTGTCACCGAATGCCTTTTTGAACATACCTGTCTTTGTAGCGGCAGCAAGGTCAGCATCCATAACTATAAGGCTATTATCCTTTTCACCGAGTTCAACAAGTGCCTTACCATAGGCATCTCTTGTTGCTGTCTTAATTACATCTGCCATATCTTACGCCTCCAATTCTGCAAGCTTGGCATTAAGCTCTACCATTGCCTGCTCATACTGTTCTGCATTAGGAGCTGTGCCATGCCATGAGCACTGATCTTCCATAAACGAAACATCCTTGCCCTTAACTGTCTTAGCGATAATTGCTGTCGGCTTACCCTTAAACTGAGCCGCCTCATTGAATGCTGCATCTATTTCATCAAAGGAATGACCGTAAATTTCAATTACATTCCAGCCGAATGCACGGAATTTCTCAGGAATAGGATATGGAGAGTTAACCTCAGCGATTGAGCCGTCAATCTGAAGATTGTTGTTATCAACAACAGCTACGAGATTGTCAAGACCCTTAGCGGAAGCGAACATTGCTGCCTCCCAGACCTGTCCTTCTTCGATTTCACCGTCACCCAATACGGTAAATACTCTGTAATCCTTATTATCAATTTTTCCACCGAGAGCCATTCCGACAGCTGTGGAAATACCCTGACCGAGAGAGCCTGTGCTCATATCAACACCCGGTGTGAGCTTCATGCTCGGATGTCCCTGAAGCATAGCACCCGGCTTACGAAGATTTTTGAGCTCTGCAACAGGGAAAAATCCCTTATGAGCTAATACTGCGTAAAGAGCAGGAGCTGTATGTCCCTTTGAAAGAACAAATCTGTCTCTGTTCTCGTCCTTAGGATTCTTCGGATCAACATTCATGTGATTAAAATAAAGATATGTTAAAATATCTGTGATTGAAAGTGATCCACCCGGATGTCCCGATTTTGCATTGAATACGCCTTCGATTACACCCATTCGAACATGGCAAGCCATGATCTGTAATTGCTTTTTAGTTGTAGCGTCCAAAAAAACACCTCCATTAGTATTGGGGAATTTGCTTGTTTAAAAATGTTTTAAAATATTCAGGAATGTCTGCACAAAATTCCATATATCGACCGTCCCTTGGGTGTTCGAAGCCGATAAGACCTGCGTGCAGGCATTGACCATTCAATGATGTTACTCCGTTCTTAGGCCCGTATACGGGGTCGCCTGCAACAGGATGACCTATGTGAGCCATATGAACTCTTATCTGATGAGTTCTGCCCGTTTCAAGTGTTACCTTAAGATAGGAGAATTTTTCACCCTGTGCGAGTACCTCATAGTGAGATACAGCATCACGTGAATTAATATCTGTGACACACATCTTTTTTCTGTCATTCGGATTCCTGCCGATAGGTGCGTTTACTGTACCGGAAAGCTCCTTGAATGTACCGTGAACACAGGTTCTGTACTGACGTGTAAAAGAGTGCTCCTTGATTTGCTGTGCGAGCTTTATGTGAGAATAATCGTTCTTCGCAACCATAAGAAGTCCGCTTGTGTCCTTATCTATTCTATGAACAATTCCAGGACGGATAACTCCGTTTATACCCGAAAGACTGTCACCGCAATGATAAAGCAACGCATTGACAAGCGTTCCGTCATAGTTTCCTGCGGCAGGATGAACAACCATACCACGTGGCTTGTTTACAACAAGTAAATCGTCATCTTCATAAATTATATCGAGCGGGATGTTCTCAGGCTTTGCTTCCATCGTTTTCAGCTCGGGAATCGAAAAGCTGATAACATCACCGACATTAACCTTATAGCTTTTGTTGACAGGATTACCGTTAACGGATACAAGTCCGTCTTCAATTATGTGCTGGATATGCGATCTTGTGAAGCCGTTACTCAAATCAGAAATAACCTTATCAATTCGGTTACCCGAAAAATCAGAATCGATTTTGAAGATCGTTTCATCCATTACTATCACCTTTTTTCTTATCCTTAATTATATCTGCAATAAGAAAACCCATTAACAAAACTGAGCCGACGGTGACAAGAATATCGGCAAAATTGAATATAGCAAAATCAATAAACTGAAATTCAATATAATCAATTACATATCCTCTGAAAATTCTGTCAATAAGATTACCTAATCCGCCTGCTACTATCATAACCGCACAGATGCGATAATACTTTGATTTGATTTTATTAAAGGCAATCAAATATATGCCGACAAGCAACACAATTCCCGTAGCAATACTCAAAAGAGTCGTATTTTCGGAAAATGAACCGAATGCCGCACCCGTATTTTCCACGTACTTCCAGCCGATAAAACCATCTGCAAAGGCTTTTTCGCCAATCGGTTTAAGGCTCGAATCAACCAAAAGCTTTAATATCTGATCTGCCGCAACAAGTACTGCCGTAATTATTAAGCTAACAATACCAACCATTATTTCTTGAAAAATCCTTTAATTTTATCCGAAAGGCTTCCGCCGTCATCGTCATTGAGATCGTCATCATCCTCATCGTCAAAGTTATCAAGATAATTATCAAACTTTTCCTTATCTTCCTCATTTGAGTATGAGTTGATATTCTCAACATTTAACTTAAAGCCGTCTTCCTCAGCAGGCTGTGGTCTTCTCGGCTTTGTGAACATGATATCCGGAGTAGTTGACGGCTCGTCATCATACTTTTCAACAATTTTATCGAGATCCTCGTCTGTTGCTTCGTCGATTTCAGGAAGAACAAATACCGAATCATCCTTTGCCTCGAGCACTTCCAGTTCCGGCTCTTCTTCCTCGACATCAGCCGATGCGTCTGTATCCTCGCCGTCATCAATCATCTGCTGAAGTGTATCAACTGAAATTTCTTCCTCAGCAGGCTCTTCCTCTTCAAATTCAATATCATGAGAAACAGTTTCAACTGCTTCTTCAACTGTTTCTTCTTCAGCTTCCTCAGCAGGAGCTTCTTCTTCAACAGGCTCTGCAGGAATTTCAGCAGCAGGCTCTTCAACAGGCGCTGCCTTAGCTTCCTCAAATTTTTCATAAACATATTCAGGGAGCTTTTCGATAAGTTCAAACTGAGCTGTATACTGTTCAATAATGCTCTTCTTGAATTTTGTAACCTCCGCCTTCATCATTTCAAGAGCAGCTTCTTCTTTAATCATATCACTTCTTGCGGAAATTGCAGCTTCCTTTGATTCTGATGTT
Source organism: Ruminococcaceae bacterium UBA1767 (assembly GCA_002315505.1). GTDB lineage: Bacteria > Bacillota > Clostridia > Oscillospirales > Acutalibacteraceae > CAG-488. The sequence continues at coordinate 10,216 of DCGX01000067.1, forward strand.
GCATTGCTGAGAATCATTTCTGCCTGTGCCTGAGCATCGGCAATCATTGCATCAGCCTGCACTCTTGCACTTGCAAGATATGTATCTGCCTGTGCATCAAGTCTTGCATTTTCAGTTGCGGTGCGCTCTGCAACCTCTGCTACGAGAGCGTCAGCCTTTGCCTGTGCATCGGCTGTGATTTTCTCAGCCATTCTCTGAGCTGTGAGCAAAGCATTACGGATATTGTCCTCGTCCTTCTTATACTCTTCAAGTCTTTCTGCAAGAAGGTTGAGCTTCTTGAACATTTCGCCGTTTTCCTGGAACATCTGTTCATAAGACTCAGCTACCTCTTCAAAGAAAGAGTCAACGCTGTTAATCTTATAAGCGTTTCTTCCTGCGGCCTCAAAATGATGATTCTTTATTTTTGCCGGTGTTAACATTACTGTTCCTCCTCAGATAATTAATATTTAGAACGTTCTACCTCGTCAAGGAGTTCACCTGTGAGAGGTACATTATACGGTGTAAGAATATAAGCTCTGCCTGCAACACGCTTGATGTCACCGCCGTTAGCATAAGTCACACCGCTGAGGAAGTCGATAATTCTGACAGTAATGTCATTTGCGCAGGACTCAAGATTGAGAATTACAATTCTCTTCTCATTGAGTGCGTCTGCAACTCCACCAACTTCTTCAAAACGATCAATTTTCTTAAATTCAACATGAGCCTTTGACGAAGGTGTTGTTGAACGCATTTCAACAACCTTGTTTTCTCTTTCAGAACGCTGTCTGCCGAAGGAGAAATCGCTCTTAACTTCTCTTACTTCCTCTTCGTCATCCTCGTCCTCAAGCTCGATGTCGTCGATGAAGTCCTCCTCCGATATGTTAAACAAATTCTTAAATTTGTCACTGAAACCCATAATAATCCTCCTATGTTAATATACTCTTTTTCCGAATAGTGATGAGCCGACTCTTACCATATTTGCACCCTCAAGGATGGCCTCGGTATAATCGCCTGACATTCCCATAGATAAAATATCCATACTAACATTATCTAATTTTTTTGCCTTAATGTCAAGGAATATCGCATACATATTCATAAAAAATTTACGAATTTCGCCTTCATTGTCACAAATTGGCGGTATTGTCATCAATCCGTTGATATGTATTCCGTTAATTTCGGAAATTTCATGAACTGTTTCAAGCATCGAAGAGGAATCAAAACCGAATTTGCTGTCTTCCTCACCGATATTTATTTCAAGCAGAATTTCGGAAACAATCCCCTTCTTTTCCGAAACCTTGCCGATTTCCTTAGCAATTTTAACGCTGTCAACCCCGTCAATCATATCAACCTCGCCGACAATCTGTCTGACCTTATTGGTCTGAAGGTGACCGATAAGATGTTTTTCGACTCCGTCGAGCTTCAGCTCATCCCGCTTTCCGAGATACTCCTGAACTCTGTTTTCACCGATAAGGTCAACACCCAGCTCGAGTGCATGATTGATATAAAGGCTGTCAACAGTCTTGGTGACACCCATAAATCTTACGTCATCGGGATTTCTTCCGCTTTTAATTGCGGCTTCAGCTATATTATTCTTTATAAATTTATAGTTTTCTTCTATATCATGAAAGCGTTGTTCAATTAATGCTTTTTCCATCTGCGAGATTCCTGCCCTTCACAATAACTTCATCATACAGCTTAATCGGTCTGTAGCCGCTTAATGCCTCTGAATTTTCTTTTACAACAAGATAATCGCCTGCGTCATAGATGATTTCAATACGACGTGCGTTCATAATATTGCCTCTTATAATGTAAACAATATCAATGCTGTTCCCCTCATCGTCCTTTACTCTGCGCACGGACGAGCTGTCAATCTTATAACCCTTGTACTCATTGAGCACAAGCTCGGCATCAACAATACGCATATTGGCATAGGTTTCATTCATCATATTGCACGAGAATACAACGGCAATTTTACCATCCGATTTTTCAGAAATATTCTCAACCACAACCGATACATTATTAAATCCGTAGTACGGAAGATTAACAGAGAGCTTATCACCCTTACCGAAAACAAGCGAATATTTGCTGTCAAGCACAGACACGAGATACCACTTATAGCTGCCAACAATTTTACCCATTTTGCCTGTAACCTCATCAGCCTTTGAGGATAAAAGTCCCTCAACACCGTCAACGGTTAAATCCGTAATTTTGCTGTAATCAACCTTATTTTCGTATCCGTCAATGTTGCTGATATAGTATCCCGAAACAGGAGCTGCAACGTCAGACGTTGATATATTCATCTTCTCAAGGCTCGCAATATTTGCATTGAGAGTATTGAATTTTTCCGTCAGATCAATAGTGCCGTCAGTGAGAATCTGCTTACTTGCGAGCTTATTTTCAAGCTCCTCAATGCTGTCGGCAAGCTCGGAATAATCTCTGCCTGCTGAAATTTCAAGCACCTTTGTATAGCAATCGTTTATATTTTCGTTGAGCTTCTTCATATCAAGTGAATTAAGCTCTGTCTGTTCGCTGAGTCGCTGATATCTTTCAAGCTCTTCCTTATATTTAATTAAATTTGCATAATTTGCGGCATCCTCATCGGATTTGCAAATTCTTGCAACAGAGTCACCACTTGCAACACGATTTCCGTCATTTACAAGCGGAACAACAGTTCCCGATGAATTTCCGTCGATATAAATTTCATCACGAACAACAAACGCCTTCATCGACAGGGCTTCCTGCTCAACTACTTCCATTGCAGTCTGTGTGTCATAAGCCTTGTAATTGGTTTTAAAAATATCGTGAAAAAGATAAACCATTACAGCAACAACAAGAATAGTACAAATTGCATTTATCCATTTTCTATTAATTCTCTTCATTGAGCACTCCCCTTTCTGCAATTGCAAATGCATCCTTCAGCAAAGCATCTGCACTTTGATAATTGTCAATATACAACCAGTTTATACACTCATTGCGTCGAAACCACGTAAGCTGGCGCTTAGCATAACGTCTTGTAGCCTGCTTAAGATTTTCTGTCGCTTTTTCAAGTGAAATTTCACCGTCAAAATACGGCTTCAGTTCCTTGTAGCCGATAGCCTGTGCAGAGGTCGACGCATTTTCCTTTGAAAGATACTCCCTTGCTTCGTCCTCAAGTCCCATTTCAAGCATTATGTCAACCCTGCGGTTAATTCTGTTATACAGACAGGCTCTGTCCTTAGCATCAAGTCCGATATATGTTACATTATACGGAGATTCCTGCTTTGACAAGGCAAGCTGTTCGGTCATTGTTGTGCCGGATGTGCACCAGACCTCAAAAGCACGGACAATACGTTTTGCATTATTCTCGTGGAGCTTTTGAGCATAAACAGGGTCAATTTTCCTGTATTCTTCTATTAGTGCGTTTGCACCCTCATTTTCCAATCTTTTAAATAATTGTTCTCTCAATTTGGGATTGAACGAATCTTCTGACAGCTTTATGTTATTAAGCAACGTATCAACATAGAGTCCTGTACCGCCGACAACAACCGGAATTTTCCCGCTTGAGTGAATCCTTTCGATACATTCTGCGGCTCTTTTCTGATAGTCTGCAACACTGAAGGACTTATCATTTTCAAGAAAATCCATACAATGATGCGGAATATTGCACATTTCTTCCTTTGTCGGCTTTGCAGTTGCAATATCCATACCTTTATATATCTGCATTGAATCGGCAGAAACTGCTTCACCATTGAACCTTTTACAGATTTCAACAGCAAGACGTGTTTTGCCCGATGCAGTAGGACCGATTACGGCTATTACGGGTATTTTTTTCATAATCAGCCCTCCAGACTTTATACTCTTCCGAAATTCTTTTCGATTTCGTGCTTTGACATTTCTATCAAAACAGGTCTACCGTGCGGACAATAGCGAATATCGGGATTATTCAGGAGCTTTTCAACAAAGAGCTTAAGTTCATACTCCGATGTCTTATCCCCTGCCTTGATTGCGGCACGGCAAGCAGTTGAATGATAAATCCAGTCGAGCTTTTCGGGTACTAATTCCCTGCGATTATCCGCAAGATAGCCTGCAAGCTCCATAACAACCGAGGCAAGGTCTGAGCCGGCAACTGCTGTCGGGCATTCGCTGACAATAACCATTCCGCCGCCGAAATCCTCAACGGTATATCCTGCCTTGAGGAGCACGTCAAGATTATCAAGCACGGCTGAATACTCGTCCTTTGACAAGGTAACCGTGAGCGGTGTTAAAAGCATCTGTGTTTCAACGGAATTCTCACTCGCTCTGAATTTTTCAAACAACATTCTCTCGTGAGCGGCGTGCTTGTCGATAATAAGCATTTTTTCGCCCTGCTCAACGATTATATAGGTTTTAAATGCCTCACCGATTACTCTGTACGGAATAATTTCCTGTTTTACAATCGGCTCCGCCTTGATTTCTTCTTTAATTTCAGCTTCCGTTTCTTCAGCCTTTACCTGCTTCGGCTCTTCGACAACAACATTCTCAACTGAAGCTATCGGTTTAATTTCCGCCTTTTTCACAGGCGTTATCAAATCTATTTCATCCTTCTGTACGAAGAATTTCGAGTCATCGTTAAACTTCAATACCGTCTGCTTCGGCTCAGCCTTAACTGTGATTGGCTTCGGCGGCTCGGGAGCTGACTTGAATTCCTGTGCAGTAGTAGTTGTCCAGAAATTCTCATTCTTTTTCGGAAGCTGTTCTTCTATTTTTATCTGCTCACCTTTTATCGGCGGTGCGACGTACTGTGCTGTTGTTTTCGGCTTAAATGTAGCCTGCACACGGCTGTCACCCTGCTGAAGAGCAGACTTCACACAATAATAAACTGCATTGAAAATCAGCTTTTCGTCAGCAAAACGAACCTCCATCTTTGACGGATGAACATTGATATCTACTGCACCTGCGGGAATTGTAATATTCAACACGCAGGCAGGAAATTTGCCAACCATTATCTGATTTTTATAGCTTTCATCGAGGGCAACTGTGCCTGTTTTAGTGCGAATACTTCTATTATTCAAAAAGAAAAACTGCATACTTCTGTTAGGTCTTGCACAAAACGGCTTGCTGATAAATCCGCTGACACGAACACCCTCAAGCTCGTAGTCACACGGGATAAGTGTAGATGAAAAATCCTTACCGAGCACCTTATATATTGCGCTTTCGAGCTTTCCGTCACCCGTCGTGAAAAGTACATCCTTTCCGTCACGGATAAAACGGAAGCTGACCTCGGGGTGTGACATTGCAACTCTGTCAATTATTCCTGCAATGGCATTGCCCTCGGTGACATCCTTTTTAAGGAATTTCATTCTTGCAGGGGTATTGAAGAAAATATCACGAACAATCAACGTTGTTCCCTTCGGGCATCCTGCATCGTCAAGAAGAATTTCCTCGCCACCCTCAATGCAGTAACGGGTACCGACCTCTTCATCATCTGTTCTTGTCATTATTTCGACTCTCGACACTGCAGCAATGGAAGCAAGTGCTTCACCACGGAAGCCAAGTGTATAGATAGCATTCAAATCATCAGCCGTTGAGATTTTACTTGTTGCGTGGCTGATGAATGCTTTTTTTATGTTCTGACGGTTAATTCCGCATCCGTTATCGGTGATACGTATGTATGTAATACCGCCTCGCTGAATTTCAAGTGTGATTTTATCAGCACCTGCATCTATTGAATTTTCCAGAAGCTCCTTCACGATTGAAGCAGGACGTTCAACAACCTCTCCTGCGGCAATCAATTCTGCTATATGCTTGGGCAAAATATTGATTTCGGGCATAAAATCACCGCCTTACTATTCTTTAGATTCTTCGGCTCTTCGTGCCTCAGATTGACAATTTTATATCTTATCTGCATCTAATTTCAATTCATAGAGCTTTTGCAATGCTTCAATCGGTGTCAAAGTGTTGACATCAAGCATTTTGAGCTTGTCGACAATTTCGTTGCTCTGTGCAGAGCCGAACGACATCTGCATATCCTCGGGTTCTTTTTCGACAACCTTTCGGATTACAGTTACACCGTCCTGGCTTTCAAGCTCTGTAAGAATTTCCTTTGCTCGATTAACTACGGTATTCGGCACACCTGCGAGCTTAGCAACCTCAATACCGTAGCTTCCGTCTGCTCCGCCACGGACAATTCTGCGAAGAAATGTTATATCGTCACCGCGCTTTTTAACGGCGATGTTATAATTCTTTGTGCCGTCAATAAGCTCCTCAAGCTCTGTGAGTTCATGATAATGAGTTGCGAAAAGTGTCTTCGCACCGAGCTTCTTCGGGTTAGCGGAATATTCGAGCACGGCTCTTGCAATACTCATTCCGTCAAAGGTTGAAGTACCTCGACCGATTTCATCGAAAATAAGCAGGCTGTTCTTTGTCGCATTATTAAGAATGCTTGCAACCTCGCTCATCTCAACCATAAAGGTTGACTGTCCCGATGCAAGGTCATCCGATGCACCGACACGAGTAAAAATACTGTCAACAAGTCCGATTGTGGCACTTGATGCAGGTACAAAGCTACCACACTGAGCCATAAGCACAATCAGTGCAACCTGTCGCATATAAGTCGATTTACCTGCCATATTAGGACCTGTAATGATTGCACAACGGTTATCTCTGCAATCAAGTGTTGTGTCATTCGGCACAAACGGAGAATCCTTCATCATCTTTTCAACAACGGGATGTCTGCCGTCCTTAATTGTAAGCTCGTCAGTATCCGTCATTGTCGGGCAGGTGTAATTATTCTGAAGTGCAACCTTTGCAAAGGAGCAAAGTGCGTCAATCGTTGCAACCGCCTGTGCGGTTTTCTGAATTCTGTAAAGCTCATCTGCAACCTTGCTTCTGACCTGTACAAAAATCTCATATTCGAGCTTGACAATTCTCTCCTGTGCACCGAGCACCTTTGATTCAAGCTCCTTTAACTCCTGCGTGATATATCTCTCGCAGTTTGCAAGTGTCTGCTTGCGTATGTATTCCTCGGGCACAAGCTCCTTAAACGAATTCGGCACTTCTATGAAATAACCGAACACACGGTTATAACCGATTTTGAGCTTTTTAATGCCCGTTCTTTCCATCTCTTTTTCCTGAATTGCGGCTATGTAGCCCTTGCCGTTCTGCACTATGTCACGCAATTCATCAAGCTCCGCATTGAAGCCATCATTAATCATTCCGCCCTCACGAACTGAGAACGGCGGGTCTTCCTTGATTGAAGTATCAATCAGCGTTCCGATATCCTCAAGCAAATCAATATCATTGTAAATATCACGAATAAGCGAAGCTTTACATTCGGCAAGTCCGCCCTTAATCTGCGGTAAAAGTCTGATTGCATTGAGAAGTGAACGAAGCTCCTTTGCATTTGCAGTTTCGTAGATAACTCTTGCTAAAAGTCGCTCCATATCGGTAATATCCGAGATGCTGTCAATCTCGTTTTCCAAAAGCATTGTGTCCGAGTAAAGCTCGGCAACGGCATTATGCCGCTTTGTAATTTTAGTGAGATTAATAAGCGGTTTTTCAATCCAGCTTCGCAGAAGTCGTTTGCCCATTGCGGATTTAGTTTTATCAAGCACCCACAAAAGTGTTCCTCTGCGCTCACGATTTCGCATTGTTTCCGTCAGTTCAAGGTTTCGTCTTGACGAAAAATCAATCTTCATAAACTGACTTTCGGAGTAAAAATCAATTTCACGAATGTTATCAAGTCCGCTTTTCTGCACCTCGGTGAGATAATCAATCGTTGCGCCGAGTGCAAGAACAGCTTCCTTACTTTCTTCAATCTGAAGCTCTGTCAGGCTCTTTTTGAAGTGATTTGTAATAATATCACGGCAGTAATCAAAGGAAATTCTATCCTCGTCGATTTCATCAGCCGTGCATTCTACTCTGTGAGTAATAAACTCACGAATTTTGTCATTGGTAATAACCTCGGAATTATAACGAATCTCGGAAGGCATAAACTTTCCGATTTCGTTAACAAGCTTATTTGCAACGGATTTCGAGTCAATCTGTGTAAGACTGACTTCACCCGTTGAAACATCGGCAAAGCAGACACCTGCCGACAAATCATTCATCCATATACTGCAAAGGAAGTTGTTTTTACCCTCGTCGAGCATATTGCTTTCGATAACCGTACCGGGCGTGAGAACTCTAATTACCTCACGCTTAACAATTCCTTTTGCAGTTGCAGGGTCTTCGGTCTGTTCGCAAATGGCAACCTTGTAGCCTCTTGAAACAAGTCTCGCAATATAAGAATCAACACTGTGGAAAGGTACGCCGCACATCGGCGCACGTTCTTCCTGTCCGCAATCCTTACCCGTAAGCACAAGCTCAAGCTCTCTCGAAGCGGTCTTTGCATCCTCGAAGAACATCTCATAGAAGTCACCGAGTCTGAACATAAGAATAGTATCCTGATATTCTTTTTTGATTTCGAGATACTGTCGCATCATAGGCGTCAATTCTGCCATTTTGCTTCCTCCGTTTTAGTATTCTTTGATATTTGTTTTAGGGTTTCTTTGAAATCCCTGAAATGAATAGAAATGTACAAAATATTAATAATATTTTTTGTTAGATGTGCAGAAAACCGCAGGTAATACTTTGTGTATTACCGAGGATTTTCGGTGCATATAACGGAAAATAAGATAATATAGTGTGCGTTAATATTTGTTTTAGGGGTTTCTATTATTAGTGACAACCACCGCATGAGCTGCAGTTTCCACCGCAGTCGTGATGCTCCTCGTGAAGCTCGCAGGTTGCAGGATCTTCGCCCTGTACGCAAAGTGAAAGGATGCCTGTGATTTCGTTCATCATAACATCAACAGCCTGTCTTGCTGCTTCGTACTTCTGCATATTTTCGTTTGACATAACTGCCTGATAAGCCTCTGTAAACTCCTTGTCATATGCCTGAAGCTTCTCCTGGTCAGCGTCATCCTTCTCTGCTTCGTGCTGATATGACATATGGATAAGCTGGAGCTTATTAATCATATCGTTGAGGTCTGTGTCAGCCTCGTTTACTCTTCTTGCCTCGTGGAAAGCGAGGTAACGCTCATCCTGCTGAATTGCTGCGCCGAGCTGTCTTGTGATTTCAATAATGTCCATTGTAAATCTCCTTAAAAATAATTTCAAAATTTATTTCAGTTCTCCTCTTACTATCCATGTAAGCGGGTCTGTAACCAATACATCGCAGAACTCTCCGAGTACATCCCGTCCCTCAACCTCAGGAAATTCAATCATAACATTTCCTTCTGTTCTGCCGTTGAGGATTCCTTCCTTTGCGTAACCCTCGCAAAGGACTCTGTAGGTTTTACCTTTCATCAAAGCGGTGCGCTCACCTGCAATTTTTTCCTGTGCATCGGTAAGCTCCTTAAACCATCTGCCCTTTTCCTCACGTGAAATGGGGTCGGGCATTTCTGCCGCCTTTGTACCCGGTCTCGGTGAGTAGATAAAAGTATAAAGAGAAGTAAATTTAACTTCTTCTATCAATGTGACGGTATCCCGGAATTCCTCATAGGTTTCACCCGGAAAACCGACAATAACATCACTCGTCATAGATAAATCCGGCATAACCTTTCTTGCATAACGTGCAAGCTCAAGGTACTGTTCACGGTTATATCTTCTGTTCATTTCTGCTAAAACTCTGTCATTTCCGCTCTGGAACGGAAGATGCAAATGCTTCGCAACCTTGTCACACTCTGCCATTGTATCAAGCAATTCCTTTGTACAATCCTTCGGGTGTGAGGTCATAAAGCGAATAATAAAATCACCCTCAAGGTCATTTATCATTCTTAACAGCTTGGAAAAATTAATATCGCAATCAAGGTTTTTGCCGTAGGAATTAACATTCTGTCCCAAAAGCGTGATATCCTTACAGCCGAGGGCAATAAGCTCCTTGGCTTCGGCAATAATATCCGCAGGCATACGGCTTCGCTCTCTGCCTCGAACATAAGGCACAATGCAGTATGAGCAGAAATTATTACAACCGTACATAATCGGAAGCCAGCCCTTGATTTTAGTATCACGATGAACAGGGATATCCTCTGCAATTACGCCATCGCTGTCCGGACATTCAAAAACTCTTTTGCCCGTGCGAAGAACTCTGTAAATAAGCTCGGGCAGCTTATGAATAACATGTGTACCGAATACAAGATTAACAAACGGATAGCTGTTTCTGATTTTTTCAACCACTCTCGGTTGTTGCATCATACATCCGCAAAGTGCAATGATAAGATTCGGATTTGCCCTTTTGAGCTTTTTAATTGCTCCGACATTACCGTAAATTCTATCCTCTGCGTGCTCACGGATTGCACAGGTATTGTAAAGTATCAGGTCTGCTTTTTCGATTTCATCAGTAAAGCCGTAGCCGAGATTTTCGAGCATTCCTTTGATTCTCTCACCATCGGAAACATTACCCTGACAGCCGTACGTATGAACAAATGCAAGCGGCTGATTTATGCCGAAGCGTGAAGAAATCATTGTCTTGACACGATTCGAAAAATCATTCTGTTTTTTAATTTCTTCGGGAGAAACAAACACTTCCCGATTTTTAGTATTACCTTCCAAAGGGCATACCTCTCTTTTTACTAATTAACTTTGTTATTATATAACATAATAGCATTTTTTTCAAGTAATTTTGACATAAAAATAAGCATCCGAAGCTATATATATTTCGGACACTTTTAACATAAACAAAAAGAGGATTGCAATCTGCAACCCTCTGAATAGTTAACTAGTACTTTGGACTCACACTTTCATAATTTAATATAAGTCGTTATTTAATAAACCTTTGGACTCACTCTTTCGTAATTTGATATTAAGTCAATATAAATAAACCTTCGGACTCACCCTTTACGTGATATTTGGTTTAAAGTTTATTATCAGTAAAACATCTTAACTCACTCTCTCATGATTTTTAAGAAGAATTTAATGTTTCATCGGACTCACTCTCTCATAAGTAGTAAATATGAATTCAATTTAAATAAACCTTTGGACTCATCCTTTACAAGTTACTTGGTTTACTGTTTATTATTTAGCAAAACATCTTAACTCACTCTCTCATATAATTTAAGAAGAATTTAATGTTTCATCGGACTCACCTTTTCTGATTATTTTATATAAATTAAAATCAGATGTTCATTGGTCTCACCTTTTATTGAATTAAAAGATTTTGTAATCCTGCTATGTAAAAGTGGGTGTTCCCACTGTGTACCGCTCCCGGTCATTCGTTTCACGATTATCAGTTAATCACTCCGGCTTTATTTACGCCGCTCTTAAGTTCTAACGTCCGACACCGGCGGTCATATTAAATTGTGGTTCTTCGTTATTCATTGGACTCGCCTTCTTTCTATCGGGATCGTGTTCCCTTTTCTTGACTATAATATAGCACGTGTTTTATCATTTGTCAATAGTTTTTTT
>DCGX01000067.1:21612-21770 GCA_002315505.1 Ruminococcaceae bacterium UBA1767
TATTTTTTAATTTTTTTATATATTTTGACTTAATTGGTAATTTCAGTTATTTTGCTTGACTAATTAATGTTTTAAGGTTAAAATAGTAGGGTAAGAATTAATACGGAGGCACAATTATGGCTGAAGAATACAATCCTGATATCGTTAGCGTTGTCGAT
>DCGX01000067.1:21798-32924 GCA_002315505.1 Ruminococcaceae bacterium UBA1767
TTGAGCATATATTTGAAGAACTTGACAGAATCGAGACCGATGACGGAAAATATGTCGCACTTCTCCCTGTTTATGACGAGGCAGAAGACATATTAGACGACGATGGTGAAATCATTCTTCTTAAGGTTGAAGAAGATAAAAACGGTGACACATATCTTTGTCCGATTGAAGACGGCAAGGAGTTTGACGAGGTTCAGAAAATCTTCGAGGAAAGACTTGAAGACCTTTTCTCTGCAGAAGAGGAATAAAATTTATTACAATTCCCCTGCCTTGTGCGAGAAATCATAGCTTATATTATCCTAACACTTTTGTAATCGGGAACCTGTCTCCGGCTGATGTTTGCAGACCTCCTGCTTTTTAGCAGATGTTGGGAGCAGTAATTCATTCGGGAGGTGCCCACCTGCTACACATACGCAGGTTATTATACGCTGTGATCGGCTTGGCGGGGTTTTGGTATGTCTTAATTAAAGAATATTCACAATCCCGGGCACGGATTGTCTTAAAGGTGATATAATTGGTAAAAATAATCAAAGCACAGCTTCTTGACGTTTTACCGCTTGAAATCGGCTTCATTTATGCCGAAAGAACTAAGCTACCGACAGGTGAAGAAACTGTTGCGTTTTATGTATATGACCAGGACGGAGATAAAGTCCTTCCTGTTAAAATAAAAACCTATCTTGAAGCAAAATTCGGTTTACAGTATAGAGAGATTGCACGCAGACTCGGAAATTATCTTGCCTGCGATGCCGCTATTCTCAAAAGTAATGCTGCTGCTACTCTTTTCAGCGACGGAAATATGAATATTTTTGATTCTGACGGCTCAATTGCTATGCAGGAAAAGCTCGTTTATCAGAATTGTCCTATCAGAAGTCTTGCCCTTGACGGTAACTGCTTCTGGTGTGTTGTTCCGGACAGAAATTCCATTGTTAAGTTTTCGCCTATCGAAAAAAGAGTTATGTTCCGTATCGGCGGTGGTGCATCGGTCGCATTCAGAAGACCGACCTCCATTTCAAAATATGATAATTTCCTTTACGTCTGCAACGAGTCAACTAATATGATTCGCAGTGTAAATCTCAATGATTATTCGGTTAAGGATTACATAAAGACTAAAGAGCCTATCAAAAAATATTTCCGTGTCGGATTTGTTGAATATATTGTTCTTGAATCGGGAATCTATTCAATTGACCTGAGCGATAAACTGTAAAAATTAAGCACTTCATTCCGAAGTGCTTTTTCGTATTTTTCGGGCAAGATAATAACGGTGATTTTATTGAAAAGTGTTAAAGAATTTATCGTTATTTTCGGTGTCGGTGCATTAATTTACAGTCTTATTGAGGTAATTACACGTGGCTATACACACTGGACTATGACACTGACAGGAGGAATAGTGTTCGTCCTTATCTATCTTGTCAACATGAAAATAAGCTCCAACAGCCTTATTCTTCGCTGTGCTGTCGGATGTGCAATCATTACGTCGATGGAATTTATTGTCGGTTGTATTGTTAACAGAGGTCTTCATCTGAATGTATGGGATTATTCACAGGAAAAATTCAATGTTTTAGGACAGATTTGTCCCCTGTTTTCAATTTTATGGTTTTTACTTTGTATACCTGCAACCATGCTTGCATTCGGAATAAGAAAAAAGCTAAGAGCATAGCTCATCAAGATACGAATAGGAAAATACGGCATATCCGTTGTAATTATTTGATTGCTTTAAATATTCTATCTGTTTTTTTATCTCATTTTCGCCAAACTCGGTTTCAGACTTATATAAGGCAATACCCCAAATCAATCTGACATTTCCACTGTTTAATTCATTCCATTCATTCACAGCCTTGTCAAAAGGAAGAATAGTGTTGTCAAAGGAATAGTACACCTGAGGAATTATCCAGTCCGCATAGCCGTTTTGAGTACACCATTCCATCACATCCGCAAATTGAGAGTTGAGATTGTTATCTATATTTCCCTGCGGACTAATCGAAAATATGCAATCGGACTTTGCCGTTTTAACAGCGGAATATATTGAAGAAACAAGTGCGGAAATATTAGTCCTGCGCCATTCATCAAGAGTCAGGGTTCCAACGTTATCGGTATATTTTTTATAAAAAGTTCTGTCCGCTGATTCATCCGCTGTCGGGTAAAAATAATCGTCAATGTGAATTCCGTCAACGTCGTAATTAGCGACAATTTCCCGCACTCCGTCTGTCACGAGCTTTTGCGTTTCCAACGATGCAGGGCACATAAAAATACCTTCATCGGTTGTGATTATATTCTCACTTTTTTCTTCAATCCACTCATAGCAGGGATTGCTTTCTGCAAGCTCGAATTTCTTTGAATAATACATCACACGAAACGGATTGAGCCAGGCGTGAAGTGAAATATTTCTGCTGTGAGCTTGCTCAATACATATTTTCAATGCATCATATCCGATATTCTCGCCCTGCTTTCCCGCCAGATAATATGATGACGGAAAGATTTCCGAATTATAAAACGCATCACCAAACGGTCGTATCTGGACAAAAACAGTGTTTATATTGTACGAGGCACATTTGTCAAGCATCAAAGAGATTTTCTCGGTAAAGCGCTCTGCAGTATTCTCTTTTTCACCGAGCATTGACAGCTCATCATAATATATCCATACGGCACGAATTTCAGTATCTTCAGATTTTGTTGTTTCGGGATTGGCTTCCGGCTGACCTTCGCATCCGCACAAGGTCATTATCATTAACAGTAAACAAATTATTTTCTTCAATTTTATCACCAAAGGAGTTTTTATGGAAAAATATAAATTTCTGATTATCTGCTTTATCATCATTTCATTTATATCGGTTCTTCTAACCTGTTATGACAAAATTGCCGCAAAAAACGGTTGGTACAGAATCCCCGAGGCAGGTCTTATGTGCCTCGGACTCATCGGCGGAGCAATATCCATGTACATAATAATGCGGATAATTCATCACAAAACAAAGCACAGATTATTTATGATTGGTTTACCGATAGAAATAATACTTAATATTGTCATATTTTTTGCTGTTTTCTACAAATAAACTGTTGTTTTTAGTTGTATGTTTATGATATAATATACTATATTTAGGTAAAAGAGGTGTATTATGCTTTACAATAAAAATTCGACCCCGGATTTATCGGACGAATTATTTAAAAATCCTACCTGCGAGTATCGTGGAACTCCGTTCTGGGCATGGAACAACCTGCTGACGGAAGACGAACTTAAAAGACAGGTTGAAGTTTTTAAAGAAATGGGTCTTGGCGGATTTCATATGCACGTTCGCACAGGCCTTAAAAATAAATATCTTGATGACAATTATTTGAAGCTCGTAAAAGCTACCGTTGAAAAAGCAAAAAATGAAGATATGCTTGCGTGGCTTTATGACGAAGACAGATGGCCATCCGGTGCAGCAGGCGGACTTGTTACCAAGGATATAAAATACAGAGCAAGGAATCTGTCTTTTTCCAATTATTCAAGTGATGATAAAAAGCTCCTCGCCTGTTATGACGTAATTCTCGACGAAAACGGATATCTTACTTCATACAAAAAAATAAGTACAGATACTTCTGCCCGGGGTGAGAAATGGTACGCATATCTTTCCGTTCATCAGCCTTCAAGCTGGTATAATGACCAGACCTATGCTGACACCTTAAACAAGGAAGCTATAGAAAAATTCATTGAAGTTACACACGAAAAATACAAGGAAGCTGTCGGTGACGAGTTCGGAAAAACAGTACCTGCTATTTTCACGGACGAGCCTCAGTTTTCAAGAAAAAGATTTCTTCTCACCAGTATTGCAGAAGAAAATGTAAATGTTGAAATGCCGTGGACAGACAAGGTTCCTGAGCTTTTTAAAGAGCAATACAACTACGATTTGATGGATTATCTTCCTGAGCTTTTCTGGGAATTGCCGAATAGCAAGCCCTCAACTCCGAGATATCATTATCATGATTTTATTGCTGAGCTATTTGCACAATCCTTTGCTGACACTGTCGGTAAATGGTGCGGCGACAACGGTATTTCACTTACAGGTCACATGATGGAAGAGCCTACTCTTCACTCACAGACCGCCGCTCTCGGCGAGGCAATGCGTTCCTACAGGAGCTTTCAGCTTCCCGGTATTGATATGCTTTGCGATTTGCACGAATTTACAACTGCGAAGCAAGCACAATCTGCTACACATCAGTTTGGCTACGAGGGAGTTTTATCTGAGCTTTATGGTGTTACGGGCTGGGATTGCGATTTCAGAACCTACAAGCATCAGGGTGACTGGCAAGCCGCTCTCGGTGTTACGGTAAGAGTTCCTCACCTTTCGTGGTACGCTATGGCAGGCGGAGCAAAACGTGACTACCCGGCTTCCATCAGCTATCAGTCACCGTGGTACAAGGAATTCCCTGCCGTTGAAGACCATTTTGCAAGAGTTAACACAGCTCTTACCCGTGGCAAAGCGAATGTTAAAATCGGTGTTATCCATCCTGTTGAGAGCTTCTGGCTTCATTGGGGTCCTAACGACAAGACAGAGTGCATTCGTACCGATTTAAACGAAAGATTTTTAAATCTTACCAACTGGATTCTTGAGGGTGGAATTGATTTCGATTTTATCAGCGAATCACTTTTTCCTCAGCTTTGTGAAAGTGCCGGTGCACCGCTTAGCGTAGGCGAAATGACATATGATACCATTGTTGTACCGGGCTGCGAAACTCTTCGCTCAACAACTCTTCAAAGACTTGAAAAATTCAGAGAAGACGGTGGAAGACTTATTTTCCTGGGTAACTCTCCCGAATTATGTGATGCCGTTGAATCCGACAGAGGCATTAACCTTTATAATAAAAGTGAAAGTGTTGAATATTCACAGGCTTCCGTGCTTGATGCACTTGAAAGTGACAGACTTATCACGATGCGATTCAGCAACGGCAAACTCACCAACAATCTTATCTATCAGTTAAGAAAAGATAACGATTGTCAATGGTTGTTTATCGCACATTCAAGATATCCGAGAAATAAGGACGTTTCAAATCCCGATGACGTTGTTCTTACAATCAAGGGTGAATTTATTCCGACTCTTTATGATACTCAGAATGGTGAAAAATATCCGCTTGATGCTCAGTACGTCAACGGCAACACGGTTATCAGACGAACAATTCATTCATTTGATTCCGTTCTTATCAGGCTCGAAGAAGGCAGAACCGAAAACAGCAACACAAAATTCAGTCATGTTGATTTTGAAGGCTTTAACAGAGCACCTAATCTTGTTGAATATGAATTGGATGAGGACAACGTTCTTCTGCTCGACCAGGCGGAATACAAGCTCGATGACGGAGAATATCAGCCGAAGGAAGAAATTCTTCTTCTTGATAACATCTGCCGTGAGCAAATCGGTTTCAGACCACGTGGCGGTTCAATCGTTCAGCCGTGGGTTTACGGTGAGCAAAAGAACGAGCACACCATCACTTTGAAATTCAACTTCAATAGCGAGATTGAATACGAAGGTGCCGCTCTTGCTCTTGAGGATGCATCTGATGCCGTTATCACCTTCAACGGAGAGGCTGTTTCAAATGAAATAATCGGCAATTTTGTTGATATTTCAATATATAAAGTTGCTTTGCCGAAAATAAAAAAAGGCAACAACGAGCTTATTATTACTATTCCGTTCGGAATTACCACAAACACAGAAAATGTGTTCATTCTCGGAAAGTTCGGTGTTAAGGTAATCGGCAGTGAAGCAGAAATTATTGAAATGCCGGAGAAAATACCTTTCGGCAACATTACGAATTACGGCTTCCCGTTCTACGGAGCATCCGTTACATACAAATTCGATGCGAAGGCTGTTGACGGTAAATTAACAGTTCACGCATCCGATTACAGAGGCGGCCTTATCTGTGTCAACATTGACGGACAGAGAAAGGGAAATATTATTTATCCGCCTTACGAATTAACTGTAAATAATCTTACAGATGGCAAACATTCAGTTGAACTCAAGCTCTGCACTCACAGATACAACACATTCGGTCCGGTCCACATGGTTGATGTCACAGAATTGTGGCAAGGTCCGAATGCATGGAGAAGTGTGAATGATGACTGGAGCTATGAATATGCTTTGAGACCTGCCGGAATTCTCAAAGCACCATTATACAAATAAAGGAGAAATAACATGCATACCTTAAAAATCGGCGTATTGAAAGATATGTTCAAACAGCTTCCGAAATATGCGATTGTCGACAAAATCGACATCGGCGAATGGGAGTACACCAAGGGAACCTTCCTCGGTGATGACGGCTATGAAATGGACGAAAATTTCAAGTCAACTATCAAGACAGGTGACCATCATCCATCCTACTATGATTGTGCACACTTCTTCAAGGCAAGTGTTACAATCCCCGAGTGTATGGCAGGTAAGCCGCTTCGTGCAAAGCTCGCTGTCGGCGGTGAGGCTCTTGTTAACTGCAACGGCAAATACGTTGCAGGCTCAACCTTCCGTGACGCACTCCCCGACCGTGCTAATGTAACACTTCCTGTTGCAAAAGCCGGTGATGTTCTCAACTTTGAGGTTGAGTCCACCGTTGACTCAATGTGCTTCTGTGACGAGCACGTTATCGGCGGTGCAGAATATCAGGATTGTCTCTTCGGAGAAACAACAATTTTCACAGTTGACGAGGAAGCTGAAGGTTATCTCTTTGATATTGAGGTTGCTTTTGATTGTCTTCCTTTCATCAAGGATGAGCATATCTATTCAAAGGTTTATGCTGCTATTGACGACAGCTTACATATCGTTGACTACGACTTCGAGCCTGACAGAGTTCGTGAGAGCATGAAGGAAGCTCGCAAATTCTTCAACAAAAAGCTCCAGGAAATCAAGTGGGAAGCACAGAGTAAGGTTATGCTCACAGGTCACAGCCATATCGACGTTGCATGGCTTTGGAGAGTTCAGGAGTCAATCCGTAAGAGTGCAAGAACATTCACAAATGTTGTTAATCTTATGGACCAGTATCCTGAGATGACCTTCGGTCAGAGTGAAGCTGTTCTTTACGATATGACCAAGAAGCACTACCCTGCTATCTATGAAAGAATCAAGGAAAAGGTAGCAAACAACCAGTGGGATATCTGCGGTAACGTATGGGTTGAGGCTGACACAAACCTCGCTTCGGGTGAATCACTTATCCGTCAGGTTCTTTACGGTACTGAGTTCTTCAAGAACGAGTTCGGCAAGGTTTCAAAGACCTACTGGCTCCCGGACTGCTTCGGCTTTACTGCCGCTCTTCCGCAGATTATCAAGGGCTGCGGAATGGAGAACTTCATTACAAGCAAGCTCACATACAACGATACAACTAAATTCCCTTACAATATGTTTATGTGGCGTGGCAACAATGGTGACACAATCTATGCTCATCTTATGCGCCCGTCATACAACTGCCATTACAGAGCAGAAGAAATTATTCACGCTGACGATGAATGTAACAACAAGAGCGAGCTTACAACCGCTATGAGTATGTACGGCTACGGTGACGGCGGCGGCGGACCGACAAGAGAAATGCTCGAAAGAGGCAGACGTCTTCAGAACTTCCCCGGTATGCCGAAAACAGAAATCGGTCACATTGATGACTTCTTCATGACCTACCACGGTCACGAGGACGAGCTTCCTGTATGGAACGGTGAAATGTACTATGAGAATCACAGAGGTACCTTCACAAGCCAGGCATTCGTTAAAAAGAATAACAGAAAGTGCGAATATCTTCTTACAAGAAACGAGATTATGTCCGTACTTCTTAAAGAGCTTACAGGTGAGGAATATCCGAAAGACAAGCTCGAAGAGGGCTGGAGAATTCTTATGACCAACCAGTTCCACGATATTCTTCCGGGTTCATCAATTCACGAGGTATTTGACGATTGCAAGCTCACATATGCTCAGCTTCGCAATATTCTCAATGAAATCAAAGGAACAAAGCTCAAGGGTCTTTGCAAGGCTGTTAAGGCTGACAAGGACACTGTTACAGTATGGAACCTTGCAAGTGCTGTAAGCCGTGAGCCTGTTGAGGTTGATGGCGTTCCCGAAAATCTCGTTGCCGAGGGTTACAACTGTGTCAGAAAAGACGGCAAGCTCATCTTCACACCTGAAGTTCAGCAACTCTCATTCAAGGTTATCAAGCTCGTTGAGGGCAAGGCCTGTGAGAACAAAAAATCAGATTGCACAACTCTTGAAAACGACAAGCTCCTTGTTAAGATTGACGAAAACGGTCAGCTTACAAGCGTATTTGATAAGATTAATGACCGTGAGGCACTCAACGGTAAGGGTAATATTCTTACAATTTCACTTGACAAGTGTATTCATGAAACAGCATGGAATCTTGAATTAAACTACAAGAAAAAGATGTGGGAGCTTAAGGACACAGTAAGCGCTGAGGTTGTTGAGGACAACGAGCTTCGCAAGGTTATCCGCTTCGTTAAGAAGTTTAACAAGTCAACTATCACACAGGATTACATCCTTTATGCTGACGGCGACAGTGTTATCTTTGACACAGAGGTTGACTGGCACGAAAGCGACAAGGTGCTCAAGGCAGGCTTCGATGTTTCTGTTATTGACACAGATGCAACCTATGACATTGCTCACGGTGCATTCAAACGTCCTACACACTACAACACAGCTTACGACCTTACAAGATTTGAGGTTGCCGCTCACAAGTGGGCAGACCTTTCAGAAGGCAGCTATGGTTGCAGTATTATCAACGATTGCAAGTACGGTTATGACATTCACGATTCACACATGAGAATCACTCTTATGAGAGCTCCTACAATGCCTGACCCGACAGGTGACCACGGTATTAACACCTTCAAGTACGAGTTCCATCCGCACAACGGTGACTGGAGATTTGACACTGTTCAGCGTGCAAACGCATTCAATATTCCTCCTGTTGCTATGTACAATGCAGAGGCTACAGACGGAAAGCTCGAAAATGAGCAGTTCATCACAATCGATAAGAAGAACGTTTCTCTTGAAGCATTCAAGGTTGCTCAGGACGGCAACGGATATATTATCCGTTTTGTTGAGGATGAGCAGGCTCGTGGTAATGTTACTGTTAATCTCGGCATTGACTTTACAAAGGTTATTGAAACCAACATGATTGAGGAAAATAAGGAAGAAATCAAGTGCGAAGGCAATTCGTTCACATTCTTCACAAAGCCTTATGAAGTTAAGACCTTCAGAATTATTAAATAATCTGATATAATTAAAGCTCCGATGATAGTTTGATTTCTATCATCGGAGTTTGTTTTTATTGATATTCCAGGACAGTGGCATCGTTCCCTACGCAGAAAATTCCTAAAAGTTCGGAAAAAACACAATTTTCCCTATGTGATAATCGAAGTTTGTGCAAATCTCAGGTGACAGATTGTCGCCACTACGAGATGAATTTTACTTGAGATTCTTCGTCGCACGCTTCTTAGAATGACATATAAGAAAATAAATCTTTTCCCATAACGAAAACAGAATTTCAATTCAGATTAAGCAATGGTTGTACACAATTTCCTACGAAAAAGCTCCGCAATTCAACGATTGCGGAGCTTGAATTCATTTATTATTTGAATGCGTTTACAAGATTTTTAACAGATCTTGCATAAGCCTCAACAGCATTAACAGGGTCAAAGTTTCTCTCACTGTTATCAACTGTCCAGTTCTCTGTATTACAATTCTCGGTTGTCATCTTTGTGGTTGAATAAGTTTCGTAATCAAAAACTGTAAACTGATAATCAGGATATTCATCAATTGTAATCTGATGGTCAGCACAAACTGCCAAAACACAAAGGTCACTTTCAAACTGTGTCCAGTCGGAATGTGATGCACCCTTTACGAAGAAGGTCTGATCCGGGAACTGACAGGTTGAAGCATCAACATATTTGTCTGGTGAAATGTATTTGCCGAGTCCCTTAGCAGTCTGATTTGCGATATATTCATCTGAAAGAGGCTCGAAAATTGTGCCTGTTGTTGCACCGAATGAGGAATAATTTACAGAAATAAGCTGGTCGCCAATCTTATCCTTTGACTCTGTAATCGGTGAGCACTGCATACCGTACTTTGAAATAATAACAAGATTGCAGTTATCATTGATTTCATTCATAAGCTCAGGGAGATTCTGACGAACTAACTTATCATAGTTGTCGAGCTTCTCAATAAGTCCTGCATACTTAACTCTGTTTTCGCTTCCCTCAGAACCGAAAACGTATTCAAGACCTGTTTCGTAATCGTTTGAGCTGAAGCAAGCCCAGTAGTTCGGCCATGTGTAGAAGGTTGCAAGGGCCATTGAAGATGTAATACCCTTCAACATTCTGTTATAGTTAGGGAATTTAATGCAGAACTTGATGAAATCAACAACGCCTGACTTATCAGCAAAATCGATAGCCGAAGTAATTTTCGGGCTGATGTTTGCTTTGCCGGTTGCCTTAAGATCATACAATGTTCTGTTAATGGCATTTGCATCAAAAGCAAACTTGCCTGCAACAGGCTCAGTTAAGATTTCACAGCCATTTACTGCGACACCGTCAAGTGCAACACCGCAAATATCGTCTGTACCGTATTTAGCAACATATGCAAGAAGAATATTTGCACCAACGCAACGGCATAAAATTCCGACCTTATCATAGCCGGTTGATTTTTTTACAGAATCAATATATTCCTTCAAATCATCAGCAACTTCAAGCGGGTCAAGACGCCAATCGTAAAAGAATCTACGATTAACTGTATTAAAGTTAGTGGATGTATCAACAGCACTTGCTTCCATTTCTGCTATCGTATCTTTATCAAGTCCGGTTCCGTTTGTAACGTTGCCGTTTTCGTCAAGTCGTGCTTTTTCAAATAACGGACTTACAGTTTCGTATATTCTCTCATAATACTCACTGAAATCCTGGAAGAAACAGCCCTGGATATAATATGCAGACAAAATATATGTCATCTTGCTTGCAATTGTCTTGATTATTTCATCTTTAGACTGACCTGCTGTCATATTCTGAAAAACTTCCAGTACTTTCTTTGTACTGTAAACGAGATTTCCGTCCTCGTCATATATTGGTTTGCTGTCACCCGCAATTTGAATTACAGGCATTGGACAATCGGAAACTTCCTGAAATGCTA
>DCGX01000052.1:0-8439 GCA_002315505.1 Ruminococcaceae bacterium UBA1767
TTTGCCATATCTTTTACGAGCCGAAAGAACATATCTTCCGCTTGTTCGTTAATATCGGCAAGGTGGGTGTGGAGGGTGTTGTCCATAACCATAATGGCATAAACGGCTTTACGACTGGTTTTAAGATAATTGTAATGTCTTCTGCCCCAAACACCAATCGGTCGAGTGTCGTCTTCGGGTGGTAAAGTAAAATTGGGGATGAGATAATCACCGACTTGGGTATAAGTAATATCTGTTTTCGGCATTAGAAAACCTCCTTCAATTTGGTAACTTCATTGTACCAATTTCGGGAGGATTTGTTAATTATGCGATTTTAAAGTGTATAGAATTAAATATTATTATTTTGAAAAATATAAATTACTTAAAGAAAAAATAATCTCAATCAACTACCAGTCAAGTAAAATGTTTTTCCGATAGAGCTTATAGTTTTATTATCAATTCTTATTGATCACAATTTCAGGTGTTATTATTTTCGTAATTTTATGATTTCGTTTCCTAACACAGCGCCTAACATTTTCCTAATACTTTTCAAAAAAGGCACTTTTTACCCTGTTTTTTAGTGTTTTATTACGTCACTTTGAGTGTTGTTTTTTATTAGGTATGCACAAGGGAAAGGACTAAATAACACAATATAATGTGCAATAACAACAAATAAACACTATATATAGCCCCTCCAAAACCGCGTGCCGAGGGTTCAAGTCCTTCTGCCCCTGCCATGAAAATTCGCTGAAAGCCTTGTGTATCAAGGGTTTCGGCGATTTTTTGTTTTGTTCAAAAAAATATTATTTTGCTTATTTTGACACAAATTCCGTGTCAAAAAGATGTGTCAAGCCAGATTTTTGTGTCATTTGTGTCAAAAATTTGTGTCAAATTTTCGCCTGCTTCAAGGTGTTTTTTTAGTCTCGGAATCTTAATTGATTCCGGGATTTTTTTATTTTCAAATTATTTTATAAAAGTTCAAACTATATTAAGGTTGGATGCATCGTATAAAAGAAAGTAAAAAAACACAAAAGGTTGTCTTTGTTTATATATGCATATTTTCCGCTGTTAAAATAAATCGTATCTCTGATATCGCACATTCCAGGAATGTCAATTATTATTTAATTGCTTTCTGCAAAGCAGCATTGGCTTTTCCTGTGTTTTTCACGTTTATTCTCTTAGGTTACTGTTGTCTCAAAAAGTAGCAATCTAACAGATAAAGTTTACTACTCGACGTGCTATTGTTCAATATTCAAACCATACAAAATTTAATACAGTATTTTGACAACAGTTAATCTGTGCTGCAACAATTATTTTCCATACTATGCCCATATACGGAGCAACACTTTTAACGAGTTTGCACCGACAGTCAAAAGAATAAAAATATATTGACAGCTTCAATATGGGTAATGTATAATTAAAATACTCGAAAATAAAAGGGGGGGCAATTAATATGTTCTGCGAAAATTGCGGGAACCAGATTTCTGCGGGTGCAAAATTCTGCGCCAAATGCGGCACTCCAACAATAATTTCACCCGAGAATCCCAATACACAGTTATATTCTCAAAATCACAATGTTGATAATAACTCCATGCCTGCTGTTCAGAATGATATTCCCGAATACGGATATCAGCAGCCTATCGGCAACTCATATGATGTTACCGGCAACGGCTACAACGATAGTTCTCAACCGGGCAAAAAAAGGAAAAAGAAATCGAAAAAGAAAGCGTCAAAGCGTATCGCCTCCTTTATTGCAATTCTCGTTGCAGTTGCGTTTATTTTCAGCGGTGTATACATCTTTGTCATCAAGGAAGATGACTGGTATTATAAGTCAAAAAGTATATATTATAACGTAAAAGACGGTGAAGCAGAAAAGTTTTCAGAAACTGAGTATTTTGAAAACGGATTGCTATTGTCAGATACTACAGACGGAGAAAAAGGTGATGAGTACTCCTACGATAAGCACGGAAGAATCTCTTCAATGAAGTCCGAGGAAGATGGTGGGGAATACAGTCTTGAATTTGAATACAGTAAAGACGGAAAGAACTATGTTGCCTCTGACAGCGCTGAACTTGACAGCGGAATAGTTGAATTTGAAGTTACTTATGACAGCAACTATAATATAATTTCTGTAACAAGTGTGCAGGAAATCGATGGAGAAAAAACAGAAAGCAAAATCGAATGTGAGTACAAAAACGGCAGGGAAATTTCACGGATTTCTTACATTGACGGAGAAAAACGTAGTGAAGAATATAAAGAATATTACAGCAACGGAAAACTAAAAACCGAAACCGTAAAAAGTGATCATGATAATTATATTTATGAATATGATAAGGACGGTAACAAAATTTCCGAAACTCGCTACAATGATAACGGGGTTGAATACAAAACAGAATCTACATATGAAAAAGGCAGGCTTATCGGTGAAGTTTACAAAATAGACGGAGAAAAAAATTCTGAAACCAAGCTGGACAAGAAGGATGATGTATATAAATTTGAATGCTATAATAGCAGCGACGAGCTCAACGGGTACCAGTATATGTATTATGAGGGTAAGAACCTTGTAAAAATAGAAAGTTATGACGAAGACAAAAATATGACTTACGTTACCGAGTATGAGTTTGACAAGCATTCCAACGTAACAAGCCAGAAAACATATTCCTATGACGAAAATGGTGAAAAAATCCTTGACCGACAGACTGAATATGAGTATTCAAGAAAGAGCTTCAGACAGTTTTTCAAGGAAATAAAATTATTTTTTTGATAGCTAAAGAGCAACTTTGAAGTGGCTTTCAGCTCAGAACAAAAAGCAATTCGGTAGTTTTTTAAAATTTGTGTAAAGTCCAAAGAATGGCATAAAATATTGAGTGGTAACAGGGTGTGTGAGTCGCATGACGACTTACACGCCTTGTTTGCATCATAGCGGAAAAATCGGGGCATATCAAGGGCGGCTGATTTCTCAGCCGTTAATCTTACCATTGATATGCTGCGGTTTTTCTGTTATTCGGGCAGTCTGTCGGCGAAAAACACTTCAAGTTGGGAATGGATTTATCCCCAGGACCTGCACTTGTTTTGACAGACTTGTGGCTCATGCAGTTTTTTTATCAGTACAGGTAAGTTAGAGGGATTTAATAACAAGATTAAAATTGCTAAAAGAATCGGATATGGGTACCGTGATGAAGATTACATCTTTACCTTTATCCGATATCTTTCATTGCCTTCTGTTCGTTTTAGCCCCAACTTTCCGTGAAGAAACTATTAAAATACAAAATTTAAATTAAGGAATGCTGCATTTCAAATCATCGGTCTTTATTTTTGAATACAAATGTGTTACAATTATTTGAGTTGGATTATATAGAAAAATACAAAAAACATTATTATATGACATTTATTATTTTCAATAACGGGGTGGTAAAATGACGGATATAATCTTCTCTTTTGATACAGAGGATTTCACTTCAAATATAAGTGCTGACGCAATCGTAACAGAGGCAGAAATACTCAGAAAACAAGGCGTTAAAGGGTGCTTTTGTATTGTCGGGCTTCTGGCAAAACAGCTAAAAAGCTGGAACAGAAATGACGTTGTTAAAGCTCTTAGCTACCATGAAATAAATCTCCATACATACGGGCACACACTTCACCCGATGATAACAGAATATACGGATATTGAGGACTTTGAAAAGGCTAAAAATGAAGTTATCCGTCAGGAAAGTGAAGCAATTCGATTAATTCGGGAAGCACTCGGAGCTGAAAAGATTTATGCTGCCGTTCCTCCGGGAAATGCCAAATCATATGCTGCTATGTATGCTTATAGTGATATGGGTATCCCTATTTATGCTGATACAGTTTGTGACCCCGAAGATGGTTCGGGATGCTGGTATTGCAATATTTTTCATATTGATTATGCGTATTGCTGTGAGCAGAATTTCTTTGACGGAAATGACAACGATTTGAAAGCTGTTCTTGATGAACTTGCAAAACGAAAAAGAGCGGTTGTATATACTCATCCTAACGCAAGTCTTTTTAATGAGTGGTGGGATATTAAAAATTACGATAAAGAAAATCTTTGCGAATTCGGCGAATGGAAAGAATGTAACAGAAGACCGGAAGCACAAAGTGATAATTTTTATAAAAATCTTAATCGTTTTGTTGAACTTATTAAAAATGACAGCCGCTTCAACATTGTTACATACAGTGATGTTGCAAAAAAAATAACAGAAGACAACGCACGAGTAATAAAAGCAAATGATTTACTCTTAATAAAAAAACAACTTGCTGAAAAATTCTATCCTGTATCAAATCCGGATTCGTTTTCACTCAGTGATATTTTCTATGCCTGTGTTGATTTGCTGAATGGCAAAGACGAGCATATCTGCGGTAAGGTCTACGGATTACTTTCAAGACCGTTTAGGGCTGAAAGTGAAATCATTGTTACCGCCGATGAAATAAAAACGAGTGCAAAGCACATAAAGACCGATGCATTTATACCTGATAAAATTATTGTCGGCAATAAAGAAATCGGTCCTGCCGATTGGCTTATGTCCGCACTTGAAATAATATGCGGTAAAGAGCAAGCAACAATTATTCCTAAGGAACAACTTCCGTGTCTTGATATTCTTCCGCAGGTTCGTGATGGCTCACTTAAAGGTACGTGGCGTCACTCAGATACATTTCAGGATAAATACCTTTCGGAAAGATTTCGCTTGCAATCCTGGACTATGAGATTTTAAAAAGATATTAAAATTTACAAATAAGACGACCTTTGCAAAATTTACAATATATCAATGAATTAATAAATGATAAGCAAGTGGGATGAGTAATTTTAATTACATAAGCTGTTGTTTATTTGTGAAAAGAGAGTCGTTGTAAACTAATAATAAAATTCAATCAAAGCAAAATAAACAATGGGGCTGTTCTGAAAACCATCAGAGCAGCCCCATATTTTTAATAAGATTTATGATTTCTTTGTCTTCTTCTTTTTTATAATAACCAAAGTCACGATAGCAGCCACCGCAACTGCACAACCGGCGATTATTGCAATATTACCCGGAGTAATTACGGAGGATGTATAGACATTTCCGACCGAATAGAACAGATAAATTCCATTGAACTCATCGTTATATGTATACTTTTCGTCAACAAGGTTTACGGCATTCTTCTCACCGAACATTGTAAGAGGAACATTGCTTCCTGCTGAATTGTTGCCCTTTTTGCAAAGGAATTCCGCTTTTATAGGTTTGCCTGCGGTGGTATCCTTCGTGCTGTACAGAGCAAGCCACTCCTTACCGATATCGCCGTTAAGGTCACCGAAATCTTTGAGGATTTCACTTTTTTCATCTGAAAATCCTGATTCCTTACGGTTACACGTAACTGCAGAATAATAAGTATATGTGTTTTTTCCGTCTGCATCTGTTGATTCATCAACCATGTATACAGGAATTGGTGTTTTTTCGGTATGGTAATATTTTTGAATGTCTTTCCAGGCGGAAATGAGAGAAATTACAGAGAAAATAACCATAATTACGCAAATAACATTACCGATTCTGTTAAGCAGCTTATAAGAATTTGCAAGCGGAGTCATTGTGTTTGTGTTGCAAACTTCATTTTTCATAAACAAAGAGCAATCCTCAGAGAAGGTACCATCCATAAATTGTTTCGTGATTTCTTCAACTTCATCAGAAGCTATTTTTGCAACCTTGTATTTACAGGCCGAATCAACGCAAACCCACTTGGTGATATTTTCCGAAACAAGAGTATTCATCTTGTTTTTTATCATACTTGCAGCAACCTTGCATCCGATTGTGGCAATAGCACTGACAGCAAATCCCGTCAGAGAAAGTATTGTTGTTGTGCTTGCTGAGTCCGAAAGCCAGTTGGACATGTAATTGTCGGTGGAAGAATCCCTGAGATTTTTTGCTTCATTAGTAAGAGCAACACCGCCCTCAAATACCTGTCTGTTGATTCCGGCATAAGCAGAAACGGTTTTAGCCTTGTCAATAATCTCAGCCTTGATTTTATCGAAGTTTAACTTCCATGCATCGTTATCCATTATGCCGTTGTCGAACAGCTGTGAAAGGCTGACATACTGAAGGCAGGCAGCCTGTCCGTCGGAAAGCGATGCCGCCAGAGGATAAAGCATATATCTGTCTTCGTTGATAAAGTCATAATCCTCGGATGTAAGGAAAGCATAGAGATTTCCGTCTTCATATTCTGTATCCGAAAGAGCAAGATAAAGGTTTCTTGTGTTACAGAATGCAATATAGTCGCCATCTTTTCCGTTATCCTTAAAATATTTGATAATTGCATCCTCGTCAGTTTCTTCAAACATTTCACTGTTTGTATATACACCGAGAGCATTCTTGAATGTTTCAAGCTTTGCGGCAAGGATAATTGCAGTATCATCATAATCAGATGCAAGTGCTTTCTCAAGAGATGCACCATCTTTAATGTTATGAAGAGATGAATATGATGTTTCAAAATCATCATATGAACCCATATCGGAAAGACGCTCAACGAACGAATCCTCCGATGTATCAGATGCGATACACAGATACTGTTCAATTGCAAGTGTTGCCTGTGAGTTGCCCTGCATCAGAATCTTTACCATATCGGCATGGTTGGATTTTTCCTCTTCCGTGAGCTTGTCATATTCATCATCACCAAGCTCCTGAACGGTCTTGTTGAGAAGAAGCTCTCCCATGGTTTTGCCTGTATCGTCATCTGAAATTTTGTCAAGAAGGTCATGTGCCGCTTTGGCTTTATACAATCCCTTCTGATAATTTTCACGATATTCATCGAGGGATGCAGTAAGCTGTGAAACAAAGATTTCAATTTCCTTAGCCTGCTCCTCGAGAACAAGCTCATAGGCCTCAAAGCTGTAGTTTCCCTTCATATTCATAGTCTTAAGGTCGGTGATAGCCTCGTCCGGATTTTTTGTTGTCTTATATCCGATGCATACCGCCCTTGCCGAATCGGCAATGGAATCAGCTTCCTCATTGAGGTCTGCATCTACCGGTGTGTAGCCATTGTTCGTGAGCCATTTTTTCGCATCATTCGCTGTTTTGCCGTAAGCAATTTTAACCTCGCTGATATATTCGTTTGAAGCAACCGCGGCAAATACATCAAGCGGACACGAAATTGCAATTACCGCAATAAGGAACAATGTGATAATTCTTTTCAAAATCCTGTTCATAAAACCCCTCCGTATCATATATACAATCGTTGTATATATCGACAATATTCTATACTGTAAATTATATTCTAACACTCAATATTTGTCAACATAAGTTATTGTGTATCCGGTTTGAATAATTTCAAAAACATATGAAGTTACTTGAAAAAAAACAAAAAATAATATATTATGAGTGTGTTAATATTTATGCACAAAGTACATAAGCGAATGAAAAAGGCGGATATTTTATTTTAGAATAGATATCTGAATTAATGATTGGAGAAATATGCGATGAACACTTTTGAAATTCGTCCTGCAACAGAAGCGGACCTTGATTTTATTTTGCGTGTAAATGAAGAAAATGTTGAAGTGCTGTCACCTATGGACAGAAATAAACTGATTGAGTTTATGAAAATTTCGACATTGTTATGGATGGCATTTGTGAACGGGGAAAGAGCGGCATTTTTGATTGCTCTTGACGAAAAAGCAACAACCTATGACAGCGAAAATTATCGCTGGTTCAAGCAAAAATATGAGCATTTTCTGTACATCGACAGAGTTGTTCTTGACAAGTCGTTTCGCAGAATAGGTCTTGGAAAAACACTTTATGAAAATGTGTTCAGCTTCGCTAAAGGAAATAATATTCCCGTGGTCACTGCGGAAATCGATACAATTCCTTATAATGAGTCAAGTCTTAATTTTCACAAGGCTATGGGCTTTAAAGAGGTCGGCACACAATTTGTGAGAAACGGCAGTATCAAGGTATCACTGCAATCGGCAGAAGTCAGAACTTTATTGACAGATAATTTATAAAAGCTCAGGAGGAAAAATATGACAACATCTTATGTAAAAAATCACAACGGAATTCCGACCTTGTTCGTGAATGAAAAACCTTTTCCTGCCTGTGCATATATGACATATCTCGAAGAACGCAACAGGTATTCGCAGTTTGCAAAAGCCGGTTACAAGCTCTTTTCCGTACCCGTTCTGTTTGCAGGAAAATGGATAAGCAAGGCTGAATGGTACAAACCGTTTCACGGTGGAATATTTGATAATAAAAACGAACCCGATTTTTATTCGGTTGAGCATTCGTTTTCGCTTGTGCTTGAGGCTTGCCCCGATGCACTGATTTTTCCGAGAATAAATATGTCTATGCCCGATTGGTGGCTCGAGGAAAATCCCGATTGCCTTGATTCTTCGGGAAAGAAAGAAAACCTTTGCTGTGAAAAATGGAAAAAGGATGTTGGCATTCTTCTTGAAGTTTTCCTTAATTGGCTTGAAAATTCAAA
>DCGX01000052.1:8522-17445 GCA_002315505.1 Ruminococcaceae bacterium UBA1767
TGTGAAAATTCAATGCCGGGCTTCAAAAAGTTTCTCGAAGCAAACTATCCTGAGTGTGAGTACAATGGTGTTCCGGATTTGTCGATTCTTGATGATGACAGCTTTTATTTGCACAAATCTGACTATGCTGCACATTATCTTGAATACTCAAATAAGGCTGTGGCAGATGCAATTATATATTTTGCATCAATAGCAAAAGATGCGACAAGCCGAAAATTGGCGGTCGGCACATTTTACGGTTACACGCTTGAGGTGGCATCTCCGCTTTGGGGAAGTCAGTCGCTTGAAGCAATTCTTAACTGCGATGATATTGATTTTATCTGCTCACCGAATTCGTATATCGGCACACGTGATAAGGATACCGAATGGACGGAAATGTATCCTGCTGACTCGGTAAGACTTCACGGCAAGCTTTGTATGCAGGAATGCGACATAAGAACACATCTTACAAAATTGCTGTCGGAGTCTGACCCGGAAACTGACCCTCAGAAGATGATGACCGCACCAATCTGGCACGGTCTTGAAAAGAAAGAAGACTCTCTGAAAATGATTGAAAAATCATTCCGTCGTCAGCTGAAAAAGGGCAACGGATTTTGGTGGTTTGATATGTGGGGCGGATGGTATGATGACCCGGATATTATGCAGAAAATGAAAGAGTTCAGAGAAATATACACCGAAAGTCTTAATAATCCAATCAGAAAAAATACGACAGATGTGGCTGTGATTGTTGACGAAGAAGCATTTCGATATATGACAGATTGTGATTTCAGACGAGTTACATATAATCAGCGAAAAGCCTTGGGCAAGGCATTCGATGACTATGACACATACGATGTTTTTGACTTTGAAAAAATAAAAGATAAATACCGCCTGTTCATTTTTACCGCAGGAGAAATAACAGACAGAACGAAAAAGGCATTAAATTATTGCCGTGAGAATAACATTAAGTATCTGTGCAGTTCACCCGAAAAGGGAGAATTCACGTGCGAGGAGCTTAAGCGGACTTTTCTGCAAAAATAGAATGGTTTTTATATAATTGTTTAGACGAAACGGAGGAAAGATAATGATTATATTCTTTTCCGGCACAGGCAACAGCGAATATGTTGCCAAAAGAATTTCAGCTATTACGGGCGATGAGATTGCTGACATGAACATCCGAATTAAAAATGATAATTTTGACAAAATTAAGGCAGATAGAATTGTCTTTGTGGCTCCGACATACGGATGGAGAATGCCGAGGATTGTATCGGATTGGATTAGCCGTACAAAGTTTGAATGTAAAAAAGTATGGTTTGTTATGACATGCGGCGGTGAAATAGGCAATGCTCCGAAATACAACATGAAAATTTGTGAGCAGAAGAATTTTAAATATATGGGTACGGCACAGATTCTTATGCCTGAAAATTATATTGCAATGTTCGACGCACCGAATTGGGACGAAGCTGAAAAAATTATAGATAAAGCAGAGCCTGACATTCAAAAAGCAGGTGAGCAGATTAAAAATGATTGTGAATTTTTCGCTCCGAGAAACAATTTGTACGATAAGACAATGAGCGATATTGTTAATCCGATATTTTATAAATTCTGCATCAAAGCCGAGGCTTTTTATGCAAAAGAAAGTTGCATCGGTTGCGGAAAATGTGTGGCATTGTGCCCGATGAATAATATTGAACTGAAAAACGGTAAACCGATTTGGGGCAGGGAATGTACCCATTGTATGGCGTGTATCTGCCATTGTCCGACAGAGTCGATTGAGTACGGCAAAAAGAGTGTCGGCAAGCCGAGATATATTTGCAAAAAATAAGGCTTTGAAAGGAGTATTTTTATGCTTTTGAATCTAAAAAGAATTTTTTGTTTGTTTCAGGCGTTTTTGTTTATTGTATCATCATTTTCTGTCTATGATTCAAAATTTAAAGAATGGGTGGACAGAGCCGCAATTAATCTCACAGGTACGAGCAATTTTTCTTTCGATACAATAACTGCGCAGGAGCTTACTGTTAAAGAAACTGAAAAAGCAAGATGCCGTGAG
Source organism: Ruminococcaceae bacterium UBA1767 (assembly GCA_002315505.1). Lineage (GTDB taxonomy): Bacteria > Bacillota > Clostridia > Oscillospirales > Acutalibacteraceae > CAG-488. Next base: position 10,552 of record DCGX01000052.1, read on the forward strand.
TGGTATGAAAATAATGTTCTGACTACTGAAAAGCCTGCCTATGATTTCAAGGTTGAAGGTAAAAGGCTTTCCGACAATCTTAATGACTGGAATATTTCGGTCGGCGGGGAAAGTGAAGTCGGCAAGGTTTATCGTGGCGGCAAAACAACGTATGTTACACTAACTCATAAAAAAAGCGAGCTTGTCGCAACGGTTGAAGCGACAATTTATGAAGAATATGCAACCTGTGAGTGGACTGTGTTTATAAAAAATAACGGCACAGAAAATTCACCTGTAATCAAGGATTTTTATGCAGTAAATTCTTCTGTTGACACGGGACTTTCGACATTATATGTAAGTCAGGGCTCAGCAAGCAAATCCGATGACTTTGAGCTTTACAAAACAAGCATCAGTGCAACTCCGATGAGGTTTAACGCAAACGGCGGCAGAACATCCTCGTTTTTGCCTTACTTTAATATCAGCGGTGCAAAATGCGGTGTTGTAATGTGTGTTGGCTGGACAGGTCAATGGTTAAGCTCGATTTCGCAAACATTAAACGGTGTTCACCTTAAAGCGAAGCAGGAATATTTCAAAGCATATTTAACCGAAGGTGAACAGGTGCGTTCACCGTTGGTGTCTTTGACTTTTTATGACGGAAGCAATGCATTGAAAGGTTTTAACACATTAAGGAACTGGGAAAGCAACTGCGTTTATATAGAGAGTGCATTTCCTCTTACAACAACAGTTATCGCAGGTGAATTTGACAGACGTGGAACACAGGAATATATAGACCAGATTAACAGCTTTGATGATTACACTTGTGAGAATTCAGATTTTCTGTGGCGTGATGCAGGCTGGTATAAAATCAATAACAACTGGTACGACAGTGTAGGTAACTGGGTTGCAGACCCCGAGAGATTCCCCGACGGATTTAAACCGATTGCCGATGCGGCAAATGAAAAAGGTATGGGACTTTTGCTTTGGTACGAGCCGGAAAGATGCTGTAAGGACACAATAGTTTACAATGAGTGCATTAAGCATGACGGATGGCTCATTCAATGCTCCGATGAGGTTAATCTTGTGAATATTGCTATGGACGGAGCATGTGAATATCTCGGAAATCTTGTCTCACAGTCGATAAAGGAAAACGGTGTGGAGCTTTATCGTCAGGACTTTAACTTCACTCCGCTTGAGCTTTGGCAGGATGCAGACAAAACGATTTTCGATGGCAGAACAGGCATAGAGGAAAACCATTATGTCACTAACCTTTACAGATATCTTGATACGTTAATAGAAGTTAATCCCGGACTTATTATCGATAACTGCGCATCGGGTGGCAGAAGACTTGACCTTGAAATGTCAAGAAGAAGTATTCCTCTCTGGAGGACTGACTATAACTGCTCCGACGAAAACGGGCAGGTTAAGGATGACTGCGTTGAAGCAACACAGGTTGCAACATACGGAATTTCCTGTTGGCTTCCGCTTAACGGAACAGGTCTTGTCGGCAGTGGAGAATATACTGACCGTTCTTTGATTACCGCTTGTTCACAGCAAAGGACAGGCTATAAGGAAATTCGAAGACTTATGGATAAAAATTATTATCCGATTGAGTACGGCGGACTTGATACATCAAAATATCTTGCAATGCAGTTCGGTGACGAAAACGAAGGTGTGGCATTTGTTTACAAAAGAGAAGATGTAAAAAAGAACACTTATACACTTGTTCTTAACGGACTCTCACCGAACGAAAAATACGAATACTACGATTATGATTATCCGGACAATGTTTCGGCTTCAACAGGCAGTGAACTTATGAGCAATGGAATTACGCTCACAATTAACGAAACTCCGAAGGCTGTAATTGTGATGTATAAGAAGGTTAAATAAATTTCAAAACATCAGCAACGAAGGAATAACGTAAAATATAGCACAAATACATAAAATTTTTCAAAATACTCTCAAAAATATGTTAATTTGTGTTGAATTTACCTGTAGATAGTGATATACTTTAGTAAACTAAGTAATAACTTGGTTAGTATTTTGAAAAGGGGTATCTTATGAAAAAGGTAATTTCTCTTGTTCTTGCAGTTATCATGGCATTTTCAGTAGGTGTTTGCGCTTATGCGGCAGAAGAACCGCTCAATTATGTTGTCATCGGTGACTCAATCGCTTTCGGCTCAGGTGTTTATAACGGCAAATCCGCCTGCTATGCTAAAATTGTTGCAGACACAAACGGATACAACTACAAAAACGACGCTGTCGGTGGCTTTAAATCGTCACAGCTTTTAGCATTCCTTTACAGAGATGAGGAAGCAATTGAGGATATCTCAAAAGCTGACATTCTTACAGTTTCTATCGGCGGTAACGATTTTATCGAGGAAAAACTTCCTATTATTCTCTTCAAGGCACTTGCTTTAGATGATTATTCTATGTTTGATGAAATTACTGAAGTTTTGTATTCGAACTTTGAGCAGATAATTGCCCGTATCAAGGAGATTAATCCGAATTGTACCATTCTCGTTCAGAATCTTTATAATCCAAGATATGACTATGCAAGAGAAGTTTATGCTTATGGTCTTGGTCTTGTAAACGATGTTTACAGCTCGTATCTTGAAAAGCATCCGGGCGCATATGAAATTATTGATGTATGCTCGGCATTTGACGGAAAGCAGGAGTATGTTGCATATGATGAAGTTCATCCGAATGCCGCAGGTAATGTAGTAATCGCAGGTCTTATTCTTGACAAACTTGCTGAGCTTGGACTCGGTCCTGTAACAGAGCCTGTTGTAAACGTACAGGGATATGACCAGAAGCAGGAATTTGTTAAATACATCAACGGCGAATGGATTTGTATGTTCTGCAACTTCCTTAAGGAAAATCTTTCGGCAATTCTTCCGCAGACTTTCATTTTCCTTTTTGTTTCATAATTGAAAAACTAAAATGTAACACCGTAGGTTCGTTGTGAACCTGCGGTGTTTTTGCTATCAAATATTAGAATTTACCTTCAAGGAGCTTAATGAATAATCCTCCCTGAACAGTTCTGTTCTGGAAACCGATTTTATTTGCTGTATTGGTGTCATACCAGTCTGTCATCGGCACACGGGACATTGAAACATTATACGCATTCCAGAGCGGAGTGATGAATTCAATAAATTCATTGTAAGTCGGTGCAAGAGTGGCGTTCCATACAAGCCAGTCGGATTTTGTATAATTCTTACGGTTGTCAAGCGGCATTCCGTAGGGATTAATGTGTTTTTTGTTGCTTGCAAATTCGCTGTAAATTACATACGGCGGGAACAGCTTTGTGCCCCAGAGCTTGTCCCATACATAGTTGTACTTCATACTGAATGTATTCGGCTTATCAAATGCAAGACGGAAGCTGCCGTCATCATTTGCGGCACGTTCAATCCAGCTTTCTGCCATCTCTTTTGCTTCAGCCATATATTTTTCAGCCTCATCGGCTTTGCCCTGCAATCCGAGAATTTTTGAATAGCCTGCGATACCCATAATTGGCTTAAGCGTAAGGTTACAGTTGTGTGCAAGGTGACCTGCGAAATCATCTGTACAAAGCTGATTTTCGGGGTCAACTCCGTATTTTTCAAGATATTTTACCCACTGTGCAAGAATATCCATCTGCGGTTCGCAGAAATCTGTGTTGCCCTCAAGCATAGCAATGTTTGCCATAAGAATGAGCATATTTCCGCATTCCTCAACGGGCATCTGTCGTTTGTAATATTCTTCGATATTGTCCTGGTGCTTCCAGCCGTAGCGCTGTCCGTTTACAAGCGGATATGTGCCGACATCGTGAGGAGCAAAGTCAAACACCCATTCTTTCGTTCGTGTGAAACGGAAAACGGGACGGAGCATACCTTTAAGAAGCTCTGTGTTGTAAAGAAGGAAAAACGGTGCTGACGGATATGTTACATCAACTGTTGCTGTACAACCGTTTGAGAAGCATTCTTTTGAAATGAAAATATTTTCACCGTTCTCGTCAACAGCTAATTTGTGAGCCGCAATTAACTGACGATATGCAAGAGTGAGCAAATCCTCATACTTCTCGGTTGGCATACCGTAATCGCCTGAAAGCATCTGATTGTCGAAGATTTCTTCGCACATATTCAAATGGTATTCATCGCATTTGTCGAAAATTTCATCAGCCTCGTCGTATGCCTCAACTATAGCTTTCTCGATTGATTTTCCGCTCTTTTTCCAGTAAGCCTCAACCTTGTTGTGGAAATATTCAAGGCAGTAAATGTCGTCATATGCAAAGATAACGGTTGATGTTTCATCCTCGTTAAGAGCGAATTCGGTAACTGCAAATGTCATTTCGGGTTCGTCGTCATCGTCAAAGAATTCGGGTTTGAATTTTTCGATTCTGTTGTCGCTTGACTTCGGTCCGCAAAGGAAGAAATAACCCCACTCAATTCGCTGGTCATCGCCCTCTTCATACATCATTCTCTGCTCGGCACTTCCCATTTTAACTGCTTTGAGTTTGCCAAGCTCAACGATTTCTGCGTTAACGGGCCATTGACCCTTTTTATCAAGACAGATTTCTTCGGAAACCTTGATTGTGATTTTTACATCGTGCTCCTGTCCGTCTTCACTCATATAGGTTGCATTGAAATATGAAATCGGACGGGAAAGGTAATAGAGATTATCAGGAAAGAGCGGTGTGAAGAAATTAATCTCAAGTGAAATTTTGTCGTTTTTGAAGCTGTACTGAGTGTTGAGTGCGGTCATATCAACGTACTCCTGCTCAATAGCAGGGAATTCGTCACCCTTGCCCATAAAGCGATAGGTTTCACCGTCGATTGTAACGAGTCCGAGCATTACAATCGGACTTTGTGTCCAATGCATTGTAGTTTCTTCGTATAATTTATCTGCAGGCGACCATACCGAAAAATATGGGTCTACGGTAATGAGCGGTACTGCGGGTGGTCTTAATATCATGGTAATACCTCCAATTTAATCTATATAATATGGTATCAAAAAGAGCTGATACTGTCAATGTTTTTACAAAAAATCGCCCCTGAGCAGGAGCGATTTTACTATTATTTGAATAATTTCATTATCTGATTTCCGAGATATTTGAAGATATCAAGAATCATACGCCATACAGCATCAATAGGTTTTTCCTGTACTGATGGCTCTTCTGTCTGTACACCGCTTCCGCCGTAGCAACCGATATTGTTCGATGTGATATCGTTGCCGAAGAAATCCTTTGTATTTGTTTCGTCTTCGATTGCATAGCCCTTGCCGATAAGCGGTGAGTCAGCCTTCAGTATGAAGCTCTCGGGTTTTGTGGTATCTTCACTTACAAAGCACGGGTCTGTGTTTACAGAAAACATATCAAGGAACGGGTTCGGACAGTTGTAATAGCAGTTGTTTCTGTAAACATTGCCGAGTGTTGTGAACGGGTTCAGCTCGTCTTCGCCTGTTGAAACATTGCATCCGTCCTTCGGAATGAAGATATTGTTTGCAACGAGTGAATCGTGAAGGTTTGATACATAAACGTCACCGATATTTATAAGCGTGTTGTTGTAGAAGCTGAAGTTGAATTCGCCTGCGTCTGCGGAGAAACGTGAACGGATTCCGTTATCATTTACAGATAAGCAGTAACGAACTGTGTTGCCGTGCTGACCATCCATATTTGCACAGTTACACATAAAGCAGTTGTTATCATGAGAGTAGATGTACTGATATGTGCAGCGCTGTGTATATGAGTCAAAGTCAACAGCCATTCCGTCACCGACATTTTTCTGACCTGCGATTTCGGTGTTCTGAACTGTGCTTGAATCACTGCCCCAGAACCATATTGCGGCATTGTAGAATTTAACCTTTCCGTTTTCGTCAACACCCTTATCCTGACAACAGTTGATTGAACGGCAGTTTGTTACAAGAGCATTGTGGCTCATACCGATGATGATTGACTCTGCGGCCATATCGTGGAAATATACATTCTTGATGAGTGTGTTCTCGTTGAAAATAGGGTCAACTAATGACGGGTCATCGCAGTTCCAGTATTGTGTATCATTCCAAGAACCCCAAAGGCTGATTCCGTTGCCTGTGTCATACATTTCGCAGTCTGTGATTGAAAGATTGTTTACGGCATATCTTGAATGAGCGGGAAGTCCCTTGACCATAACGCAGGCTCTTGCAGTTGCGGCACCCGAGTTAAGACTGTCTCTGCCGTTATGGTTTCCGTTCTGCATATCGTGCATTGTAAGACCTGTAAGAGTAATACTCTCACTTGTTTTGTTAAATGTATCAATCCAGATTCCGCCGCCGTTGTGTGCGGTAAACTCAAGGTTGCTGATGGTAATATATGAACAATCAATGAGTTTCAAAACCTCTTTATGCTCGTTTGTGAAAAGCAACGGCTTTGCTCCGCTGCCGTATGAAGAAATCACAATCGGGTTATCGCTTGTGCCTGAGCAGGAGAGAGTAGCCGAGCATTCATAAGCGCCGTCTGTGCAGAAAAGTACCTTGTCACCTGCGTTAAGCTGAAGAGTGCTGAGATTGGCAGTAGTTTTCCACGGATTAACAGCGGATTTACCTGTGTTGGCATCATTGCCGAGTGTACTGTCAATGTAATAGGTTGTGCCGCTTGCCGCAAAGGTGATAATCGGTGAAACACCAAGCACAAGCAAAGCGCAGAGAAGAACGGAAATAATTTTTTTCATAATATCATATCCTTTCGCTTATCGACAGAGCATAAGCACATCGTAACCGTCGAGTGCAACTGTTCCGCTATATTTTTTATCGGTGATGGCATCGATCATTTCGTCTTCAAGATAAACATTGACGGGAGTATCCTTCATATTTACTGCGAAGATATATTCTTTGCCATCCTTGACTCTCGATGAAACGAGAATACCGTCATCGACTTTTACAACAGGGGAGAGTCCGAGCTTT
>DCGX01000001.1:0-43783 GCA_002315505.1 Ruminococcaceae bacterium UBA1767
AAAGCGAATTGAGTGTGGCTAAGCTGAGTTTTAAGCTTTCAGCACAGAGGAATTCTGTAACCACTTCGGAGTAAGTCACTCAGAGGAATTACAAGATAACCCTTCAATCCGTCATTGGATAACTTGCTCAAAAAAAGCGTAGCCTATTACGGTTACGTTATATGCACAATAGCTTCATCAAAAACTATTGTGTTGTTTCAACAATGGGGTAAAAAAAGTGCTTCATGGTTATTCCTAAGAGTTATCTGGTGGAATAACCAAAGAAGCCGCTAAAAAATGGAGTAAGCATTACCTCAACAAAGCCTAAAAGGCATTTTTTTGAATTATACAATAGTTAATTCAATCGGTCTCAGGCACCGTTCCCCCTGAGAGGCGGCGTGCATTATGTAAGCCGTTGTGATGTAGTTTTCTGCATTAGACCCACGAACACTGAACACCGGAAACGGAGGCGGTAACAATACCGGCATAAGCAAAAATTGTTTATAATAATATAAAGGTGATGATATGATGGCAAGAAGAACAGAGCGCAGAAAGCGCAAAAACTCATCTCAAAAACCTATTAGCAAAGCTCAGGAGCTAAAGAAAGAGGCTGATAAGTTTTTTAATGATAAATATCGGCATGAGCTAACTCGGCAATCGTATAAGGAGCATTATAAGATGTTTATTGACTATTGCCGAAGACAATACCGATGCACAACTAAAGACGAATGCAGTGAACATATTCAAGACTATTCCAACTGGCTTCAAAGTAAAGGAAAGTCTGCAAGTACCATTCATACATATCTCGCACCAGTCTGTATTTATCATACGGTCTCTATGAAAGATATTGATAAACCGATGAGAAAAGTATCAGAAACAAAAAGAAGTCGAGAAAGAGAAAATAAATATAAAAGAACTGACCAGCAGTATGATAACGATAAGTATAAAAAACTCGTTCAATTTCAAGAGCGAGTTGGAATTAGGCGCTCAGAATTAAAAAATATTCGCCTTGATGCATTAAAACAGGACGAAAGTGGTTATTGGTGTGTTGAAGTTTTAAATGGAAAAGGCGGAAAATATCAGCTGCAAAGAATACTTCCAGATGACCTAAATTTCATTAGAGGTTACTTTGTTACACCAAATAGTTCAGAACGCTTATTCAAAGAAAAAGACTTTAGCAATAATATGGACTACCATCACCTTAGAGCATTACAAGCACAACGAGCTTATAATTATTACTATGACCTTATTCACAAAGAGGACGGTAGAATAGATGATGAAGCCGCGGAAAAACTGAGAAATGAGCTTAAAACACGTTGGAAAGCTTACAACAAGGACAAAAATGGGAAAGTTCGTAATTTCCCTGAAAAAAAAACAACAGGTATATACAAACTCAGAGGCGATAATCGGCAATTCGCCCTTGAACATGGCTTGCCGGTTGAATATGATAAATTGTGCGTCATGGCAGTTAGTATTTTCCATTTAAGCCATTGGAGACTTGATACCTTGACAAATTATTTATTGGCAATATAGCTGTATTTTTCGTCATTACGACGGAAAAGTTATTGACAAAGCCGTTTTTGCTTTCAAATTCGTCAAAAGGGAGAAATATCAAAAAGAACATTGACTCTTGTACATGAAACATTATAATGAATTCACTATCAGCATATTGATGATAGTTGCTGCGAGACAAGTAAACCTGCTCTCTTTACGAGGGCAGGTTTACTTTATTTCTAAATTAAATCGTAATATTTTAAAGCTTCAATAATAGCTTTTTCTTTTTCGGGTGGGCAATTTGGAACACGGCTATCTGACTTTTTGGGTTTCATATAAGCCTCTCCTACATCAAGTCCCATTTTACGCTTAGTCTGGGCGATATTGAGAGTGGAAACTTTCAAATGATACTTCTCAAATACATAGTCTCTAATTTGAGTATAAGTACCTCCAATTTGTAAATTTCCTAAATTAAGCTCTTCAGGGCTTACATCGAAAGTAACATATTCCTTAGTCGATATATGCCGTACAAGTGAAACAACCGTCTCGACGTGAGCTGTATGTGGAAACATATCTACGGGCTGGATTTTTTTGACTTTATATTTACCGATATGTGTCAAAAAATTTATGTCACGGGCCTGTGTTTCAGGGTTACACGAAATATAGACGATTTTTTGCGGATTGAGTGTAAGCACAGACTTTAAGAACGGCTTATCACTTCCTGCTCTCGGCGGGTCCATAATCACAACGTCCGCCTTGTCACCGCATTCTGCCATATCGGTCATAAACTCGCCTGCATCAGCGCAGTAGAACTGAATATTGTTTATTCCGTTTCTTTTCGCATTGCCAATTGCATCGTGCACGGCATCCCGATTTAATTCCACACCGATAACCTGTTTTGCCTTCTGTGCGGCAATGATTCCGATTGTGCCCGTGCCGCAGTATGCGTCAATAACGGTTTCTTTTCCCGACAGCTCCGCAAATTCAATGGCCTTGCTGTATAGCTTTTCGGTCTGTACGGGATTTATCTGATAGAAGGATTTTGCGGAAATCTTGAACACGCAGCCACATAAAGTGTCTTCAATTTTTCCTATGCCGTAAAGAATTTTTTCTGTTTCACCGAGTACCATGCTTGTGCGGTCATTGTTGACATTCTGAATGATAGTGGTGATTTCGGGATACTGCTTTAAAAGCTCTTTAATAAATGCGTTCTTGCCTGGGAATACAATTGTTCCCGTAACAAGAACAACCATAATCTGTCCGCTTGTGAAACCTCGTTTTACAAGAACGTGACGCAAAAATCCCGTGCCGTTATCCTCGTTATATGCGGTCATACGGAATTTCGGCATCATTTTGCGGATGCTTACAATAATTTCGTCCGCTTTTTTATCCTCAAGGCGACAGCTGTCAACGCAAACAATTCTGTGTGATTTGGATTGATACACACCCGAAATGATTTTACCGCCACGGGTAAATCCGAATGCCGCCTGAACCTTGTTGCGGTAGTTGTACGGGTGTTCCATGCCGATTATTTCGTTAACGTGAGCATGAGAGCCGAGCAATTTGACGACCTTGGCCTGCTTGAAGCTGAGTTGTCGGCTATATTCCATATTCTGAAGCTGGCATCCGCCGCATTTTTTAGAAACAGGGCAGAACTCAGCTTTAACTTGTGAAGTCTTTTTGTTGTTATTATTTTTCATAATCTTTTGGTTTTTTCATTGTGAGTGAAATTCGTTTTTTATCCATGTTAACATCAATTACCCATACTGTGACAATCTGTCCTACCTTGAGAACCTCCGAAGGATGCTTGATGTATTTGTCTGTGATTTGTGAGATATGAACAAGTCCGTCCTGGTGAACACCGATGTCGATGAATGCACCGAAGTCGATAACATTACGAACTGTACCCTGAAGCTCCATTCCGCTTTTCAGGTCTTTCATATCCATAACGTCTGTACGAAGCATTGGCGGTGGCAGCTCATCACGTGGGTCACGTCCCGGTCGCATAAGCTCCTTTACAATATCCTGTAATGTCGGCACACCTATGCCGAGCTTCTCTGCAACTTTTTCTTCGCCGAGCGAGTCGATTTTTTCCTTCAAATCCGCTATTTTGCCTGCGGATGCATCCTTAACTGTGTATGCAAACAATTCGAGCAAATTTTTTGCGGCATCGTAGCTTTCAGGATGAACACCGGTGTTGTCAAGAAGATTTTTACTCTCTGCAACACGCATAAAGCCTGCGCATTGCTCGTATGCCTTTGCACCGAGCTTCGGAACCTTTTTAAGCTGTGAGCGTGACGTGAACGCACCGTTTTCTTCACGGAAGGTAACAATATTTTTGGCAACAGTTGAGTTGATACCCGAAACTCTTGTCAGAAGAGAGGGAGAGGCGGTATTAACATCAACGCCGACAGCGTTAACGGCATCCTCAACAACGCCGTTCAGTGCGCCGTCAAGCTCTTTTTTAGGCATATCGTGCTGATACTGACCGACACCGATTGCCTTCGGGTCAATCTTTACAAGCTCTGCGAGAGGGTCCTGCAATCTTCTTGCGATTGAAACCGCACTACGGAGAGAAACGTCATACTGCGGAAATTCCTCAGCAGCGAGCTTTGAAGCGGAATAAACTGAAGCACCTGCTTCGCTTACAACCATATAAGCGGTATCTGTGTCAATTTCTTTTAAAAGATTTGCTGTGAATATTTCTGTTTCTTTTGATGCGGTGCCGTTACCGATAGCAATAATCTGAACACCGTATCGCTTGATTAAGTTTTTGATTAGCACCTTAGCCTGCTCCTGCTGAGCGGCTGAATGCGTGATGTAAGCAACACCTGTGTCGAGTACACGTCCTGTTGCGTCAACAACTGCGACCTTGCAGCCTGTTCTGTAGCCGGGGTCAAGACCGAGTGCAACCTTGCCCTTGACAGGTGGCTGTAAGAGTAATTCCTTTAAATTTGAAGAGAAAACCTTAATAGCATCTGCGGCAGCCTTTTCCGTGAGCATTGAACGGATTTCTCTTTCTATTGACGGATAAATAAGTCTGTCATAAGCATCAATGCCTGCATCACGAACTGTGTCAGTGAGAAGTGAGCCGTTGTTTGTGAGAGTAACGGAGCCGATAACATTCATAGCCTTGATTCTGTCAAGCTCAACGCTGACCTTCAAAAAGCCTTCACGTTCACCTCGGTCGATTGCAAGAACTCTGTGACCTGCAATTTTATCAACAGGCTGTGAAAAATCATAGTATTGTTCATAAACGCTCTTTTCGTCCTTGTCAGCGGCTTTTGAATTAACAACACCTACTACCGTAAAAAGATTACGGAGTCTGCGACGAATGTCGGCATTGTCGGAAATATCCTCTGCGATTATGTCCATCGCACCCTGCAAAGCATCCTCTGCGGTGAGAACTTCTTTTTCTTCATTAATGTATTCAACTGCAAGCTCAATGGCAGGAGGGCTGTTTTTGTCCTGAAGATAGATAATCTGTGCAAGCGGTTCAAGTCCTTTTTCACGTGCCACAGAAGCGCGTGTTTTTCTTTTAGGCTTGTACGGACGATAAATATCTTCGATTTCTGCAAGAGTAACAGCCTTGTCGAGTGCGGCAGAAAGCTCGTCTGTGAGCTTTTCCTGCGAATCAATGAGTGAACGGACTTCTTCTCTTCTTTTGTCAAGATTTCGAAGGTACTCAAGTCTTTCGGAAATTTCTCTGAGAGTCTGGTCATCGAGAGTGCCGTGAGCTTCCTTTCTGTATCGTGCGATGAACGGAATTGTGTTGCCGTCATCAATGAGAGAAACGACATTTTCAATCTGCCATTTCTGTAAACTGAATTCGTGTGTAAGTGCTGAAATAATATCCATATTTTACCTCGTTGATTTTAATTGTCTGATGTCTTCGCCGTCAAAATACAGGTGCTCGAATCCACTGAAAATTCTTGAAGAAATTCGCTCGTTATATGTGTCACGAAGCTCCTTCTGAGTGAGATTTGTGCTGACGATAGTCGGCTTGCTCTCAAGACAGCGAGTGTTTACAATGTTGTATAGAGCGGAAACAGTAAATGCGGTTACAAATTCTGCACCGAGGTCGTCTATGATAAGAAGGTCGCAATTCAGAATTGTATCTTCGGTGTTTTCGTCGCTTCTGCCGAATTTTTCTTTTTCGAGCTTGTTAAAAAGATTTTGTGCCGATGTGTAAATCACACCGTAGCCTTTTTCAACAACCTTACCTGCGATAGCAAGTGAAAGGTGAGTTTTTCCGAGACCTGTTTTGCCGTAAAGTAAAAGGCTCGGTGATGTTTTTCTGAAGTCATCGGCATAGCCTTTGCAATAGCTGAGAACGCTTGTCATTCTCGCTCTCGGGCTTGTAGCACCGTTTTCGGGATAAAAGTCAAGGCGGAAATTATCGAATCTGTATGAGCCAATAGGGAGCTTTGAACAAAGTCTTTCGTACTCAAAGGATTGCATAAGCGTCTTGAAGCAATCGCAGATAAGTCCGTTGACCGAACCCTTGTCCTCACATTTTCTGCAGGTATATTTTACTTCGAGATAGTCCTCGGGATAGCCTGCACTTTTAAGAAGAGTGCGTCTTTCCTCCTGTGCCGAGAGGCTTTCCCTTGCGAGCTTCTCAATGTATTTTTTGCTGTCCTCAGAGCTCATTCCGACAGCTTTGATTGTGCTGAGCCCTGCTTTAGCCATTCTGTTCTCAATTTCAAGAATTTCGGGCAGCTTTAAAGCAATTTCATTATGTCTTTTTTCACGCTCAAGTAGGGCGGAATTTCGCCTCTTCTCAAGCTCCTGTTCTGCTTTCTGATATGCCTCTTTACTATATGCCATTTGAAGTTGCCCCCTTATGGTAAACCGGCAGCGGAATTGCACGGCTTTCAAATTCGTCTGTGTTGTATGATGGTTTTTCTTTAGCTTTTTCCTGCTCCAAGGTCTTTTTGAAGCTGAGCTTTTCATTCTCAATATCTTCGGGAGTTTTAATACCTTTACTGTGCCAGGTTGCAAGAACCTTATTCATATACGGAAAACTGATTCGTGTTGAGTGGTTGAGCATTTCCTCATATGCAAGATAAATCATCTCAACATTGAATTTCATATCCTGTGACCATTGGCGAAGATATGCGGACTGATAGGAAGACGGTCTCGGATTCTGAATTCCAGCCATACGTGCGAATTCCTTCCAGAGTCCGTTGCACTCATTGAGAATTTTAATCTGCTCATCTGCTTTTTCTATTGAGTCAATTTCTTTTTCGCCCCAATCTTTTCCCACGCTTGCTATGTAAGAAAATCCGTTTTTGCCGATTGAGTTGCAATAGTCAACAAGCATATAAATAACTTCAATCGGAAGACCGTAGTGGTCGTGCATCATAATGAGAACAGCCTGACTGTCATATCCGATTGTCTTGCCGAGAAGAGTCTGAATATCGTTGAACATATTCTTGATTTCGGGAGATTCTTTGCAACGTCTGATAATCTGCTCATTTGTCGGCTTTACTGCCTGCAAAGGCTCAAGCTCTTTTTTTGCTTCAGCTTCGGTTTTTTCAACCTTTTTCGGTGCAGGTATTACTTCAATTTTTTCATTGTCGCTGACAAGCACATCCCATTGACACAGTGCAACAAGTGCATCGCTTATGTCGGCAGGGGAATAACCGATATCCTTTGAAATTATTGCAGGGTCAATCGGCTCAGCAGTGTGTCTGTAAATCCATAACAGAGTTTTAAGCTGAGAGGCGCTCGCTAATTTTATACAATTATCAACGACTTTTGTCGGAACTGCGAACATCGAGCTTAATGCCGCAGGATTAATTCTGTAAGCCATTTTTAACATTCCTTTTAGACACAAAAATACAAATACAATTATACTCTTTTTTTTACCAAAAAGGAATACGGAAAATCACTTTCTACATGGCATAATAATATATACAATAAGTTGTGTCCGACTTGTGTTTTTATCACAATTCAATGCACAAAAATGACAAATTTTTGATAATATTTGACTAATATGAAATAATGTGTTATAATTACCGAATATAGAAAGAGAAATTCTATAATTTGAAAGTTTGAAAGGAGTTAGTCCATAATGGATGACCCGGGCGGGAACACTATAGCTATCAGTATAGTTATAAAATTATTAGTATTGCTTTTACTCATTTTAGTTAATGCATTCTTTGCAATGAGTGAAATAGCAATAATATCCCTAAATGACAACAAGATAGAGAAAATGGCTGAAGAAGGCCACAAGAAAGCAAAGCAGGTTGTAAAGCTGACGGAAAATTCAAGTAAGTTTCTCTCAACAATACAAATCGGTGTTACGATTGCAGGATTTTTGACATCTGCAAGCGCATCTGAAACCTTTGCGAAATTGCTTGCAGGAGCATTAAGCGGTACAGCTTTGGAAAAGGCTGTTGGAGCTAATGTTATTCACGGTATATCGGTTGTGCTTATAACCTTGATAATGTCGTATTTTTCGCTTGTATTAGGCGAGCTTGCTCCGAAGAAAATTGCTATGCAGGCTTATGAAAAAATTTCGTTCAAGGTTGTCGGAATTTTGCTTTTTGTTGCTAAGATTTTCAATCCGTTTGTTAAGCTGCTTTCTGCATCAACTAACGGAGTGGTACGTCTTCTCGGATTCAATCCGCACGCAGACGAGGAAACCGTTACAGAAGAAGAAATTCGTATGATGGTTGATGTCGGCGGTGAGAAGGGCGTTATTGAAGATGTTCAGAAAGAAATGATTAACAACATCTTTGAGTTTGATGACCTTGATGCAGGCGATATTATGACACACAGAACGGATATGTCTGCGATTGATGTCAATGACCCGCCGATGGAAGCAATCAAAACAGCTATTGAGTCCGGATATTCAAGAATTCCCGTGTTCGATGAAGACCCTGATAATATTGTCGGAATTGTCTACGTTAAGGACTTGCTGAAATATATCGGCACGGATTTGCCGAAGAATACTATTACTAAAATTATGCGTACTCCTATGTACGTGCCTGAATCGAAAATCTGCGGTGATTTGTTCAAGGAAATGACATCGAAGCGTACACAGATGGCAGTTGTAGTTGACGAATACGGCGGAACTGCCGGTATTGTAACTCTCGAGGATATTATCGAGGCTATTATGGGCAATATCCAGGATGAGTACGACGATGAGGATGAAGAAATTTCTCAGATTAACGACACCACCTTCACAATCGAAGGTATAACGGATATCGATGAGGTAAACGAGCTTATCGGAAAAGATTTGCCTGACGGAGACTATGACACCGCCGCAGGTTATATAATAAATGAGCTTGGTTTTTTGCCGAAGAACGGCGAAATGAACGAAGTGATGTTCGAAAATATAAAGTTCACTGTTCTTGCTGTTGACAACAGACGAATTGAAAAAATTCGTATTGAGATTCTTCCTGTTCCCGAAGAGGAAGAGGAGGAAGAACCTCGTGAAAGACGAAAAGAACGAAGAGAACGTGAAAAAGAAAAAGATAAGGAAAAAGATAAGGATTAATTTCAGACCTGTAAGTGCGAGCTTGCAGGTCTTTTTTTGCGCTTGCGTCATATACATTACCGAGGTGTGTGTTATGAAGTATATTTTTCTTAAAAAACGCAGGCTGCCTGTTGTTTTTTATATGGTGATTTTTATGCTCATTCTTTCGACAATTTCACTGAATTTTGCTGTGACCGGAGCGATGGCTCAGCAGTGGGAAATACCGATTTATCGTGTCGAAAATGCTGATAATTATGTGGCAATTACAATGAATATTGACGGCTATATTAATCTTGAAAAGCTGAAGGAAATCTCAAACGGTGCAAAAATCACATTGCTTTTATCGGAATATTACTGCCTTAATTATTGTAATGATATTGCGGAAATGGCACAAAACGGCTATTGCCTTGGTATCCTTGACAGAAGCATGAAGGGATTGAAAAGGAAACAAATTAACGATATTCTTGCTTATAGAGTCGAAAATCTTGCTCTTATGTCAAAAAAGAATCCAACACTGGTGAGATTTGAAAATAATCTGTACGATGCGACCTGCGTTAAGGCTACATACGATTCGGGACTTAATCCTGTTCAATGGGCCTGTGATGCGAGCGCCGATAACTACACATCGGGTGATATTATTCTCGTGAAAAATCTTGAGGAGATGAAAAATGTTATTAAAAAAACAAAGTCAGCAGGCTTTCGGATTGTAAGTGTCGAAGACCTGCTGAATAATGAAAAAACAACTTAAAATTTTCCTCTTAATTCTACAACCTTTCCGATGATTTTAACGGGAAGTGAAGCAATATCCTGTGCGGAAAAGAACAGAGGGTCATATGACGGATTGAACGGTACAAGTGTAAGGCTTGTGCCGTTTTTTATTACCTTTTTTATGGTTGCATCCATATCGTTTATAAGGACAACACCGACCTCACCGCTTTCGATATAGTCCTGTTTTCTGACGATGACAACGTCACCCTCACATATTCTCGGTGTCATACTGTTACCCTGTACTCTTAATCCGAAATATTCCCCGTTCATTGCCATTTCGTCTGAAATTTCTTCGTAATCCAGAATGTTTTCAACTGCCTCGACAGGGTACCCTGCGCGAACATATCCGAGTACGGGAATAAGGTTCTTGTTTTGCTCAGTATGGGGTCTGCCGATTAATGTATCAATGCTTACATCAAAAATATCGGACAGTGTAATCAGCATCTGCTTATCGGGCAGAGTACGGCCGTTTTCCCACTGGCTGACGGCGGTCTGATGCACTGAACAAAGATTAGCGAGCTCACTTTGGGTAATGCCTCGCTTCCTGCGTAGTTCCTTAATAATATTCATTTTTTACACACCTTTATCAGAAAATATACCTTGCCGGCATATGGCGATTCTGCTCGGAAAAGACATTGTTCTGCAAATTTCGTTTGTATTATTATGAGCCATTCTATTAAAAATGTCAATAGATTTGGAAAAATTTTCTAAAATATTATTTTTACTATTGACAAATCGAACATTTGTTCCTAAAATAATAGCTGTGCTATTGAAAAACAAACGGAGGTACAAAAGTGAATAATATTTCTGATAAGGTGATTTCCATAGAAGAGGCCAAAACGGCACTTCGCTGTATGCGGCTCGGCGGATTCGACGAAACGCAGGCTCTTGAAACTCTGGACGAGCTTGTGATAAGGATACGGAAACTCACCACTGCACAAATTGTTGAAGATATTATCAACAACAGATTGCCCGAAGGTCAGGCAGATATAGTAAGACGCTATTGGTTCAATGGTCAGAACACAATGGAAATTGCACGTCAGCTTAATGTTTCGCAGGCTAATATTTATAGAATTTTAAACAGAGCCACTCAGACAATTAAGGATAGTATGACAGCGCTTATTCAATATCAAAACGACTTAGCAGATATAAAAATTGTGCCGATGTATGTCGAAGAGTCACTTGAAATTCTTTCTGCACAGAAAAAAGAAAGCAGGTCATTCGGTGAAGCATTGAGAAACCTTCGCCTTTCAAATGCAATTACCGAAAATAATCTTGCTTCAAATTTAAAAATAAGCAGGAAGGAATTAAGTGACATCGAAAACGGACTGAAAATACCATCTGCGGTAATCGCAAGTCGGTACACGGCACTGTTTAATATTGAAATTTCAATGGAATTCTCAAACGGAAGGGGCAGATATATATGCAAACAACCTTAACACAAATGAGTGAGGAATATTTTGATGCGGCAAAGCAGATTGACTCTTTGATTGAAAAATATACAAAGCAGTTGAAGCAGGCTTACAAGTCGAAAAATTATCTTAAAACATACGAGCTGAAAAGAAAAATTGCCATATTCTATGACCAGAAAAAGGACATTATGATTACGGCATATACGTTGAAAAACTACTATAACAAGGAGGAAGACAATGAATCAGATAAGGCTGTCAGTTAATAAAAACAAGCTGAGCGTAACGGCAGATTGCTTCACCACAGGCGGAAGTGTAAATTACGACGAGTGCGAATTTACCTTTGACAGCGAGTGGAACGGATTTACCAAAACTGCCGTTTTCAGTTCAAACGGAAATGATTCCTACAGAGTGAATCTTGTAAACAACTGCTGCAAAATTCCGTCTGTCTGTATGGAAAATCCGGGGATTATTCGTATCGGTGTTTACGGCATAAAGGACGAGGACATTATTATAACAACAAATTCCGTTGCTCACCGAATTGAAGACGGTGTAAGTGAGGCAGGGGAATGGGTTGACGAAGATTATAACGTGATTAAAAATGCAATTACTCAGATGGAGGACGCAGTTGAAACCTTCAAAAGAGGATTGTCACACAAATTTTCTGAATTGCTCAAACAGGTTGACAATGAAACGGAAATTACCTTTGACGGTTATTTGCCGGAATGGTATACACCCGATGAGATTACCGATTCGGACGATGCTCCGTCACCTGCAAATGAAAGCATTTTTTATGATTATCTTGAATTTAAGCTCGAGGAGCTGAAATCAGATTATCCGAATTATGTCGGAAGGCAGATGATAGGCTATGACGAAACAGAGGATTTTGCCGTGTTCAGCTATGTTTTCAATCCCGGAGATTACGTTAAAACGGTTGTAATCACATCCGGCGTGCACGGTACAGACAGGTCATCGGTTATTGCATTAAGCTATTTTCTTGATAAGCTTTGCAGAAATACAGATGACAAGGTGCTTGCATATATTCGTAACAATATCAAGCTTTGCGTTATCCCTGTTGTAAATCCTTACGGACTCGAAAACAATACCGAAAACAACTCTGATGATGTGAATATCGGATATAACTTTCCGTATAAATTTTCAAGCTGTACGCATACGAAAAAAGGTACATCGGCATTAAATCAGGCCGAATCTCAAAACGTAAGCTCGTTTCTTTACGGGCTCAGAAATGACAAGCTCTGTGCTTTGATTGATTTGCATTCGAACAATTTAGCTGTTGCAGGCAGAACAGTATTTTATCCGAAGAATAACAAAAACTGTGCATCGATTCTCGCTGAGGTTGTCAATGATTTCGGCAGTAAATACTCCTCATCGGATACAAAGTCGAAGTCCGTACTCGCTGCATCAGTGAATCCGACACTGTCAAACTATGCCGCAGAGGAGTACAAAATCAATACCTGCGAATTGGTGTGGGACGATAATATTTACAGCGATGACAGTGATGAGAATTTCATGAGATATGTTGAACTTATCGGTAACGTGCTTTACAAAATGGCACTTAACAGTAAATGCACAAAAGCAGAAAAACCGCAGGCTTTTACAAAATATATTTCGTGGAAAAAGAGTAATAACACGGATGTTTTTGCAATTGCTCAGTCGGTAACACCACAGAGAATGGGTATTTCAGCATATTCAATGAAGCTCGATATGCCTTGCAATATTGTGATGAACGGCTCGGTTGTGATAAAAGCAACAGTGGCCTGCACAGTAAAAATAAATCCGATTTTATACCAGGAAAATTCAACAGAGCAGGATTATACGGCACGAAGTGCATCTGATAAATTTGCCATCGAGCTTGAGCTTTCACAAGGTACACACATTATTCCGTTGTCAACAGTGTTGCAGGCATATTATTCAAGCCACAATGAATCAACCAATACAGCATATTGTGAAAATGTGAATTTTGTACTTGCATTTTCTTCATCAGCTGCCAACAGTGCAAGCGTTACGGCGTTCAATGTTGTATTAAATGCGTTTCCGAGCGACAGAGCCGTACCTGTTGAGGTCAGCACACCGATGGGACTTGCGGCTGACTATGATGCAGACGATGTACCGACTCAGACTCTTATTTTCCCACTTGGAACGGTGAGTGCAAATGATACACATTTCAGAGATTAATGTTAAAACCGAAATTGAAGTATTATTCCTTGCGTTAAAGCTCCTGTATGCGCTCGGACTTGAAAACAATGCCGAAGCATACAGAAGTGTTGCAGGAATACTCAGAGAATATGAATACGGAGGAAAAGGAATAAATGAGTACAATCAGTAATATAATTTTTAATAATGCAGAGCATTATGTGACTTCGTCTTACGGAAAAAGGAAGACTATCAGCACGTCCGCAGGCTCAACCGCATCATTTCATTACGGTACCGACTACGGAACAAATGGCAAAAAATTACCGCAGTACGCCATTGAGGACGGCTCTGTAATAAGCTGCGGAAAAGCAGATGACGGTGCAAACTATGTGTGGGTGAGATATCCGAGAATCAACAAAAAGCTGCTCCACTATCATCTTGACAGCATTTGTGTAAAAAACGGTCAGCTCGTTGAAAAAGGTACACTCCTTGGTTATACAGGAATGACGGGAAAGGCCACGGGAATCCATCTGCATTTAGGGGTAAAAGACCTTACTTCAGAGAAATATGAAGACCCCGAAGCCTTTGCTAAAAAATATAAAGCTCCGACAGGCTATACTGTCGGAAGCTACAAAATTAATACAGAGTTGTTAAGAGTGAGAAAAGGTGCAGGCACAAGCTATGCATATCTGAAATTCAATCAGCTCACAAAGAATGCTCAGGAACAGGTGAAATCGCTAAATTCAAATAAAAGTGCTGACGGACTTGTGAAGGGCGTTGTCTGTACTGTATCGAAAATCAAGAAAAACTGGGGAAAAATTCCGTCGGGATGGATTTGCCTTGACTACTGCGAGAAGGTGCGAGCTTGACGGAAATAATAACGGCACTTGTTGCCTTTGCAGGAACTCTTATCGGAACACTCGGAGGTATTCTTGCATCAAACAAGCTGACATCATATCGTATTGAACAGCTTGAGAAAAAGGTGGAAAAGCACAACAATATCATAGAGAGAATGTACTGTGTTGAAAGCTCGGTCAAATCGGCTCATCACAGAATTGATGAATTAAAGGAGGAATTAGGTTGAAAAAGCTGAATTTAAAGGGCGTATCGGTTCAGACCTGGGTACGTACAGCGGTGCTTGTATTTGCGCTCGTCAATCAGGCACTTGTTCTGTTCGGAATTTCAGAAAAGGAAATTGACCTTAATTCGTGGGCAGGCTATGCTACATATGCCTTGACGGCAGTCAGCTCCATATGGTCATGGTGGAAGAATAACAGCTTTACCGATTGCGCACAGAACGCAGACAGGCAATTTAATATAAAGTGAAAAAATAACGCTGCCCGAAAGGACAGCGTTTAATCTATGCTATATTTCCTAAAAGTCCATACATAATCGAACCGACAATGGCTCCGGCAATCAATACACCGAGTGCAATAACAGGCAATGCTTTGCGGATTCTCAAATCCATAACCGCCGCAACAAGTGCACCTGTCCATCCTCCTGTACCCGGGAGCGGAATCGCAACAAGGAGAAGCAATCCCCATACACCGTATTTTTCGATTTTATCTCTGTGTTTGTCAGCCTTAGCCTCTAATCTGTCAATAAGCTTGCCCAGATGCTTTGATTTGCGCATCCACTTAAAAATCTGACGAATGAACAAAAGAATAAAAGGAATCGGAAGCATATTGCCGATATAGCAAACAACAAAGGCTCTGATAAAATCAATATCAAGCAGCTTTGCGGCAATAAGTCCGCCTCTGAGTTCAAGAACAGGACAAAGTGAAATTACAAAAACCGTAAGCCAGTCGGGGATAACATTACTGAAAAAATGAACCAGGCTTTGAATGAAAGCGTCCATATTTTACTCCGTGATGATATTTTTTTCGATGAGGTAATTATTGGCCTTTAACAGGATGTTTTTATCGTTGTCAAAACGCAGCTTGTCAAGAGCTTTGTTGTAGCCGAGCCAGATGTAATCCTCAATTTCCTCTTTTTGAATAATGGTCTGGGTATCCTGAGTGGAAGCAAGGTAAATGTTGACATTTTTCTCAACCTTGCCCTGAATTGTGTATTGGCTTTTCGTAATAAAATCGGGGTGAATGTTGATGTGAATTCCCGTTTCTTCAAGGACTTCACGGCAGGCTGTCTGGTGGTCGGTTTCGCCAAGCTCAACGTGACCCTTAGGAAATCCCCAATGTGCACTGCGACGATTTTTTATAAGAAGATATCTCGTCATTCCGCCGATTTCACGATAGACAACTGCACCGCATGAACGCTCATAAAGGCATTCAATGGTGTGCTTTCTGTTTTTCATTGCAAAATCAATTTTGTCAATGATGTCAATGTTAATGAATCTTGTACTTTTCGGTGCTACAACCCAATCAATTTCCTTGCAGTCGTTATACTTGATAACGGCAATAACCCTTCCGTCAAAGCTACGGACAGGGTGGTTGATACCCATGATAAATGCGCCTTTTACGGGTGCGTTGAACTGCTTTGCACCCTCAACTACACCATAGTTAAGCTCATAAGTAAACTTGTAGTCTGCATTATATGAATGAATGGGATGAGTCACTTTAATACGAACATATTTTCCAAGCATGTTCTTAACTCCTCCACCGTGCATATCGCACGGATTAACCATGAACGAAGGCAGATGCAATGGACATAATCCTTTCGTTCACATTCGATTTACCGATATATTATACATTCTCTGTTTAAAAATTACAATAGGAAATTTTGAAATATTGAGAAATTAAAGACAAAATTAATAAAATGACATAAAAGTGAGCTTTGAAAAAACAAAAAGAAGAATTTCAGAACAATTAAAATCTGAAATTCTTCTTGATTTTTATTATGCTTGTGCTGAAGGCTCAGCGATTAACCTCTGATTTTCTTAACAACAGCTTCACAATCTGCCTTGTCCATAATCTTCGGAACAGGGTAGAGCGGATTACCTTCCTTAAGTGCACGCTCAACGATTGTCGGAATATCCTTGTCCTGAATAAAGTCGAAGTGGTCGGGGATATTCATGTTCTTGTTGAACTGCTTGATAGCCTCGATGAATGCAGTTGCCTTTGCTGCATCTGTGTCACCCTTAAGACCGACGATATCAGCAAGCTCTGCTAACTTCTTATAAGCTGTTTCACCGTAGTACTCAAGTACATGCGGAAGAATTACAGCATTTGCAAGTCCGTGAGGTGTGCCGTAAATACCGCCGAGATTATGAGCGATTGCATGAACGTAACCAACATAAGCTCTTGTGAATGCCATACCTGCATAGAATGATGCAACAAGCATATTTTCACGTGCTTCGAGATTCTGACCGTCATTGTAAGCGGTTTCGATGTTGTCAAAGATGAGCTTTGTTGCTTTTCTTGCATAGTCGTCAGTTGACTTTGTACCGCTAAGACCGATGAATGCTTCAACTGCGTGAGTGAGAGCGTCCATACCTGTTGTTGATGTAATTTTCTGCGGAAGACCTGTTGTAAGCTCAGGGTCAAGAACAGCGAACTTCGGACGGAGCTTCGGGTCATTGATAGCGTATTTCTCGTGAGTCTGCATATTTGTAACAACAGCGGCGAGAGTGGTTTCTGAGCCTGTACCTGCTGTTGTAGGAACAGCGAAGAACGGTGGAAGCTTTTTGCGAATCTTAAGCTCGCCTCTCATCTTTGAAACAGAAGTATTCGGGTTTGCAACTCTTGCACCTGCAGCCTTTGCGCAGTCCATAGGTGAGCCGCCACCGAAAGCGATAATGCCTTCACAACCGTTTTTGAGATAAAGACGTCTTGCCTCTTCGATATTTTCGATTGACGGGTTAGGCTGAACACCGTCATATACTGTGTACTTGATGTTTGTTTCATCGAGCTTCTCAAAAAGACTGTCAAGAATATGAAGTCCCATAAGACCCTTATCTGTAACAACAAGAACAGATGAGATGCCCTTTGATTTGATGAGTGACGGGAGCTTTTTAACTGCGCCCGGGCCTTTTAAAAGTTCAGGCTCTGACCAGTCAAAGAAATATTCGGCAACCATAAAAGTCTTCTGATAAGCTCTGTAGCCGAGTTCAACTGCTTTATTTGGCATAATTAACACCTCAAAATAATAAGATATACTTATTTTATCAATTATGCCGAAACTTTACAAGAGAAAAATGAAAAATTTTACAAAAAATAACCGCATCCGTAAAGAATGCGGTATAAAAATTATTTTTGATATACTGAAATCAAACCTTCATAGCCGTCAACAACCTTATATCCAGCCTCAATATACTTGCTTATATATTTATCCTCAAGCTCTTTGGTAAGATATCTTTCGTCAACAATCATGTAATCCGTATCGGGCTTTTCGTGATATTCAAGCTCGTAAACCAAATCTCTGTCCGAGATTTTCTGCAGTAGGAATGTTGAAATGGAAACGGAAGCATCCTCGGGGATTTTATCGAGAATCTGTTCGATTTTCCTGTAATCTTCCTTTTCCGCCTTGTAGGTGTCGGTGTATCCACGTAGCTTCGGGATACAAAGCGACAGACAAAGAATGACAGACATTACGGTTGCTGTTGTGCAGATATATCTTCGGCTGAGCTTGTCTTTTTCCTCAACGCTGAGAATTGAAGCATAGATAAGAAATGCAGAAATGCCGAAGGTGTATTGCTTTGCAATTTCATACTGATAAACGTAAGTTGTGATGAGATTTATCAGCACAGGAGAAATTAACAAAAATCGTGACGTTTTTTTCGTCATAAACGGCATAAAGCAAAGCGGGAAAAACAATTCCGCAACGTACTTTATTTTGTCGGAATTTTCGTCACGTGTAAGGAATATCTGACTGAAGAAATACGCAGGGTTTGTAAATGCCGTTTTTACAACACCGAAAAGACCTTCGTCGTCGAGAGTGAGATTTGAAAATCTGTCGGACATAATGCCAAGACCGTATTTTTTCATAAGTGCCGCCGTAACACCGAAATAAATGCAGGCAGCAACAATTAAAATCGGAGCTTTTTTGAAGTCCTTTCTGTCAAACAGAATATAGACTGCAAAAATTACGAGATAGATAAATGCATCTTCCTTGACAAGAAGAGTGATTGCCGAAAACACGAAAAACGGAACAGCTTTGCATTGTTCGTAGCAATAGAAAACCCACAGTAAAAGCGGAAGCAAAAAGCAGTTTTCGTGAATATCATAAAAGCTACTTGCTGAAATAACAGGGTATGTTGCGTAGATTGCCGAGAAAAGTACGATTGTCAGCTTGTCGATTCTTTTGCGTTGCATAAGCATAACCATAGGAATGATTCCGCTGTACAGAATAAGAGTCTGCGAAATATTCAATGTGTATGGCGATGGAAAAATGCAGTAAATCGGAAGTAAAACATAATAAATCGGCGAGAAATGTACGCAGAAATGCGACATTAGTCGGTCACGTTCACACGATGTAATCGGCAAAAAGCCTTCCTTCATGTGGTGGAACATATTGCACCATATTCCGAAATCGTAATTAGGTGATGAGTATGTTGCAATTCGCATGATTCCGATGCTCATTGATAATGTACCGAAAATCACGGCAATGAGCAGAATTATGAGATTCTTCGATTTAATGTTGAAGAAAATTTCAGCCTTGCTGTTTTTGACGTACAGCATTGTGATTGCAACTATTACACCGACAGCAAGAATCGAAAACAGACTCGATGTTCGGCAAAGCATTATTGTGCAGAAAAACGTGACGTTTGTTATCAGTATAGCCTGAACAATTCCGATTTCTGAAAATGTTCTTTGTGCAAATGAAATTGCACCGAAGATTACGAGAATTGCAAAGGATATCAGAACAATACTGACATCCTTGAAAGCTTCAAGACTCAACGTCGGTTTTGTTGAGAGAATAATTGCACTTACAAAAAACCATGCCGAAATCAGCTTTGCGACCCAATCATTTCTGAAGGGGGATAATACCTGAACGAACCTTTCCTTGTTCATTTAATCACATACTTTCTGGAACTGTGATGTGAAGCATTTCAAGAATGTTTTTGATTGTATCCTTAACGCAGATACAAAGATAAAGTCTTGCCTGCATGAGCTTTTCATCGTCACAGTTTACACGGCAGGCATTGTAGAACTTGTGGAATAATGTTGCGAGATCGACCGCATAACGGGTTATTTTTGCAGGGTCGTAATTCCTTGCCGAAACAATAATTTCGCCTGTAAGAGCCGCCAAATGGCGAATAAGCTCACGTTCTTCGTCTGCCTTGAGTAATTCAAGCTCATCTTCTGAGCAATCACGTGCTGTTATGCCGTCTTCAGCGAGCTTTTTGATGATTGAACAAATTCTTGCGTGAGCATACTGGCAATAGTAAACAGGGTTCTTTGCACTCTGCTCAACGGCAAGGTCAAGGTCGAATTCCATCTGTGAGCCCGGCTCTCTCATATTGAAGAGGAAACGTACTGCATCAATTGGAATATCCTCAAGAAGGTCAACAAGTGTTATTGCCTTACCTGTTCTCTTTGACATTCTGACTACCTCACCGTCACGGGTAAGACGAACTAACTGCATAAGAATAACGTCGAGTCTGTCACCGCCGACACCGATTGCATCGAGAGCACCCTGCATTCTTGCAACGTGACCGTGATGGTCAGCACCCCAGATGTCAATAGCTGTGTCGAAATCACGAACTGCAAGCTTGTTTCTGTGATATGCAATATCGGCGGCAAAGTATGTGGGATTGCCGTTTGCACGGATAAGAACATCGTCCTTCAATTCGAGCTTGTCTATGTCCTCCTGCTTAAGTCCCTGAGCGAGAAGACGTTTGGTCTGTACTTCAATATTCTTGTACCACAATGCTCCGTCTTTTTCGTAAGTAAGACCTTTTTCTGTCATGAGCTTGATTGTATCTGTAAGCTCACCGTCGTTGTGAAGCACACTTTCGTGGAACCATGTGTCATATTCAATTCTGTATTTTGTGAGATTATCCTTCATCGCCTGTATATTTTTCGGCAATGCAAATTCAACAAGAGCTTTTCTTCTCTCTTCCTCACTGCAAGCAAGATATTTGTCGCCGTTAACGTCAGCAAATTCCTTTGCACGAACCTTGATATCTTCTCCGTGATAGCTGTCCTCGGGCAGCTCAACTGCATCCTCACCCTTGAACAACTGCTGATATCTGATGTCGAGTGAAAGAGCGAATTTATCAATCTGATTACCTGCATCGTTGATGTAGAATTCACGGCTTACTTCGTAGCCAGCCCAGTCAAGCACAGCGGCAAGACAGTCGCCGAGAGCACCGCCGCGTGCGTTGCCCATATGCATAGGACCTGTCGGGTTTGCCGAAACGAATTCAACGTTGATTTTCTTGCCCTTGCCGTAATCCGAACGACCGTAATCCTTACCCTTTACACGGATGTCCTTGAGAATATCGGCATAATATCTGTCACCGAGATAGAAATTCATAAATCCCGGTCCTGCAACCTCTGCACGGACAAAATATGTTCCGTCAAGCTCAATGTGAGCCATAATTGCATCTGCAATTTTTCTCGGAGCATTGTGAAGCTCTCTTGCCCATACCATTGCGGCATTAGCTGAAAAATCACCATTTGCTCTGTCTGCAGGAACTTCAACATTGAAGCCGGCGGCAGGCGAAGAAGTGAATGTACCGTCTGCAACACTCTTTTCAACGGCAGTTGTAATTGCGTTTTTTAACTGTTCCTGAACCTTGTTAACTAAATAGGACATTAGTTTTCCTCCTTGTATGAAACACTGATTTTAAGTCTGTTCTTACTGACAAGCTCAGAATCAAAATCAAGTGAGTAAGTGAAATCGAGTTTAATAAGTCTGCCATTGCGAAAAACAGATGTAATGCCTGAGCCTGTAACACCCATTGAAAGAGTACCCATAGGAGTTGAATAGCAACATATGTTTCGCTTTGCTTTCTCTATTTTTAAATTTGTTGTATATTTTCCTGTTCTCGACACATCAACACAATTGCCGTTTGTGATTCGCATAATTGTGTGACAGCCCTTCAATTCGTCGGATTGCTCATCGTAGCCGATTGTGTAATCGTTTTCGCTACCGTCAATTTCCGCTACTGTGGTAAGCTCGGCTTTTTCGAATGAACCGTCTGTGTCGTGAAAATCGTGTATTGTAATCAAGCAATTCATTGCCATTTCTCCACAGCAAGTCCGAGAAGTCTGTCGATAAGCTCTTCGTAAGGAATGCCCGAAGCGGCAAACATTTTCGGATACATACTGATTGATGTGAATCCCGGAATTGTGTTTGGCTCGTTAAGCATAACGAGTCCGTCACTCTCACGAATGAAGAAGTCGACTCTTGTAAGACCTGAGCAACCGAGAGCCTTGTAAGCGTTGCAGGCAGCCGCACGGACTTCGTTCATCTTTTCGTCTGTGATTCTTGCAGGAATATGCAATTCACTTGACGGATTAATATATTTTGCTTCGTAATCATAGAAATCGTTGCACGGAACAACCTCACCGCAGATTGAGGCAATCGGCTCCTCGTTGCCCATAACGGCACATTCGATTTCCATTCCGACTACACCCTCCTCAATAACGAGCTTGGTGTCCTCCTTAAATGCCTTGTCGATAGCCTTTGCGAGGTCTTCTTTGTCAGTTGCCTTGCTTACACCGACGGAAGAACCTGCGTTTGCAGGCTTGACGAAAGCAGGAAAGCCGAGATATTCTGCTGATTTTTCAATATACTTCTGCGGGTCTTTGTCATACTCATACTTTGAAAGACCAATCCATTTTGCCTGCGGAATGCCGGAAGCATCGGCAAGCGTGTTTGTCATAACCTTATCCATACAGCAGGCGGAAGCGAGCATATCGCAACCGACAAAGGGGATTCCTGCAAGCTGTAAGAAGCCCTGCATTGTACCGTCTTCACCGTTTTTACCATGAAGAACGGGGAATGCAACGTCAATTCTGATAACCTCTGTGCCGTCTTCGCCGAACACGATAATACCGTGGTCGTTTCTGTCGGGAGAGATGATTGCTTTGGTGAGATTTTCGGTGTCGCTGAGCCATTTGTCCTCGGGCAGATTATTGACATCACCGTCATATTTGTACCATTTTCCGTCTTTGGAAATTCCGAGCATAACTACGTTATACTTCTCTTTTGATGTGTTTTCGATAACGGATTTTGCAGACACGACAGAAACGTCATGCTCGCTTGAAACACCGCCGAAAATAATAAGTGCGTTCATCATATCTATTACCCCATAATAATTATTTCATAATCCTTAAAATAGTATCATATCAGCTAAAATAAGTCAACACCGAATTGCTGTAAAACAGGCAAAAATATCCCGAAAAAAATAGCAAAAAAATAGTGACAAAATACCATATATATGATATAATTCTATCATATATTTATATTATCTATATAAAGGAGCAAATTTATGGAAATTACTTCAGCACTCGGCTTGATTATAAAGGGCATGGACAGCACAATGAGGGATAGCGGTTTCTCGGTAGTTGTGCCGTCATCCGTAGAAAAAGGAGAAGTGCCTGTCACACAGAAAAACGGATATTCGACAATTCTTTACAGCGGTAATAAAGGCTCTGTAAAGGTTGAGCTTTTTGAAGGCAAGATTTCACTTCTCTGCGCACAGTCACAGGCTGAAAGTGCAGTTGACGGTGACTACAAGAAGATTTCAACAACTCTCTTTGACCCTGAAACAACAGACGACAGAGAGATTAAATATATTGTGAATGATTTCTGTGATGGAATCAATGACGTATACGGCAAGAAGGGTAAGCAATCCAAAAAGCTCCCGCAGCCTGTTTCAAAGGCTGCCGCAAAGAGCGGAACGGTTTATTTTGACCTTGTTACACTCGGAAGCAGATTTGTTCAGGTTTATCCTGAGCTTAAGGAAATTTATAAGGAAAACATCGAAAAATACGGTGAATTCCTTGCAGATGATTTCTTCCTCAATTACGGTAACGCAAAGCTCCGTGAAACAATCAAGGCTAATGACCCTGTTCAGATGAGAAAGCTCTTTAATATGCTTAACAACGTATACAATGACGGTACAAATCAGGTTCAGAGTGTTATTGTTGTTACAATGCTCGGTTCTCTTTACGATGACGATACTCTTCTTGCAAACTGTGTTGATTATATGGAAGATATGTCACTGTCGGTTATTGAAACAACCAAGCTCTTGAAAAAACCTGCAAACAGAAGTAAGCTGGAGCATCCTCCGCTTTACAAACCTAAGAAGGCAAAGAAGCCAAACGCATTTTTGAGTCAGTTGAACGGAGGTAATTAACCGTGGAAAACGAAGAAAAGTTAGAACCCGTTGTTGCGGAAGTCAGTAGTGAAGAGCTTCTCGACAACGAAATGGACACAGCCGTAACAGAGGAATACGGTGCGGACCAGATTCAGGTTCTCGAGGGACTTGAGGCTGTTCGTAAGCGTCCGGGTATGTACATTGGTTCAACAGGACCGAGGGGCTTACACCACCTTGTTTATGAGATTGTGGATAACTCAATCGACGAGGCTCTCGCAGGCTTCTGTACACATATTGAAGTTGAAATTTTACCCGATAACATAATTACAGTACGTGATAACGGACGTGGTATTCCTGTTGCAATTCACGAGAAAATGGGCATCCCGACACTTACTGTTGTTCTTACCGTGCTTCACGCAGGCGGTAAGTTCGGCGGAAGCGGATACAAGGTTTCCGGTGGTCTTCACGGTGTTGGTTCTTCAGTTGTTAATGCCCTTTCAGAGTGGATGGAGGCTGAGGTTTCCCGTGACGGTCACGTGCATTATCAGAAGTTCTCACGTGGTAATGCGGTCGGAGATATGAAGATTATCGGTGATACCGAGGAAACGGGAACACTTATCCGTTTCAAGGCTGATGCCGAGATTTTCACAGAAACCGTTGAATATGAATTTGAAGTTCTCGAGAGAAGACTTCGTGAGTCTGCGTTCCTTAATGCAGGACTTTCAATCACACTTACGGATTCACGTGATGCTGAAAATATTGTTGAAAAGGTGTTCTGCTATGAGGGAGGCCTTTCTAGCTTCGTTGAGTATATCAACACAAGCCGTGCATTGACTCCGCTTCATACTCCGCCGATTCATTTCTCAACCACAAAGGATGACAAGTGCGCTGAAATTGCGATGATGTACAATGACAGCTATAACGAGGTTATTTTGTCCTTTGCTAATAACGTTCACACTGTTGACGGCGGTACTCACGAAACAGGTTTTAAAACCGCACTTACACGTGTTTTCAACGATTACGGAAAGAAATACGGAATACTCAAGGACGGCGACAAAAAGCTCTCGGGTGACGATGTAAGAGAAGGTCTTACCTGCGTTATCAGTGTTAAGCTCACAGAAGCTGAATTTGAAGGACAGACAAAGGGTAAGCTCGGTAATACTGAGATTACAGGTCTTGTTTCCGCAATGGTTTATGATAAATTAATGACATACTTTGAGGAAAATCCGTCTGTTGCAAAGGCAATTTTCTCAAAGGCACTTGATGCTTCAAGAGCAAGAGAAGCCGCAAGAAAGGCTCGTGACCTTGCAAGAAGAAAGGGTGCGCTTGAAAGCAATTCACTTCCCGGCAAGCTCGCAGACTGCACAGAAAAAAGTGCGGACTGCACAGAGATTTACATCGTCGAGGGAGATTCTGCGGGCGGTTCCGCAAAGGAAGGCCGTGACAGACAGTATCAGGCAATCCTTCCTCTCTGGGGTAAAATGCTTAACGTAGAAAAGAGCCGTGTTGATAAGGTTATCGGCAACGAAAAGCTCATTCCCATAGTTACTGCTCTCGGTACCGGAATCGGTGAGGATTTTGATATCAACAAGCTCCGCTATGACAAGGTTGTTATCATGGCCGATGCCGATGTCGACGGTGCTCATATCCGTACACTTTTGCTTACATTCTTCTTCCGCTATATGCGACCGCTTCTTGATGAGGGTCATATTTATCTTGCCCAGCCGCCGCTTTTCAAGGTCAGCAAGGGTAAACGCCACGAATATGCCTTCTCTGACGAAGAGCGTGACCGCTTCATTGAAGAAATGGGCGGCAGCTGTGATATTCAGCGATACAAAGGTCTTGGTGAAATGGACCCTGTTCAGCTTTGGGAAACAACTATGGACCCGAAGACCAGAATTATGCTTCGTGTAACTCTCGAGGATGCTATGGAAGCTGACGAAACCTTCTCAATACTCATGGGTGACAAGGTTGAGCCAAGACGTGAATTTATTGAAAAGAACGCAAAATACGTTCAGAATCTTGATATATAAGGAGGCGGGATAGAAATGGCAAAGAATTCATCATATCAGCCTGATGAAAATTTCAAGGAAAACCTTGAAAACACCACGGTTTATAATGTTGATATCAACAAGGAAGTCCGCAATGCTTTCCTTGACTACTCAATGTCGGTTATCGTATCCCGTGCGCTTCCCGATGTTCGTGACGGCTTAAAGCCCGTTCACAGAAGAATACTTTACACAATGTACGAGAACAACCTTACTCCCGACAAGGCATATCGTAAGTGCGCCGACACAGTTGGTTCCGTTCTCGGTAGATATCATCCGCACGGCGACGCATCTGTTTATGATGCAATGGTTCGTCTTGCACAGAGCTTCTCAATGAGATATATGCTCGTTGACGGTCACGGTAACTTCGGTTCAATCGACGGTGACCCTGCCGCTGCTTACCGATATACTGAGTCAAGAATGAGCAAGATGGCTCTTAAAATGCTTACGGATATCGACAAGGATACTATTGACTTTACAACAAACTATGATGACAGACTTAAAGAGCCGACAGTTCTTCCGTCAAGATTCCCTAATATTCTCGTAAATGGTTCAATGGGTATCGCTGTCGGTATGGCAACAAATATTCCTCCGCACAACCTCAAGGAAGTTATTGATGGTATGTGCTGTGTTATTGATAATCCCGATGCTTCACTTGAAGAGATTATGGAGCACATAAAGGGACCCGACTTCCCGACATACGGCATTATTATGGGCAGAGCAGGTATTCGTGCCGCTTATGCAACAGGTCGTGGTAAGGTTACAGTTCGTGCAAGAGCTGAAATTGTCGAGAAGAAGAACGGCAGATTTGAAATTAAGGTTACGGAAATTCCGTACACAGTAAATAAGGCTCGACTTATTGAGAGCATTGCAGACCTCGTTAAGGATAAGAAAATCGAAGGTATTTCGGATATCAACGATTATTCTTCAAAGGCAGGTATGCACATTTCAATCGACCTCAAGCGTGATGCAAATCCGCAGGTTGTATTGAATCAGCTTTATTCCTTCACACAGCTGCAGACAACCTTTGGTGTAATTATGCTTGCTATCGTCAACGGTGTACCGAAGATTCTTACACTTAAGGAAGTCCTTGAGCAGTATATTGATTTCCAGAAGGAAGTTGTTACAAGAAGAACAAGATATGACCTTAAGAAAGCACAGGACAGAGCACATATACTTGAAGGTTTGCTCACAGCTCTTGACTTTATTGATGAGGTTATCGAAATTCTTCGTGCTTCAAAGAATGTCAACGAAGGTAAGGAAGCACTTATGAACCGCTTCGGACTTGACGAGGTTCAGGCACAGGCTATCGTGCAGATGCGTTTAGGTCAGTTGACAGGTCTTGAAAGACAGAAAATTGAGGATGAACTCAGCGAGCTTAAAATCAAGATTGCTGAATTCCTCGAGCTTCTTGCCGACGAAACAAAAATCCTCGGTGTTGTCAAGAAGGAAGCACTTGAAATTGCAGATAAATACGGCGACGACCGTCGTACTCAGATTGAAAATGTTTCTGGCGAGGTTGATATTGAAGACCTTATTCCCGAAGAAACCTGCGTATTCACATTTACGGATTTCGGATATATCAAGCGTATTCCGATGGGTGAATATCAGACACAACGCAGAGGCGGTAAGGGTATAAAGGGACTTACCCGACGTGAGGATGACATTGTTAAGACAATGTTTACCGCTTCAACTCATTCATATATTTATTTCTTCACTACAAAGGGCAGAGTGTTCAAGCTCAAGGGCTATGAAGTACCCGAAGGCTCACGTAACAGCAAGGGTATGAATATTATCAACCTTCTTCCGCTTGAGACTGACGAGAAGATTTCTTCAATGAAATGCTCGAGCAACGATGAAGAATATAAATACATCAATATGTTTACTCGTAACGGCATTATCAAGCGTTCATCTGTTACTGAATATGGTAACATCAGAAAATCGGGTGTTATCGCAATTAACCTTGATGAGGGTGACGAGCTTGCATGGGTTGCATTCACAAAGGGCAACGATGACATAATTGTTGCCACAAAGAAGGGTATGTCAATCCGCTTTAACGAGAATGATGCCCGTCCTATTGGCAGAACTGCCCGTGGTGTTAAGGCGCTTGAGCTTAAAGAGGGCGACGAGGTTATCGGAATGGCGGTTGCCGACGATAACAAAGCGATTCTCACAGTCAGTGAAACGGGATACGGTCGAATCAGTAGCTTTGACGATTATCGAATTCAGTCAAGAGGCGGTAAGGGACTTATCAACTATCACGTTGAAAAGTATGGCGATGTTGCCGCAGTTGCAGAGGTAAGTCGTGACGAAGACCTCATTCTTATTGCTTCTGACGGTATTATTATCAGAATTCCTGTTGACGGAATCAGTATGTTCAATCGTCCGTCAAAGGGTGTTCGTGTAATGCGAGTAACCGATGGTGAGAGAATTGTTACTATGGTTGCTGTTCCTCACGAGGATGAAGAAACAACGGACGAAGCTCCTGCCGAGGAGTCTGCAGAAACACAGACAACTGCAGAAAACACGGAAACAAACGAATAAAACTACGGAGGTAGATGTATGAATATAGCTCTTATTTCACACGATGCGAAAAAAGAACTTATGACACAGTTCTGCATAGCTTATTGCGGAATTCTGTCAAGACACAAGCTGTTTGCAACAGGCACAACGGGTAAGCTCGTTGCCGATGCAACAGGACTTGACATTGTTAAATTTCTGAGCGGTTCACAGGGCGGCGACCAGCAGATTGGTTCAATGATTGCCTGCAACGAAATTGATATGCTTCTGATATTTAACGATCCGCTCGATGCAAAGGACCACGAGCCGAATGTTGCAAGTCTTTTACGTCTTTGCGATGTTCATAACGTTCCTGCCGCTACTAATATTGCTACGGCTGAAGCATTGATTCACGCACTTGAAAGAGGAGATCTTGACTGGCGTGATATCGTTAATCCTAAAAAATAAAATATGAATAAGCCCGTAAAATTAGCAGAGAAATATTATCATTATTTCTTTCTTGCAGTTTTGTTTGTGTCTGCACTGTATATCAATTTTCACGTAACGCTACAGGGCGATGATTATATATACAGGCAGGCCGCAGTCTGCAAGCTCACGCAGATATTTGACTTTTTGAAATGGCATTATGCTGATTATAACGGCAGAACGCTTGTACATTTTCTTGATATTCTTACCCTTAAATTTTCTGTGGGTGAATATATCTGGAAGGTGGTTTGCTCTGCGCTTTTATGTGCGTATTGTGTAGTTGTTTCAAGACTTTTCTCCGACAGGAAATCCGATGAGTTTAAGCTCGGGATTGTGCTTGCTGTGTTTTCGATTGTTTCGGTTCATCCGTGTATTTGGAACGAATCGTTGTACTGGATAACCGGCTCATTTAACTATTTCTTCCCGAATTTGTTGTTTTTGGCATTGCTGTTGGTTTACAGAAATAATCCGAAATCAAAGCTGTTGCTTCCGATTACATTGATTTGTGCATTTACTGTTGAACAGGTTTGCATGATGACACTCGGATTCTGGGTGCTTATGCTTTCGGACAAGCTGATTTCTCAGAAAAAGATTGAAATTTCGTATCTTGTGAGAATTCTTGTGTCGGTTGCAGGGATTGTAAGCATTGTATTTCTGTCGAAGTCGGGCAGAAGAATGATTGATATTTCTGATGAAAGCGGTTCGTTTGCGGTTAACTTTTCAGGTAATGTATTTAATAATATAAAAACAATATGGTTCGGCAGTGTTAATGTTGCATTGCTGATTCTCGTTACATTAGCCGTGTCGGGCTTGTGGATAATTAAACTGACAAATAAAAAATTCGTTGTTATTCCTGCGGTGGTTTTTGCGGTATTCAACTACTCGCTTAAAGCAATTTCAATGTTTACGGATATTGAATTTCCCGACTCGTTTAATATTTTCTGCACGGTAATGCTTTGTTGCTTTGCGATAACTTATTGTGCGACCGTGCTGACAGCAGGAATACTTATATACAAATATAATAAAGATTGGTTGCCGATAACGGTGACAATACTTGCATTCGGTGCTCAGCTGATGTTGGGTGTTGAAAACTATCTGATATTCAGAACCTGTATGCCGACTATTTTTATGCTTTCGGTGTACGATATCTATTCCATAATTAATTTGAAAATTAAAATCAATTTTGCAAAACCGTTGATTTGTGTTGCGTGTCTGTGCTTGTGCATAGCTCATGGTTATCTTGCACCGAATTCATTGATTACGCAGGAAAAGATTGATGTTAAGCCGTTGACGGATGCACAGCTTGAGGAATTCGAGAGCTATACCGAAAAATACGGCAGTGCATTTATCTATGCAAAAAAGGATGAATTTGTTGAGCCTGAAGTGAAAGCAAATCATAGCTGGACAAAAAATGAATTGATTGATTTTTCAAATTATTGATAAGAGGTTATTTATGCGTTGTAAGAATTGTAAAAAGAAAGTAGAAAACGAAAACCTGCTTCGTTGTCCGCATTGCGGAAAAATGATGCCTAAGAAAAAACAGATCGATAAGAAAAAGCTGATTTTGACAATCGGTTTTGTCTTGATTGCGGTGAGCTGTTTTGTTTTCAGTTTCCTCAGCTTCTTCTTTAAATCAAGTTTTTATTCATCAGCGGTTATGATAGTCGGAATTATCTTGTTTGCGATTTGCATTCCGTTTATGTTGGGCGGATTTGCAGGCGTCAGAAAAAAACATACCGAGCTTTTTGCGGCGATAGCATCCATACCATTTATTGCAAACTGGTTTGCAGTGTTTATCAAAGGTAGTGAATCGGTTGATTTCGGTGGATTTTCGACAGCATATAACTGGATAGAATTGGGCTTGGTTTTGATTTGCGATGTTGTTCTTATGCTTTCTTTTGCGGAAATTATTAAGAATACAAAGGTGATGTCTTTTATTGCACTTGGTTTTACTGCTGTTTCACTTGTTTTAACACCGGTTTATTTTTCAACGTGCACCACAATTCGAGCAATCGGAATAATTATTATCACGATACAGACAATTATGCCGACATATATGGCGTTCTACACTTTAAATAAAGAAGAATAACTACGGCTTTAGCTGTTTATATAAAAGGAGATTTTATGGCACTTATTACACAGGCTATTAAGGGAACACAGGATGTACTCCCTTCACAGAGTCACAAAAATCAATTTGTTGAAAGCACTCTGCTTGAAATTGCAAGTGAATTCGGATTTAAAGAAATCCGCACACCTGTTTTTGAGCATACAGAGCTTTTTACACGTTCGGTAGGCGACACAACTGACGTTGTTCAGAAGGAAATGTATACCTTTGATGACAAGGGCGGTCGTTCAATCACGCTTCGTCCCGAAGGAACAGCAGGTGCTGCACGAGCTTTTCTTGAGCACGGACTTCAGAATGAGCCGTTGCCGCAGAAGGTAAGCTATGTAACATCATGCTATCGTTATGAAAAACCGCAGGCTGGCAGACTTCGTGAGTTCCATCAGTTCGGAATCGAATGCTATGGTTCAGCTTCACCTGCTGCCGATGCAGAGGTTATCTCACTCGGTAACGAGCTTTTTGGCTTCCTCGGAATTGACAGAATTCGTCTTGAAATCAATTCAATCGGTTGCCCGGAGTGCAGAAAAGAATATCAGAAAGCACTTAAAGCATACTTTGAGTCACGTAAGGACGAGCTTTGCCCGACCTGCATTGAAAGACTTGACAGAAATCCGATGAGAATTCTTGATTGCAAGAGTCCTGTCTGCCACGAAATAGGCGAAGAAGCTCCAGTAATTCTTGATTATCTTTGCGATGAATGTAAGGAGCATTTTGAAAAGGTAAAGGCTTACCTTGAAGCGATGAATATAACTTATGAAGTTAATCCGCATATTGTACGTGGACTTGACTACTACACAAGAACTGTTTTCGAGTTTGTTACCGATGCTCTCGGTGCACAGAGTGCTGTTTGTGCAGGCGGTCGATATGACGGACTTATCGAGGAAATCGGCGGACCGCACGTTCCTGCTCTCGGCTTTGCCGCAGGAATCGAAAGAATACTTCTTCTTTTGGAGGCACAGGGAATAGCATTGCCGGAAGCTAAGAAACCCGATTTATATATCGCAAGTATCGGTGATAATGCTTCACTTAAAGCGGCAGAGCTTGCACTTGAGCTTCGTCAGTCGGGTATGTCGGCACAGTTTGATATTGTAGGCAGAAGTGTTAAGGCACAGATGAAATATGCTGATAAAATCGGAGCAAAATTTACTACAGTTATCGGTGATGATGACATTGCCGCAGGTAAGGTAAAGGTTAAAAATATGGAAAACGGAGAAGCACAGGAGCTTATGCTTGAAGGCTTTGCAGATGCTTTTATGGATGTTTCTCTTCAGTCAGCTGCTTCCGAATTGCAGGATATTGCAAGCGGTGACAGCAATATAGATTTGAGCAAATTTTTAGGAGGCTTAATATAATGGATTTTATGACAGGCTTAAAGCGTACAAACTATTGCGGTGAGCTTCGTATCGAGGACGCAGGCAAAGAGGTTGTAGTAGCAGGTTGGGTACAAAGACAGAGAGATCTCGGTGCACTTATCTTTATTGATTTACGTGACCGCACAGGTATTGTTCAGCTTGCATTTGACGAAAACACAGACAAAGAAATTTTTGATAAGGCATTCAGTGCAAGAAGTGAATTTGTTCTTATGGCAAAGGGTGTTGTCCGTGAGCGTTCTTCAAAGAATAAGGATATCCCGACAGGTGATATTGAAATTGACGTTAAGGATTTGAGAGTTCTCGGAAAGAGCGAAACAACTCCGTTTGAAATTGTTGAAAATTGTCAGACATCTGAGCTTACAAGACTTAAGTATCGTTATCTCGATTTGAGAAGACCTGACTTGCAGAAGAACATTATGATGCGTCATAAGATTTGCAAGATTACCCGTGACTACTTCGACGAGAACGGCTTTATCGAGATTGAAACACCTATTCTTATTCGTTCAACTCCCGAAGGTGCAAGAGATTTCCTTGTTCCGAGCCGTATTCACAATGGCTCATTCTACGCACTTCCGCAGTCACCTCAGCTTTACAAACAGCTTTCAATGGTAGCGGGCTTTGACAGATATATGCAGATTGCACGTTGCTTCCGTGACGAAGACCTTCGTGCAGACCGTCAGCCGGAATTCACACAGATTGACCTTGAAATGTCATTTGTTGATATGGAAGATGTGCTTGCAATGGGTGAGGGCTATATGCAGAGAGTGTTCAAGGACGCTCTCGGTGTTGATGTTCAGCTTCCGCTTCCTCGTCTTACATATAAAGAGGCTATGGAGCGTTTCGGCTCTGATAAGCCGGACACCCGTTACGGTATGGAGCTTTATGATTTGAGCGACATCGTTAAGGATTGCGGCTTCGGTGTATTCACAGGAGCAATCAACGAGGGCGGTTCAGTTCGTGGTATCACTGCAAAGAATGCGGTAAAGACTCTTACAAGAAAAGAAATCGACAAGCTCACAGAGTCTGCAAAGGGCAGTGGTGCAAAGGGTCTTGCATGGGTAAGACTTAATGAGGACGGCACAATGTCATCATCATTTGCAAAGTTCATCACAGAGGATGAAATGGCTGCAATTCTCAAGAAGGCAGATGCTGAGGCAGGCGATGTAGTTCTTATCGTAGGCGATGTTAAGAATTCAATCGTATTTAATGTTCTCGGTGCACTTCGCCAGGAGGTTGCAAGAAAGCTCGATATTATTCCTGAGGGTAAATATAATCTTCTTTGGATTACAGAATTCCCGTTCTTCGATTGGGACGAGGACAGCAAGACATGGGTAGCAATGCACCATCCGTTTACAGCACCTATGGACGAATGTCTTGAATATCTTGAAACAGACAAGGCAAAGGTTCGTGCAAAGGCATATGACCTTGTTCTCAACGGAATTGAGCTTTCTTCGGGTTCGATTCGTATAACAAATCCCGAGCTTCAGAGCAGAATTTTCACACTTCTTAATCTCACAGACGAAGAAGCATATGCAAAGTTCGGTTACCTGCTTGACGCATTTAGATACGGTGCTCCACCGCACGGCGGAATGGGTATCGGTCTTGACAGACTTGTAATGCAGATGCTCGGCTGTGATAGTCTTCGTGACGTTGTTGCATATCCGAAGGTACAGAATGCAAGCGAGCCTATGACAGGCTGTCCTGCAACAGTTGACGGAATTCAGCTCGATGAGCTTGGAATAGCATTAAAGACAGAATAATCGGAGGAAACAATTATGTATAATTTCTCAATCGGCGTTATTATTGACAGCTTCCGCATTGATATTAAGGATGCGGTTGTCAAGGCTCGTGAGGTTGGCGCACAGGGCTTACAGGTTTATTCAACAAGAGGCGAAATGGCTCCCGAAAATCTTACTGCACAGAACAGAAAAGATTTTCTCAATCATGTAAAGGACAATGGTCTTGTAATTTCTGCTCTTTGCGGAGATTTAGGCGGTGGCGGTTTTGTTCATCCTGAGCTTAATCCTGAAAAAATCGAGAAGTCAAAGAGAATTCTTGACCTTGCAAAAGACCTTGAAACAAATGTTGTTACAACTCATATCGGTGTTGTTCCCGAGGATGAGAATGCAGACAGATATAAGATTATGCAGGAGGCCTGCTTTGAATTGAGCCGTTATGCAGACAGCATTGACGCTCATTTTGCAATCGAAACAGGACCGGAAAAGTCTGCAACACTCAAAAAATTCCTTGATTCACTTAATTCAAAGGGTGTTGGCGTAAATCTTGACCCTGCAAACCTTGTAATGGTTACAGGCGATGACCCTGCAAAGGCAGTTCATAATCTTAAGGATTATATCGTTCACACACACGCAAAGGACGGCAGACAGAATTTCTATGTTGACCCGGATATTATCTATGGTATGGTTGAGTCTGAAATTGTTACTGCTGACAGCTTCATTGAGGTTCCTCTCGGTGAGGGTAGTGTAAACTGGGATGAATATCTCAAGGCACTTGATGACATCGGTTATAAGGGCTTCCTTACTATCGAGCGTGAGGTTGGCGACAATCCCGAAAAGGATATCCGTAAGGCAGTAGAATTCCTTAAGGCAAAGATGGGTGTATAATATGAAGGTTTCTGTTAGCAGCTACAGTTATTCAGCTCTCGGAACAAGTGACGCTGAAAGAATGAAGCTCGCAAAAGAAATGGGTTTTGACGGCATTGAGTATGCCGAAATAAATCCGCCCGAGGGAGTGGATAAGCTCACTCACGCAAAAAATCTTTCAACTCTTGCAAAAGAGCTTGGCATTGAAATTACAAATTATGCAATCGGTGCAGATTTTATAAATAAAGATGTTGATACTGAAATCGAAAGATTGAAAAAAGAGGTTGATGTTGCAGAAGCTCTCGGCGTAAAAACAATGCGTCACGATGCAACAGGCGGTCCAGATGGCGAAAGACATTCTCTTACAGGCTTTGAAAAGTATCTGCCGACACTCGCAAAGGGATGTAAGGCGGTTACAGAATATGCCAAAACAAAGGGCATAAAAACTTCTGTAGAAAATCACGGTATTTATTGTCAGCAAAGTGACAGACTTGAAGCATTGATGATTGCCGTTGATGACGAGAATTTCGGCTGGCTAGTGGATATTGGAAATTTTATGTGTGCTGACCAGCAGTCTCTTGATGCGGTAAAGGTAGGCGTAAAATATATCGTTTGTGCTCACGTTAAGGATTTTTACTTCATTGATAAATCACAGCCGAAGCCCGACGGATACTTCGATACACGTGATGGGAATCATCTTTGCGGTTCAGTTCTCGGTGACGGAGTTGTTCCTGTAAAGGAATGCGTTGATGTTATCAAAAGCTCCGGATATGACGGCTGGATTACACTCGAGTATGAAGGAAAAGAAACACCGCTTACCGGTGTTCCAAAAGGCTTTACATATCTTAAATCAATATTGAATGACTGAATTTGTTCAGCACTAAATTGGAACAATCCCCGATGTGAATCGGGGATTGTTTTTATGGTTTTAGTATTATTCTTTTATCCAGTGTGCACCCTCCGAAAATTCCGCTTATTTCAATTGGTTCAATTTCATTAAAATGAAGGTATCTTGTGTTAACGGCTTTTCCCTCGTCACTGAGCGAGATGGTAATGTGCGGTGCTTCTAGTTTTGAAAAAAGATCCATAATAATATTATTTTCCGAAAAAACAGAAACACTTACACCTTCATTTACACCATCATTACCATAGCCTGTAATCTTTATTTTAATTATTTCACCGAAAATGGAATGATCTATAATTATAGGTTTATAAACAAATGTTATATGAGGATTAATAATATCGTTTTTTAAATTGTTTTTTCGAATATTTCTAACAGAATTCTGAAATTCAGAATTCTGAAGAAAACACCCGATATAAAGCATGTCATTATCCATATTATTATCTACCTGAAATTCTGATTATTTATTAAAATTATAGTCTGTATAATTAAAATTTATTCAAAAATCATTTTTTCTTCGATTTTATTATTAATAAAAATGTTGTTAACGAAACTAATCCGATAAAAGCAAAGAATACTATTTGCAAAATCTGCATGGTTTTATTGCATGTTGAGAGATTCTGTATGTTTTCTGCAAAAGAAACACTGTCGGTAAGTGCGGAAAATAATGTGAGAACAGAGAACAGAATAAGAGCAAAATTCAGTTTATCATCTCTTCTTTTTCCCTCTTCTTCGTCAGCTTTTTTTCGGATTTCGGCAAGTGAAATTAAGGGCTCATGAACATCAGTATACATTTTTTCAAGTTCAAACGATGCTGATAATTTTTCATATAGAATCTGATATTGAGGAACCTCAGTTACACAAGAGAATACAAAATCTGTTTCAAATTCATAAAGATTGCTTTTGTATTTTTCAAGCTTGTTAAGGTCATTGTTTTCGCCGATACCTATTTGTGTCAGGAAAAGATACAGCACATATTTTTGATGAAGAAGCAATATATACATAAAAAGGTATTGTGAGGTAAAATTGCTGTAGAATGTATTTTTACTAAATTCCGGATTGTTATGTTGCGGGCAAGACAGACAAACCGCCGCTTCCGAAGATATTCCCCATGTAATATTTTTTGTTAGAGAAAAAATTTCATTTTTTTCTTGACTTGGATTACGTATATAGCTG
This sequence comes from Ruminococcaceae bacterium UBA1767, assembly GCA_002315505.1. Lineage (GTDB taxonomy): Bacteria > Bacillota > Clostridia > Oscillospirales > Acutalibacteraceae > CAG-488. The sequence continues at coordinate 36,733 of DCGX01000001.1, forward strand.
AATCCGTTGCTATAACATCTGCGTAAATAATATAATTCTTTACGATAATCATCTTTAGGCTCAACTTCGAGATAGGAAAGTACGTTTGCACGTTCGTTAGACGGGAACGAATAAAAGAAAAAATCAAAGTCCTGTGAAAAATGCAAATCTTCAACAATTTTCTTGGAAATGTCTAAAAAAGTAATTGACTCGTCTGAACCGTTTTTGTATATATTCTGTCTGGAAACCTTTTTTAAATAGTACTGTGCATTTGCGATTACAAAAGGATCATTATCGTTAAAATGAACTTTAAATGCAATAATTCCGACAGATGTGCTGAAATAATACAGATGAATTTCCAATATATTAAACTTGAACTCTTTTTTTATTTCATTATCATTGTAATAACATTTGAATTGACCAATATATTGAGAAATTTTCCGGCTGTTATTGTTTAAAATAAAATGACAGCATCTGCTGGGCTTGTTACCTGTTTCATGGATTTTATCGGCAACATATTTAAGCATATATTTAATATTTTCATTTACTTTTATCCAGTCATTACTACATTCAAGCGCATTAATTAATTCACGATAATTATCTGGATCACCACATGAAAATGGAATAAAAAAATATGATGTGTTAGTAAAATGTTCCATATTATTTCTCCTTCAAGTGTTTTTACAAATGGGATACTGATTAAAACTCATCATTCAGCACAGCGTGTGCACATCGTATGCCGTCAACTGCGGCGGATACAATTCCACCTGCATAGCCTGCGCCTTCACCGCAGGGATAAAGTCCACGGACCTTTAACGTCTGATAGAATTCATCACGAAGAATTCTGACAGGGGAGGATGACCTTGTTTCGGGTGCGGTAAGTACCGCATCGGGCAGGTCAAAGCCTTTGAGCTGATTACCCATTTTTACTATCGCATCAGCCATTGTGTCGGTAACCTTTTTCGGTAAAACCTCACGAATGTCACACATTTTAACACCTGTTGCACAGGTAGGATTTACACTACCGAGCGAAGTTGATTTCACGTTTTGCAGGAAATCACCGACTAACTGAGCAGGAGCAGTGAAATCACCGCCACCGCATTTGAATGCTTTTTCTTCTATTTCACGCTGAAGAACGAAGCCCGCAAGCGGATGTTCGCTACCGAAATCCTCCGGCTCAACACCGACTAAAAGTGCAGAGTTTGAGTTCTCGCCATCACGGGCAAAATTACTCATTCCGTTTACAACTACTCCGCCTTCCTCACTTGCGGCGGCAACAACAGTACCGCCCGGACACATACAAAATGTATACGCTCCTCTGCCGTGAGGCGGATGACAGGATAATTTATAGTCAGCCGCACCGAGTGCAGGATGTCCTGCGAAGCTGCCGTATTGTGCAGTGTCAATCATTTTTCTCGGATGCTCAATTCTTGCACCGACCGAGAAAGGCTTCTGCATAATGTCAAGACCTTTGTTGTAAAGCATCTCGACAGTATCCTTTGCCGAGTGGCCGATTGCCATAATCACGCTGTCGGTTTCAAGGTCAATCAATTCGCCTTTTTCGTTTTTGTATGTTATTCCGTGAACAACTCCGTTTGCGATAATAACATTTGTAAGCTGACAAGAAAAAAGAACATCACCGCCGAGATTTTTAATCTCTTTACGGATGTTTTTTACAACCTGACAGAGCTTATCTGTACCGATATGCGGTCTCCATGAGTATAGAATTTCTTCGGGAGCACCGAATTCAACAAAATCGAGGAATACTTTTCTGCAGAGCTTATCTTTAATTCCTGTTGTCAGCTTGCCGTCAGAAAATGTGCCTGCACCGCCCTCACCGAATTGAACGTTTGACGTTTCATCAATCTTTTTAGTTTCCCAGAAACGATTTACGTCCTTTGTTCTTTGGTCAACATCACGTCCACGCTCAAGCACAATAGGACGAAGTCCTGCTCTTGCGAGAGTAAGACCTGCCCACATACCACCGGGACCGAATCCGACAACAATAGGTCGAAGATTACTTTTTCGTTTGTTTTCCGGCATAATGTATGTGAAAGGCTCGGTTAAAGTTGCTTTCTTGCATTTACTTTTATTGAGTATTAACTGTTCATCGCCATCAACAGTAACATCAACGCTGTAGACGAAAAAAAGATTATCCTTCTTCCTTGAATCGAGTGATTTTCGCATGATTTCAAGTGATTTAATTGTGTGCTTCGGGCAACGCAATGCCTTTGCGGCGGCAGAAAGAATATCATCTTCTGTGCATTCAAGCGGTAATTTAAGCTCGTTAATTCTAATCATAAAATCTTCCTAAAACAAGGGACTGCCGAAAGACAGCCCCTTAAAATTTAACCTTTTGATATATAGTTGTAAGGATTAACCTTTTCACCATTATATCGGATTTCAAAATGTACATGAGGTCCTGTTGCATATCCGGACGCACCGATATATGCGATAACCTGTCCTTGTTTAACGTACTGTCCGTACGAGGCGGCAAGCGAACTGCAATGACCGTAAAGCGAAACAAATCCGTCACCATGGTCAATCATAATGTAGTTACCATAACCGCCGGACATATAGTCGGTTAAAATAACCGTGCCTGCTCTTGTTGCAACCAATGGTTTACCGTAAGCCGCAGAACAAGTAATATCAAGTCCGCTGTGATACTTTGTAACACCTGTAGCAGGGTCACTTCTGTATCCGTAAGACGAGCTTACATAAGAAGTCGAATCAGGAACAGGCCACATCCAGCCGCCGGAAACATTTCCATTAATAATTTTATCACTCGATGAATTGCTACCGGAATTATTCTGACTTGCTTTTTTGGCGTTGTTAATAGCGTTCTGAATCTGTCTTTCAAGGCTTTCCATAGTTTCGTTGTATTCTTCAACTGAAACATTAAGCTCTTGCGTTTCGTAGTTGATAGATTTTAATTTTTCTTCAACCTCGGCAGATTTGGCTTCTATGCTTTCCTGCGTTGAGTTAAGCTCATTTTCAACAACCTGCAGGTCTGACTTTTTGCCCTCAAGAACAACCTTCTGTCCCTGAAGCTCTGTTTTGCTTTCCTCAAGCTGTTTCTGCATCGCTTCAATGGAAGCAATTTCATCATTAAGGTCATCGACAAGCTTCTGGTCACTCTGAGTAACTCTCTTGAAAAGCTCTACTCGATTGAGGAAATTCGCAACATTTGATGAATTAGTGAACATCTCAAGAATAGTTGTATCACCGGCCATATAGTTGGCACGCATTCTTTGACAGAAGAGCTGAACAGTAGCATCAATTTCCTGATTTTTTTCTTCGATATCAGCATTCAACTGGTCAATCTGACTGTTCAAATCGGCAATCTTAGCTTCAGCCTCATCAATCTGTGCTGAAACACCCTGTTTCTGTGACTGGATATTTTCAAGCTGTTCACTTAACTGGCTTAACTGCTGATTAAGAGCATCAATTATTTTTTCTTGTCCTGCTTTTTCTTTTTCAAGCTCGGAAATTCGTTTTTCGCTGTCGCTGACCTTCTGCTCAAGTGAGGAATACTTTTCCTTAAGCTGGTCAACGCTTTCTGCGGAGGCTTTCGGTGTATAGAAAAATGTGCTGACAGCAACGAGTGACAAGCACATTGCTATTGCGAGAATGTTTTTGAGGGTGTTATTCAGCTTCATCATAAACAACACCTCCACGCTCTCTGAGGTATTTCTGAATAGAAATTATACTTCCTATTCCACCGGACATAACGCCGATTACAATAAATGCAGCGAGAAGATACAAAATATAGCTTCTGAACGGAACAAGTGCAAAATCCTTGCTGAAGAGAGTAAACATTGTCGAAACTGTCGGCGCAAGCAGACGATATATTCCTGCAACAGCACCTAATGAAATCAATCCCGAAAGAGCACCTAACAGCATACCCTCAATAAGGAAAGGCCAGCGGATAAACCAGTTAGTAGCACCAACTGACTTCATTATGTTGATTTCGAGTCTGCGTGTGAACATAGTGATTCGCACTGTGTTTGCAATAATAAACAGTGAGATAATGAGCAAGACTGCGATAATTCCGACACTTATGTATGTAACAACCTGTCTTATCTGAGCAAGAGTTGTGGCAATATCTCTGTTGTCACGAATGCTGAAAACATTGTCAATCTGTTTAAGCTCATCAACGGTGGTGTCGAATTTGTTCATATCGGTAACAGAAACCTTAAACATATCGGGAAGCGGATTTTCATAGCCTTCGAAATATGTTGCGGCAGAGCCAAGCTCTTTTAATTCTGCCTGATAAGCCGTGTCTTTGTCAACAAATTCGATATTTCCGACATACTGAAGCTTAATCATTTCCTGCTTAACAGTGTCAATCTGTTCCTGCGATACGTCATCTTCAAGGTAAACCATAACAACATTCTGACTTTCAATTTCCGTCATAACCTTTTCAACGTTTACAAGAACCATAAAAGCAGAGCCTATCATAACAAGACAGGACATCAATACGGCGATTGAAGCGATAGACATCAATCTGTTAACCCATACGTTACGGAAACCTTCTTTAGTAAGATAGCCTAAACCGGCACGTTTTTTCATGATTCGTCACCGCCTTCCGCATCGTCTTTTTCAAGGTACACACGGTAAGATTCGGTGTCACCGATAATTGCGTTAAGAAAATCGTCATCGCTCTTTTCCTCGGGCAGAGCTTCGTCCTCTGACTCTTCTGCGACAGGTGTTTCGGTAAATTTGCTTTCAATTTCTTCCTTTTTGGCAACATTAAGGTGCGAAGAGCTCTGAACCGGCAAATCCGAAACCTGTACGTTTCCGTCAACAACGATTTCACCGCCGTCAAGCATAATAACTCTCTTGTCGAATTTCTCAACAAGGTCATGTGCATGAGTTACCATAATAACGGTAGTACCTGCATCATTAAGACGAGTGAGCAACTCTACGATTTCATAGGACATCTGAGGGTCAACGTTACCTGTAGGCTCGTCGGCAATGATTATGTTTGCGTTGTTTGCAAGTGCTCTTGCCAGCGAAACACGCTGCTGCTCACCGCCTGAAAGCTCTGTTGGCTTGCATTTTACCTTGGCGGAAAGACCGACGAGGTTAATGAGGTATGCGACTCTCTTTTTAATATCTTTTTCTTTTGCGCCGACAACACGCATCGCAAACGCAATGTTGTCATAGACAGTCATATTCGGAATAAGTCTGAAATCCTGGAAAACAATTCCCATATTTCTTCTGAAGTAGGGGATTTTTCTCTTCTTGAGTTCGTTTAAGTTTATTCCGTTGACAACGATTGTACCGTTCGTGGGAACTTCCTCACGCATCATCAACTTGATGAAGGTACTTTTACCTGCACCGGAAGCACCGACAATGAAAACAAATTCACCCTTGTCGATGTGAATATTGATGTTTTGCAGTGCTTTAGTACCGTTGTCGTAAACTTTAGATACATTTTTAAAATCTATCATATATTTTACCTTAGTACTTAATCGGGTTTGCATCAAGATATTTCTTAACCATGAGAGCTACCTTGAATACGATAGCATCATCGAACTCTCTCAGGTCAAGACCTGTGAGCTTCTTGATTTTCTCAAGACGATAAACAAGAGTATTACGATGAACGAAGAGCTTTCTTGATGTTTCACTTACGTTAAGATTATTTTCAAAGAATTTCTGAATTGTGAAAAGTGTTTCGGGGTCTAAGCTGTCGATAGAGCCACGCTTGAATACTTCGTGAAGGAACATTTCACAGAGTGTTGTAGGAAGCTGATAAATAAGTCTTGCGATACCGAGGCTGTCATAGCTGACGATGGCTTTTTCTGTGTCGAAAAACTTACCAACCTCAAGGGCAACCTGAGCTTCCTTGAATGAACGTGCAAGCTCCTTGATGCCTGAAACGGTTGAACCGATACCGATGAAAGCATGAACATAAAGGTCTGTTGAAAGAGTGTCGGCGATTGAACGGGCAAGCTTTTCAAGGTCTTTTGATTCGATGCTTGATTTTACTTCCTTGATAAGAGCAATGTCTGTTTCGTTGATATTAACGATGAAATCCTTTGTCTTATCAGGGAAAAGATTCTGAATAACGTCATAAGCGACAGCATCTGTCTGTCCCGGAATTCTGATAAGAACAACAGAACGTGAAACATCGTTGTTGAAACGAAGCTCTCTTGCCTTGAGATAAATATCACCCGGGAGGATGTTGTCAAGAATAACATTCTTAATAAAATTATTTCTGTCGTATTTTTCATCAAAAAACTGCTTGAGATTTGTCAAAGCAACGGCTGTAATTTCAACATATTTTGTTGCGAGCTCGTCTGTTCCGTCGATGAAGACAGCGTATTCCGGATGAATTGGATTGCCGAAGGTTTTGAAAACGCATCCGCTGATAATGCTTGTCTCGGAAGCCTCAAATGCATGAGCAACCAAATCAGGGTTGATTGTTTCACCGATTCTGCCAAGTTCACTACAGGAAACTATTGAGCCGTTTTCATCAACAATACCGATAGTTCTGTCAATAGTACCTTTGAGCTGATGAATAACGCCCTGGAATAATCTGTTAGACATAGAATGACTCCTTTTAACTTTTAGATTGTGTGCACGTTTCGCACAATTCAATCGATTGATTTATGTATTTATACAAAATGCCATATTAAACATATACATTTTACACAATTTTTTTAAAATTTGCAAGTGTTTTTGTAGATTTATTAAAATATTTTTTCAAAAATCGAGTTTTTTTGCCTGTTTTTTATAGAATATGAACAAATACAAAAGCATTATTTATGAAAAAAACTATTGTGAAAAATAACGATTAATATCAAAATATCAGTGTTTACAGGTGTTTCAGATGAGATTTATTACTATATATAGTCATTTTACACAAAAGAAAACCGCCGTAAAAACGGCGGAAAATAATCTATTTTGTTTTTTTATTGAGCTTATGCTTGTTTCCATTATCATCCAGGACACGGATGCTTTCAAGCTGTGAAACAAGACTTCTTTTGTAGGCTGCAATGTACTGCTTGCGAAGCTCTGCCTGCTCTTTGAGTTCATCTTCGCTGAGCGGTTCAACCTTTGATTT